>JAYVPN010000175.1:0-14692 GCA_043757365.1 Gemmatimonadota bacterium | reverse complement strand
GCGTTCCACTACGACGCGGCGATCAACGTCGCGAGCTGGGCTGGTGAATCGGTGACGACGCTCACGGAAAATCCGATCGTCGCGGTCGCTATGTACGTGCTTCTCCTTGGCGTTCCCATCTATCGCGTCGCGAGGCGCCCGCAATGACAGCTCCCGGAATCACCGGCCGAGTACGCCCCGCGCAGCCGCGCCGCCTCCATCTCGTGATGCGCGATGCGACGATGATCGAGGGGAACATCCAGATCGGTGAAGACCAGACGCTCGTCCACTACTTCAACAGCCGCCGCGGCGGCTGGATGAGCCTCACGAACGCGCGCCGCCCGAAGACGGAAGAACCCGGCGGCCACATCATCGTGCAGTCCGATCAGATCATCATGGCATCGGCGCCGGACGCGAGTATCCAGGTTATGGCCAGTCCGACCTCCGGCACCGAAGAGCGGGCTATCGAAGTCGTCCTCATCGGCGGCAAAACGCTGCGCGGCCACATCGCGGCCGCGAAACAACAGCGCCTCAGTGACTACGTCGCCTCGTCCGGACGATTCATCGGCCTCACCCGCGCCTCATTGATGCCGGACGACCGCCCGCTCGGCGACGTCGCGCTGCACAGCGGAGCAGTCGTGATTTTTCGCGATCTCCGGGCGTCGGCGCCGCTCGACGAGGGGAGCTCGATACAAGACTCGTCCGGAGCAGCGTAGGCACCGGACAGAGATGTAGGGGTTTCCACGATTGACGCTGTTCACGCCCGGAGCGACGCTCCCAATAGGGTACTTGAACGTCGTCTGAGGAGATCTGATTCTATGAAAGAGTATCGCAGTGAGACCATCAGAAATGTCGCTGTAGTGGGACACGGGGCGAGCGGGAAGACCACACTGGTCGATGCACTCGCCTTCGTGTCCGGAGCCAGCAAGCGACACGGATCGATCAAAGACGGCACCACGCTGACCGATACCTCCCCCGAAGAAGTCGAACGCGGCTACAGCATTTCCCTCGGCTGCGCCTTCGCGGAGTGGCAGGACACCAAAATCAACTTGCTCGACACCCCGGGGTTTCTCGATTTCCAGGGTGATGCGATCGCCGGACTCGCCGCCGCCGACGGCGCGCTCGTTGCCGTGAATCCCTCGGTCGGCGTCGAAGCGGGCACCGAACGAATGTTCCGCGAGGCGATGCGTCGCCGCGATCCGGTGCTCTTCGTCGTCTCGACGATGGACCGAGAGCACGCCGATTTCGACGCCGCCTACCGATCGATCAAGGAACGACTAACCGACAAAGTCGTCCCAGTGGAAATTCCGATCGGCTCCGGCTCCGGCTTCAAAGGCGTGATCAATCTCTTCACGAAGCGCGCGCACCTGTTCAAGGCCGGCACGAAGTCCGGCGAATACGAAGAGACCGACATTCCAGCGAACGAGCAGGAGCGCTTTGCGCGCTATCACGCCGAGCTCGTCGAAGCCGTCGCCGGCACCGACGACGCGCTCCTCGAACGATTTTTTGCCGGCGAGGAACTCCCTGGCGACGACGAAATGGCCGCGATGAAGGAGGCGATGAAGAAGCAGGAACTCTTCCCGCTGCTCTGTTGCTCGAGCCAGCTCACCTATGGTGTGCGCACAGTGCTCGATTTCCTCGTCGCCCTGATGCCCAACGCCTACGAGATGGAGGAGCAACACGCGTTCACGGGCGCCGAGGGCGATCGCACGGTGGAGATTCATGCCCGCGACGATGCGCCATTCGCGGCGCTCGTCTTCAAGACGACGGCCGAGCCGCACGTCGGCGACGTGAGCTTCTTCCGGACGTTCAGCGGCGCCGTCGCGAACGGACAGGACGTCTTCAACGCGACGCGCGACACCGACGAGAAGCTATCGCACTTGTCGATTTCGCAGGGGCGTACCCGCATCGAGGTGACCCGCCTCTTCCCGGGCGACATTGGTTGTGTCGCGAAGCTGCGGAACACGCACACCAACGACACGCTCTCCACCGTCGCGCATCCGGTGCGGTTGTCACAGATTGCGCTCCCCGATCCGGCCGTCCATTTCGCCGTCCAGGCCGCGGTCCGCGCCGACGATGAGAAGCTTCAGCAGGGGATCCACCGACTGCACGACGAAGATCCGACGTTCCAAACGCACTACAACAGCGAGACCCACGAAACGATCGTCAGCGGCATGGGCGAGCGTCACGTCGAGGTCGCACTGTCGCGGGTGGCGCGGCAATTCAACGTGAAAGCCGAGCTGTCGGTACCGAAGATTCCTTATCGCGAAACGATCACTGCGAACGGCGACGGGCAGGGACGTCACAGAAAACAGTCGGGCGGCAAGGGACAGTTCGGTGACTGCTGGGTCCGGCTCAAGCCAGCGGCGCGCGGCGCGGGCTATCAGTTCGTCGACGAGATCGTCGGCGGCGCGATTCCTCGTGGCTTTATTCCCGCCGTCGGTCGCGGCATTCATGAAGCATCGGAACGCGGTGTGCTCGCGGGTTTTCCGATGGTCGATTTCGTCGCCGAGTGCTACGACGGCAGCTATCACTCCGTCGATTCGAATGAGGCATCGTTCAAGATGGCTGGCATACTCGCCTTCAAGGCGGTCGCGAGCAAATGCCGTCCGGCACTGCTCGAGCCCCTCGAGCACGTAGAAGTGCTCACTCCCGATACCTATCTCGGCGACGTCCTCGGTGATCTGAGTGCCCGCCGCGGGCACATTCTCGGAACGGAGCCCGAAGCCGAGAACTCCAAGCGCACGCGGGTGCGGGCGATCGTTCCGCTCGCCGACATGCACCTCTATGCAACCAAACTCTCTTCGCTGACGCACGGACGCGGACTCTTTACGCAGCGATTCCACGGCTACGAGCACATGCCGCACGATCACGCACAGAAAGTGATCGATCACTCATCGCGCGGCCGTCAGGAGGAACTCGCGCAGTAGCGGGCCATCCGGATACGCGGGCCCGGAACGAGGGCCCGCATCCGGTCGGCGAAATTCGTGAACATCCCGTCGACGCCGAGCGCGAGCAGGCGGCGCATCTCTTCTGTTTCGTTGACCGTGTATGGATGCACGGCGAGACAGTGGGCATGCGCCGCCTTCATCCATTCGGCGTCAATGAGCCGCTTGTCCGGTCCGACCCCTTCGGCGTAGCTGCCAATCCGCGCGAAAGCCGCATCGAGATCGCCAACAGGACGCTTCTCGATCAGTTGCACGAGCGGGAGCTTCGGCGCGAGTTCGTGCACCAACCGAAGGCTGGGCTCGCTGAACGACTGAATCACCACGCGTCCACGCGGCGCGTTCATCGGGCCGAGTCTGTATTGGCGGATGAGCGCGATCATCCGGCGCTCCATTCCTGGTGCGTCCGCGGGATTCTTCGTCTCGATATAATAGTTCGTCGAATCGCCGTAGCGCTGGAACAGTTCTTCGAGCGTCAGCACACGCTGACCGACGAATTCCGGTTTGGCGAGTTGCGGATAGCGTTCGTTGAACCAAAGTCCGGCATCGCACAGTTTGATTTGCGCGAGCGTTTTATCGATCACTCGTCCTTTGCAGTCGGCCGGCGCGCCGCGCATCGTGCGGTCGAGCGTCGGGTCGTGCATAACGACGAGCACCGAGTCGCGCGTCATTTGCAAATCCTGCTCGATGTAGTCGGCGCCGAACGCGAGCGCGCGATCGTACGCGGCGCTCGTGTGCTCGGGAGCGGTACCGGAGGCCCCGCGATGACCGATGACGAGCGGCGTCCCGGAATGCAGGGCGCTACCGGCGGCGAGCGGAACGAAGGCGAGAACGAGAAGTCGGCGCATCCCGAATGATGCCCGAACGCGGTGGCGCTCGAAAGTGATCGTTCGTCACCGGCGGGTCACGGCTGGCGGGTGCGCGGTGCGGGCGCGAACTTCAGTCGATCTCGCCAGTTCACAATTCGACGATCCGTGACGATGACCTGCCTTCGACGCATTCCCACCCTGCTGTTCGCCGCTGCCGCACCGCTGGCCTCGCCGCTGGGAGCCCAGCAGCAGACCGCCGACCTCATCGTCACCAACGCGCGCATCTATACAGTAGATGACGCACACCCGCTCGCCGACGCGATGGCCGTGCGCGGCGGCAAGATCACCTTCGTCGGCGATACCCGTGGCGCTCTGACGCTCCGCGGCGCGCAAACGAAGATCGTCGACCTCGGCGGCCGCACGGTGATTCCAGGGATGATCGACGCCCACGGACACGTCGCCGGACTCGGCACTGCGCTCGCCGTCGTCGATCTCACGGGCGCCGCGAGCTACGACGAGATCGTCGCCCGCGTAACCGCGCGCGCGAAGACGGCCAAGCCCGGCGAGTGGATCACCGGCCGCGGATGGGACCAGAACCGCTGGGCCGACACGAAATTCCCGACGCACGACAAGCTCAGCGCCGCACTGCCGAACAATCCCGTGTACCTCGTGCGGGTCGACGGTCACGCGGGTCTCGCCAACGCCAAGGCAATGGAGCTGGCAAAAGTCTCCGCGGCAACGCTGGATCCTGCCGGCGGACACATCGAACGCGCCGCCGACAAGAGCCCGAGCGGCGTCTTCGTCGACAACGCGCAGGGGCTCGTTTCACGCGCCATTCCGCCGACGTCGCGCGACGACGAAAAGAAGGAAGTGCTCGCGTCGATCGCGGAGTCGCACCGCTGGGGACTTACCGGGGTCCACGACGCCGGCGCGAGCGCTCGCGTGCTCGATATCTACGAGGAACTCGGGAAAGCGAACCAGCTCAACTTTCGACTCTACGCGATGGTCAGTGGAAGCGATGCCGCCGCGCTCACCACCTGGTTCGCGCGCGGTCCGCAGAGCTCGCTGTACAATGGCTCCCTCTGGGTGCGCAGCGTGAAGCTCTACGCCGACGGCGCCCTCGGCTCGCGCGGCGCCGCGCTGCTCGAACCGTACAATGACGATCCGAACAACACTGGCTTGCTGCTTATGCCGCAGTCGATGCTCACGTCGATCACCGCTCGGGCCCTCAAGGCCGGCTATCAGGTCAATACGCACGCCATCGGTGACCGCGGCAACCGCATCGTCCTCGACACGTACGAGGCGGCGCTCAAGGAGTATCCGGTCGCCGATCACCGCTTCCGCGTTGAGCACGCGCAGATCCTGCACCACGCCGACATTCCGCGCTTCGCCCAGCTTGGCGTGATCCCGTCGATGCAGGCGAGCCACCAAACGAGCGACATGTACTGGGCCGGCACACGCCTCGGACTCGGCCGCCTGCTCGGCGCCTACGCGTGGCGTTCGCTCCTCGAAAGCGGCGTCATCATTCCGAACGGCAGCGACTTCCCGGTCGAGCAGGTGAATCCCCTGATCTCGTTCCACGCCGCATTCGCGCGGCAGGACGCCGACAACTGGCCGCCCAACGGCTGGTTCCCCGAGCAGAAAATGACGCGCGACGAAGCGCTCAAGTCGATTACCATCTGGCCGGCGTTCGCGGGATTCCAAGAGAAGGAGCTCGGATCGATCACGCCCGGCAAGTGGGCCGATTTCGTCGTCCTCGATCAGGATCTCATGCGCGTCGCACCGGAACTCGTGCTCAAGACGCGCGTGCTCTCGACGTGGGTCGGTGGAAAGTCCGTCTACGAAGCCAAGTAGTGCGCATCGTCTCCCTGCTTCCGTCGGCAACGGAAATCGTCGCCGCGCTCGGCGGTGTCGGCAACCTCGTCGGCGTCACGCACGCCTGCGATCATCCGCCCGTCATCGAGTCGCGCGCCCGCGTCACCTCGACCGCCATCGATGCGACCGCGACTCCCGCCGAGATCGACGCGCAGGTGCGGACGATCATGCATCAGGGGCTGCCGCTTTACACGCTCGATGAAGTGATGATTCGGAAGCTTCATCCCGATCTCATCTTTACGCAGGCGCTGTGCGACGTATGCGCCGTCGTCGAGACGGATGTGATCGCGCTCGCGGAACGACTCGATCCGAAGCCAACCGTCGTGTCGCTCTCCGCGACGAGCATCGAGGGCGTCTTCGCCGATATCGCGCGCGCTGCGGCGGCGATGGGGCTCAGCGATGAAGGCGACGAACTCCTTGCCGGACTCCGCACGCGCGTCCGCGCCGTCCACGACACGCTCAAGGCCGCGAAGGCACCGCGGCCGCGCGTCGCCGTGATCGAGTGGGGCGAACCGGTCTTCGCAGGCGGCCATTGGGTGCCGGAAATGGTGCACAAGGCCGGCGGCATCGACGTGCTCGCAAAAGCGGGCGAGCATTCGCAGGTCGTAACGATCGAGGCGATCGTCGCCGCCGATCCCGACATCGTGATCATCGCGCCCTGCGGCTACGCGCTGCCGGAGGCGGTCGCCGAGGCGGAGAGGCTGCTGGCACAACCGGCGTGGAGCTTTCTGCACACACGGCCGGTGTGGGCGCTCGATGCCAATGGCTTCGCGAGCCGTCCCGGCCCGCGTCTCGTCGATGGCATCGAAGTAATGGCGCGCATCTTCAACGCCGACCTCTTCTCACCGCTTGATCACTCGCATGCTGTGCCCGTCATGCGCCCCGGCGCCATCGTCTCCGGCTGACGCTGCGTCAACTTGCCGTCACCCACATCCGCGCGGCCACAGCGACGAGAAAAACGGCAAACGTTTTTTTCACCGTTCCTTCGGACAACGACCGCGCGAGCTGCGCGCCGCCGTACGCGCCGATGAACAAGCCGAATGCGACGAGCGCCGCCGCTTTGATATCGACGTGCCCGTCCTTGTAGTACGCCCAGATCGCCAGCGCGCCGACTGGAAGGAGCAGTGAGCCGAGCGATGTGCCTGCCGCCGTCTTCGGCACCATCTTGGCGAAGAAGATCAGCGCCGGTACGATGATGATGCCACCGCCGATGCCGAGGATTCCCGACAGGACGCCGGCGGCGAGGCCGATCGTGAGGTAAAGCAGCGTCACATGCGCTCCTGGAGTTGGGTCCAGCTTCCGCGATTCCGTTTCCGACGCTACGATCTGTAGCGCGCCCCAGTCAAATGTATCCCGCGCCCGCCGCGCCCGTTTTTCGTCATCCGACATCAGCCCCGCGACCGATGCTCAAACCCGCCCCCCTCGCCTTTCTCAAGAAACTCCTCGATACGCCGGGCCCATCGGGCTTCGAAACGGCGCCCGCCGCCGTCTGGCGCGAGGAAGCGAGTGCGTTCGCTGAGGTAAGCGGTGACGTGCACGGCAACAGCATCGCCGTCGTGAATCAAAACGGGTCGCCGACGATCATGCTCGCCGGCCATATCGACGAGATCGGCGTGATCGTCACGTACATCGACGATGAAGGGTTCGTCTACATCGGCCCGATCGGCGGCTGGGATCCGCAGGTGCTGGTCGCGCAGCGCATCCGCTTCGCCGGACGCGACGGTGACGTCCTCGGCGTTGTCGGCAAGAAACCGATCCATCTCATCAAGCCGGACGAACGCGAGAAGGCATCCAAGATGACCGACCTCTGGGTCGACATCGGCGCCACATCCAAAACGCAGTCGCTTGCCATGCTTTCGATCGGCGATCCCGGCGTTATCGACTCGCGCACGATCGATCTCCCGAACGACCGCATCGTCTCGCGCTCGATCGACGACCGGATTGGCGCGTTCGTCGTGCTCGAGGCGCTGCGCCGCTACGCCGCCGATCCCGGCGACGCGCGCGTCGTTGCCGTCGCGACGACGCAGGAAGAGATCGCGTATCACGGCGGCGGCGCCAAGGTCGGCGCGTCGAAGGTCGATCCGGCGATGGCGATCGTCGTCGACGTCACCTTCGCGACCGATCATCCGTCGATCGAGAAGAAAGAAATCGGCGAGCACAAGATCGGCGGCGGGCCGGTGCTGACGCGCGGTTCGATCGTATCGCCGGTCGTCTTCCGCCTGTTGCGCGACACCGCCGAGTCGTTGCGGATGCCGTATTCGGTGCACGCGGCCGGCCGCGACACCGGCACGGACGCCGATGCGATCCATCTCGCGCGCGACGGCGTCGCGACGGCGCTCCTCAGCGTCCCGAACCGCTACATGCATTCACCGAACGAAATGGTGAGCCTCGTCGATCTCGACCGGGCCGCCACGCTTATCGCCGCCGCCTGCAAGGCGGTGACGACGGACACCGACTTTACGCGGCGCTAGTCGAGCGCCGCATCGCGGCGATCGCACGTAGGACGGCGTCGCGCACGTCCTTCTCCTTGTCGTTCGTCAGTGACTGGAGCGCCGCCAGCGCGCCGGGCGTGCGCGCTTCACCAAGCGCCTGCACGGCAGCGATGCGAAGTCCGCTGTTCTTTTTCGACTTGAGGAATCCGCTCGCTGCTTCCGCTGCCTTCGTGAGCTTCTGCACCGCTTCCGGCGAGCCGACGCGGCCGAGCGCGGCGAGAATGGCGAACTGCACTTCGGTGTCGGATTCGTCGTCGATCGCCTTGGCGAGCGTTCCGCCGGCTTTCGCGCTGCGGCGCAGCATCAGCCCGCTGACGGCCTCGAGGCGCACCGTCGCCGATTCGTCGGCGAGGGCGCGCACGAGCGCATCGAACGCGAAGCCGCTGTCGAGTCGCGAGAGAGCGCGCGCAACAGCGCGGCGCACGCGTGCATCCTGATGCCGCAGAATTTCGGCGAGTGGCCGCTCGGCGTCCTGCATCTGTAACTCGCCCAAGAACTCGGCCGCCTGCCGCACCACGTACCAGCGCGGATCCTGTAGCATCTGCACGAGCGCATCGCGCCCGCCCGGGAGGCGCGAAAGCGTCGCGCAATAGAGCTCGCGTTCAGCAGTCGACGCCGAGCCGATGTACTGATCGACGATCGCATCGACGCCGTCCTGGCCGCAGCGCTGTAGTATGCGCTCGGTGGGCACGCGACGACTCGGGTCGGACGAAATCAGATGCGCGATCGGACGCAGCAGCACCGGCTTCGTGAGACGCCGCACCGTCACGACGTAGCCGCGACGCACTTCCGGATCGGTAACCGAGTTTTCGCGGTCGAGCAGTGCGCTGAAGACGTCGGCCGCATCCTCGAACCGCCCTTCGCGCGCCGCCTGCTCGGCGCTGAACGCAATTTCCTCGAGCACGTTTGTCGCCTCTTGCGGCGGCGGCGCAAGATCGAGTTTGCCGAAGAGATGCGTGACGCGCTCGCTGCTTGTGAGCGGCGGCGCGTCCGGTTTCGAGACGGCCTCGCCGGTGCGCTCCGGCGCCTTGACCAGCACCGCGGCAAGCCGCACGTGCACCGTCGTCCCTTCGAGCTGCGACAGCCGCTGCGTAAAATCGGCGACGTCGCTCGTCGACGCGATACCGACCGCGAGGAGTCGGGCAAGCGAGAGCAGCTCGGACGGCTTCGCTCTTTCGTCGATTTCGATTTCACTGATCCCGTGCTCGACGAGCCGCTCGGCGAGTTCCTGCACCCCGGCGAGTGCCTGCGGCATCACCAGATTATTGACCGCGAGACGCCCCGCTTTGTAGCTGAGGCGCACGGACGCCTCCTTCGACACGTAAACGACCGCGCGAAGGGCGACCTTCTGCTCATCGACCGACTGGCCCTCGTGAATCAGGAGCCAAAGGAGCCGGGCAAAATGACGCGCAAGCGTGAGTGAATTGTCCATGCGGTATGTATCGCCTCAGCAGCGCCCGGCGGCTGGTGCGCGCCGAGTCGTGCCAATAACATACGCGTTGCTTCCCTATCCGACTATACATCCCCAGCACTCCGTGACCCTCCACGCCTGGTCGAGCGCGCGCTACGCGATCCCGTTGCCTGACGGCCATCGCTTTCCGATCGAAAAGTACGAGCGCCTCCGCGACCGGGTCCTCGCGGAGGCGCTCGTGCGTCCGGAGCATTTGCACGAGCCGGCGCGCGTCCGCGCGGACGACCTCATGCTGGTGCACAACGCGTCGTACGTCCGCGCGATCGAAGACGGATCACTCGACCCCGCCGCGCTGCGCCGCATCGGCTTCCCGTGGTCGCTGGCGCTCGCCGAACGGTCGTTTCGCGCCGTCGGCGGAACGGTCGAGGCGGCAACGATGGCGCTCGACACCGGCGTCACGATCAACCTCGCCGGCGGCACGCACCACGCCTTTCCGGATCACGGCGAAGGCTTCTGCGTCTTCAACGACGTCGCGGTGGCCATTCGCGCGCTCCAGCGCGACGGGCGGATCACGCGTGCCGCGGTCATCGATCTCGACGTGCATCAGGGGAACGGTACGCACGCGATATTCGCCGGCGACGATGCCGTCTTCACCTTCTCGATGCACGGCGGCCGCAACTATCCGTTTCACAAAGTCGCCGGAACGCTCGACGTCGAACTCGCCGACGGCACCGGCGACGACGAGTACCTCGCCCTGCTCGCGGCGCATCTTCCGCGCGTCGTCGAGCAATCGCGGCCGGATCTCGTCCTCTATCTCGCCGGCGCCGATCCGCACGAAGGGGATAAGCTCGGCCGGCTCAAACTCACCTTCGACGGCCTTGCGCGCCGCGACGTCCTCGTCTTGTCGGCGTGTCGCGAGATCGGGATTCCCGTCTGCATCACGGTCGCCGGCGGCTACGGCACCAGTAT
The DNA here is from genome assembly GCA_043757365.1 of Gemmatimonadota bacterium. Classification (GTDB taxonomy): domain Bacteria; phylum Gemmatimonadota; class Gemmatimonadetes; order Gemmatimonadales; family Gemmatimonadaceae; genus Fen-1231. Next base: position 4,212 of record JAYVPN010000175.1, on the reverse strand, counting down.
CGACGACACCGTCGAGGCGCACGTGAACACGGTGCGGATCGCGGCGCGCGAATAACTTCCCGGGATGGCACCGGCCCCCCTTCCCGCCCCGCGCGCGTCCGGCTTCACGACGACGACCGATCTCCCGCTCTACTGGTGCGCCTACGGCCCCGAGGGCGCGCCACGCCTCCTTGTACTGCACGGCGGTCCCGGCGCGAGCCACGAGTATCTCCTGCCGCAGTTCCTCGATCTCGCGGATTCGTACGAACTCGTCTTCTACGATCAACGTGGCGGCGGCCGATCGAAGACCGACGATCGCACGTCGATCACCTGGGAAACGCAGGTGCGCGATCTCGAGCGTGTCGTCGCCGAACTCGGTATGTCGCCGCTGGGAATCGTCGGCTACTCGTGGGGTGCTCTGCTGGCCCTGCTCTACGCTCGGGAATCGTCGCGCGGCACTATGCAGCCCGTCCCCTCACGGCTCGCACTCATCGATCCGGCGCCGGTCACCCGCGCGTGGCGCGATGCGTTCGAGGCGGAGTTCGCGCGGCGGCAGCAGGGGCCGGAGATCCAGTCGATGCGCGACGAACTCGCCGCCTCTGGCCTCAAGGAGTCCCATCCGGACGCCTATCGCCAGCGAGCCTTCGAACTGAGCGTCGCTGGCTACTTCGCCGACCCCCACCGCGCCACCGACCTCACCCCGTTCCGCGTCACCGGCCGGGTGCAGCAATCGATCTGGGAAAGCCTCGGCGAGTTCGACCTCCTCGCCGACCTCGCGGCAATGAAAATCCCGACATTAATCGTCCACGGGCGGCAGGACCCGATTCCGATTGCCTCGTCCGAAGCCGCCGCCTGGGCGATGGGCGCCGAGTTCGTTGCGCTGGATGCCTGCGGTCACGTACCGTATGTTGAAGCACGCAGGCCGCTGATGGCGGCGTTGCATCGCTTCCTATCACGCACTGGTTCGAGCGGCGGCTGAACCTCTTTTCAGTATCCGATGGCTTCTTACGACGAAATCACCCAGCCGCATATTGCGACCATCGAGAGCGATGGCCGCCGCTACAACGTGTCCGTGCGCGTCGGCTACGACGGCGTCGAATACGTCGGGCGACTCTGGTTCGCCGATGAGTCGTGGGATGATCTTGGGTTGCCCGATCGGGGCGCCCTTCCGGGCCGCACGAAAGACGAGGTGATGGTCCTCGCGCGGCGCCTCACCGTCGACGAGATGGTGAAGCGCCATCGCCGCGCCCTTTCCGAGAAGCGCCGCTTTCACGGCCTCCGGAAGGCGACCGACGAAATCCTCGCGAAGATCCGCTACCTGAATCAGGTCGCGATCTCGATGCGCGCCGGACTCCTCGACGTCGAAGGCGCGGCCCAGGAAATCGATCTGACGGAAAAGCAGCTCCACGCGCTGATCGACCGCCTCTCGGGGTTCGCCGGCATCGAAGAATAAGCCGACCGAATCAGTTATCTTTCGGCGTGCCCCCACGCGCCCAAGACGTCCTCGCTGAAATCTCCGCCCTGCTCGAGCTGCAGGGCGAATCGCCGACGCTCTCGAGCGAGACGACGGCAAGCGTCACCGCCGAGCTCGACGAGACCGGCGAGTCGACGCTCCTCGATCAGCTCCGCGAATCGACGCCCGAAGGGCTCTTCGAAATGATGCGTGTGCCGGGGCTCGGCACGGCGCGTATCCGGCGCATCTTCGACGGACTCCACATCGACACGCTGCAGGAACTCGAGGCCGCCGCACGCGACGGGCGACTCGCCACGCTGCCGCGCTTCGGTGCGGCCGCCGCTGAACAGGTGCTACGCGGGATCGCCGCGCTCAAGGAATCGGGAGCTCAAGTGCTCCTCCCGCACGGACGCGCTGAAGCGGAGCGCTTGCTCACGCTCGTGCGCGCGCATCCCGGCGTTGCGCGCGCCGAAGTCGCCGGCGCCGTACGGCGGTTCAGCGAAGTCGTGCGCGATCTCGATATCGTCGCCGCATGCCGCGGAACGCCCGAAACGATCGCCGCACAGCTCGCCCGCTCGCCGGCAGTCCGCGACTCCGTCGGCAGTGGCACGCGCCGCGTCTCGATCCGCTTCACTGACGGCACGCGGCTCAATCTCACCTGCGTGCCGGAATCCGAGTTCGTCGTGGCGTGGTGGCGCGCCACCGGCAGCGATGCGCACGTCCGCGACGTCGTCGCCCGCGCCGCGATGCGGCGCTTCACCCTCGGGGACAGCACGCTTTCCGATAGCACCGGGAACGGTGTCGCGCTCGCCGACGAAGCGTCGCTCTATGCGGCCCTCGGCCTTCCGTGGATGCCGCCCGAACTGCGCGAAGGGCTCGGCGAAACGCGCGCCGCGATGTCCGGCGAGCTACCGCAGCTCGTTACGGCGAGCGATCTGCGCGGCGTGTTGCATTGCCACTCGCAGTACTCCGACGGTGGCGCGACGATCGCTGACCTCGCCGCGGCAGCGCAGGGGCGCGGCTGGAGCTATCTCGGCATTAGCGATCACTCGCAGTCGTCGTTTTACGCCGGCGGTCTTACGACCGAGTCGCTGGCGCGGCAGCACGAAGAAATCGACGCGCTCAACGCGCGGCTCACCGACTTCCGCGTGCTGAAAGGCGTCGAAGCCGACATTCTCCCGTGCGGACGCGTCGACTATCCGGTCGACGTGCTCGAACGCTTCGATTACGTGATCGCAAGCGTGCACTCGCGCTTCGGTATGGACGAAGCGCAGATGACGCACCGCGTACTGAAGGCGCTCGACGATCCGCACGTCACGATCCTCGGCCATCCGACAGGGCGACTGCTGCTGACGCGCGAGCCGTACGCGATCGATATGAATGCCGTGCTCGAGAAAGCCGCGAAATCGGGCGTCGCTGTCGAACTGAATGCGGATCCCCATCGCCTCGATCTCGACTGGCGGCTGTGCCGGACGGCACGCGATCACGGCACGCTCATCGAAATCGGCCCCGACGCGCACTCGGTGGACGGGCTCGAGAACATCCACCTCGGCATCGGCATGGCGCGCAAAGGCTGGCTCAGCGCAGCGGATGTTTTGAACGCGCGATCCGCTGATGATGTCACCGCATTCGCGCAGGCGCGAAAGGCTTTAAAAACGCCTCGGATCGACGCGGATCGATAATGGCTACTGCGAAAGCATCAGCCCGAACCCCAAAGAAAAAGAATTCAAAACTGTTCAAAGGCGCGGCACTCAAAGCCCACGCCTCGGAAGTCGAGAAGCGGCTGCTCGCCGAGTACCCGACCGCGCATTGCGAACTCAACTATGCCACGCCGCTCCAGCTCGTGGTGGCGACGATCCTCAGCGCCCAGTGCACCGACAAACGCGTCAACATGGTCACGCCGGCGCTCTTCGCGAAGTATCCGACCGTTGAGGCCCTCGCTGCCGCAAAGCTCGAAGATATGGAAGAACTCGTGAAATCCACCGGCTTCTTCCGAAGCAAGGCCAAGAGCATCCTCGGCATGGCTAACATGCTCGTCGAGCTCCATGGTGGCGCCGTGCCGAAGACGATCGAGGAGCTCGTCGTCCTCCCCGGCGTCGGCCGTAAAACGGCAAACGTCGTGCTCGGCAACGCCTACGGGATTAACGTCGGGATCGTCGTCGATACCCACGTCGCCCGCCTCAGCGCCCGCTTCGGCCTCACCCGCGAAACTGACCCGGTGAAGATCGAACGGGCGCTCATCCCCCTCTTCCCGCAGGCCGGCTGGACGATGCTCTCGCATCTAATGATCTGGCACGGCCGCCGGACTTGCGACGCCCGGAAGCCCAAATGCGGCGAATGCGTCCTCCGCGATATCTGTCCCTCGGCCGCCTGACCCGATACAATTAGCGTATGACTAAAATCGCCACGTTCGTCACCAATCTCGGCACGATCACCGCCGAACTCTTCGAGAAGGAAGCGCCCGGTACGGTCGCGAACTTCGAAAAGCTCGCCAACTCCGAATTTTATGACGGCGTGAAGTTCCACCGCGTCATCGAGGACTTCGTCGTCCAGGGCGGCGACCCGAAGTCGCGCGATCTGGCGGAAGGCCATCGCGAAATCGGCACCGGCGGCCCCGGCTGGCACATCAAGTGCGAAACCGCCGGCAACCCGCACAAGCACACCGTCGGCTCGCTTTCGATGGCGCACGCCGGCAAGGACACGGGCGGCAGTCAGTTCTTCATGGTACTCAGCGAGCAGAACACGAAGCATCTCAACGGCGTCCATACGGTCTTCGGTCA
>JAYVPN010000174.1:0-14789 GCA_043757365.1 Gemmatimonadota bacterium | reverse complement strand
GATCACGCCGCCGGTCGAGCGCTGCTTCTGCGGTTTCGATTCCAGCAGGTTATTCAGCAAAACTGTACCCCTGGCTGATGCGTGAAACCCTGAGGTGGTCACGTGCGAAATGGGAAGCTACCCGAACCGCACTGCGACTGTAATAGGCGAACATTAAGAAATGCTTAATCCACGGTTAGTATTGGTGCACCATCGATGCACCAATGGTTCACCGACCGATTCGCTCGTCTCACCGCCGGATCGTGAAAAGAAACGGCTGTGTCACGAGCTGTCGGACCCGCACCCCGGCGACCTCGGCGGGCATGAATCGCTGGCGGAGGAGCGCCGTTCGCACGCTCTCGGCGAACAGCGCATGCGTCGCGTCGATCACTTGCACGCTGGCGCTCTCGACGCGGCCGAGCGTATCGACGATAAAGCGCACGTCGACACGTCCGTCGACCCCGGCATCCTTCAGCATCGCGGGGTAGCGGGGCGGCGACCCGGAGAGCGGGACCACCGGCTTATCGACCGTCCATCCGTCGTAGGCGACGTCGCCACTGCCCAGCAACGTCGCGCTACTGCCATTCGCAGCGGCCGTCGACGGCCCAACCGCGAAGATGGTCGCGTCGGTCACCTGCGTCGGCAACGCGTTGATCGGCGGCAGCGCCGTCGGAACGACGGTCGGCACGCTGATCACCGGGACCGCAGACGGCGCCGAGGGAATCGGGAGCGCTTTGGCTGGTGATTGCACAGGCGGTGCTGGCGGTGTTTTTGGAGCCACCGGTACCACCGATGCCGGCTGCGGCAGGTACGCGATGTGTATGTCGATCGGCACGGGGGTCGCGCTCACCTGTTGCGTGGTGAGCCAGACCGCTGTACCGATCATCGCGGTGTGGAGCGCGAGACTGGCGGCGGTCGAGCCGCGGGCGCGAACCTTCGGGGCGTTCGACGCGAGGAGTGTCGTGAACACGTGGACCTCCGGAATCGGCGTGGCGAAACGCGGCGCGTCCGCGTCCCTTCCCGATGATACCGGTGCTCCATTACGGCACGGCCAACGGCCGCGTGATGAATCGCTGTCGCGGAGATTACGCTTCGATTGCGATCGGCGCGCGTTGCTCGGGTTCGAGCGCCGGGATGGTGACGGCGAACGCACTGCCGCGTCCCATGCGGCTCGAGACGGCGATCGATCCGCCGTGCGCTTGCGCGATCCACTGGCAGATCGCGAGGCCAAGGCCGACGCCGGCGCGTTCGCCGCCGCGCGACCGCGCGCGATCGACGCGCCAGAAGCGGTCGAAGATGAACGGCAGATCGGCGCCGGCGATGCCGGTCCCGGTGTCCTTGACGGTGAAGACGGCGGCGCCGTCGCGCGCCTCGAGCAGGAGCTCGACCTTGCCGCCGCGCGCCGTGTACTTGATGGCGTTCGTCACGAGATTGAGGAACAGTTGCCGTAGCCGCACGCGATCGCCCTGCACCGTGACGGGGATGATGCCGGTGAGCGAGACGTCGATGCCAGCGATCTCCCCGAGGATGTGCGCGGTTTCCGCGACGTCGCGCACGAGCGGCTCGAGCGGCACCGGTTCGCGGTGCAGATCGAACCGCCCTTCGTCGGCGCGGGCGAGCGTCAGCAGCGAGTCCACGAGGTCTGCCATCCGCGTGGTTTCTTGCAGCGCTTCTTCGAGCGCGACGAGCTGCTCGGTGCCGCGCTGCGGCACACTCATCGCGCGCTCGATGTCGGCGCGAAGTACGGTGAGCGGCGTCTTGAGTTCGTGGCTCGCGTCGGCGGTGAAGCGGCGGAGGGCGGCGAACGAACCTTCGAGCCGTCCGATCATCGCGTTGAGCGTCATGCCGAGGCGGCCGATCTCGTCGTCGTCGTCGTCCATCGGAATGCGGCGATGGAGCGACCGGCCGTCGGTGATCGCCGAGACGTCGGCGATCATGCGGTCGAGATCGCGGATGCGGCCGGTAATAAACCAGGCGAGCGTCACCGAGAGGACGAATACGAGCGAACCGGTGAGCACCATCGTCTGGAGCACTTCATTGACGGCGGCGGCGACGGGCTTCATGGAGACGGCGACGACGACCTGACGTTTGAGATTACCCTGGCGCGGCACATCGATGCGATCGGTGACGACGACGCGGTCTTCGTAGAGCGGCACGAGGGCGACCCGCGTGTCCGAGACGCCCGACGCGCCCCGTGCGAGTTCGTCCTTTTCCTTGTCGCTGAGCCGCGCCACCAGGCCGGACACGTACACCGGAAAGCCCGAGTCGACGACCATCACATACTCGGGGAGCGCATTCAGCATCGACGTGAGGCGCGGCCCGAACGATTTCGTCGTCGCGTTGAAATCGTAGATGTTCGTCTGCTCGTCGCCACTGCTCGCCGAGGCGAGGATGCGAGCCGTGAGATTCGCGAGGACGTGGCCGCGTTCGATCGCCTCGGACTCGACCGTCGCGCGCCGTTGCGACGCGACGGCGATGGCGACGACGACCAACGTGCCGACGAGTGCGGCGCCGAACGACGCGGTGATGCGTGTGCGGACCGACGACATGGTTGCGCCCCTAGGGTTTGATCACGTAGCCCACCCCGCGCACGGTGGTGATGAGTTTCTTGCCGTGGCCGGCGTCGATCTTCTTGCGCAGATGATTGATCACGACGTCGACGATATTCGTCCCGGGATCGAAGTGATAGCCCCACGCATACTCGGTGATGAGCGTCCGGCTCATCACGCGACCGACGTGGCGCATCAGGTATTCGAGCACGAGAAACTCCTTCGGCGTGAGCTCGATAGATTCGCCGCCGCGTTGCACGTCGCGGGCATCGAGATCAACTTCGAGATCGTCCACCTTGAGCACCGGACTCGCGAGCGAGCGCGGACGACGGGCGAGTGCCTCGACGCGGGCGAGCAGTTCCTCAAACGCAAACGGCTTCGTGACATAGTCGTCGGCGCCGGCGCGCAACGTCTCGACCTTGGCGTCCACCGCATCCTGCGCGGTGAGGACGAGAATCGGTCGCTCGAATCCTTTGCTACGCAGATTACGCAGCACCTCGAGCCCGGACCGCCCGGGGAGGCGCATGTCGAGCACGACGAGATCGTACGGCTGGCTCTTGGCGAGCTGCTCCCCTTCCTCGCCGTCGGCGACGAGATCGACGGTCCAGCGCTGCTCTTCGAGCCCGCGCTTCACGAACTGTCCGACGGTCGGATCATCCTCGATGACGAGCACTTTCATGCGCTGGTCGCTCCGGTCGGACGTTCGAAGCCGAACTCGCGAATTTTACGATAGAGCGTTTTCGCCGAGATGCCAAGCAGCTGCGCCGCTTTCCCCTGATGCCAATTCGCGCGCTGCAGGACGGCGGCGATGTGGCGACGCTCTACTTCCTCGAGCGAGAGTGGCGCGTCGTCGTCGGGCGACGTGCGCACCGCAGCGGGGAGCGGCAGATCGTGCGCGTGAATAATTCCGCCGCCGGCGAGCAGCACGGCGCGTTCGAGCACGTTGCGCAGCTCCCGCAAATTCCCCGGCCAGTTGTACCGCTGCAGCGCGTCGATCGCCTCGGCGGCGAGGGTCGCGCCGCGCGCGCCGCCGTACTCGCGGACGACGATCTGGGCGAGCGTCGGAATGTCGACGCCGCGATCGCGCAACGGCGGCAGATGGATCGTGACTGGCGCGAACTGCGCGAGCAGGTCGGCCCGGAAGGTCTCACCACGGACGGCAGACGACAGATCGACGCTCGTCGTCGCGAGGACGCGCACTTCGCTCTCGATCCGATGGCGCGAGCCGACGCGGCGGAAGGCGCCGCGTGCCATCGCGTCCGCGAGCGCGGCCTGCGCCGCGGCGTCGAGCTGCCCGACGTCATCGAGCACCAGCGAGCCGCCGGCCGCGAGCTCCATCATGCCGGAGGACGGCGCGGCCTCGGCACGATCGGCTTCGTCGGGATGTTCGACGCCGAACAGCATTGACTCGCCCTGCCCCGACACGATCGCCGCACAGATGGCTTCGACGATCGGGCCGTCGGGGCGGTCGGAGTTGCGATGGATGTACCGCGCGAGTTCCGACTTCCCGCTCCCGGGCTCGCCCGTGATCAGTACCGGCGTGTTCGACGCGGCGACGCGGCGCGCCGTCGCGAGCACCGCCTGCATCGGTGCGTAGACCGACGTGAACTCACGCGCCGCGTCAACCCGCGAGAGCCGCGCCGCGAGCAACCGGTTGCCGGAGGCGAGCGTACGCTTCTCCCAGGCGCGCCGCACCAGGACGTCGATCTCAGCGAGGCGATACGGCTTCGACACGTAGTCATACGCGCCGAGCCGCATCGCGGCGATCGCCGTGTCGACGGTCCCGTTGCCGGTGATGATGATGCACTCCGGCGGCGTCGGGTCTTCACGGATATGGCGCAGCACTTCGATGCCGTCCATTTCCGGCATCACGATGTCGAGCAGCGCGACGTCGAACGGCTGGGTGCGCAGAATGCGCAACGCGGTGCGCCCGTCGCGGGCGACGGTCACCTTGTAACCGCGCCCCTCGAGGTAGCTCGTCAGCAATTCGCTGAGATGGACTTCATCTTCGGCGATGAGGAGCTTGATCGGCTGATCGTGCCTCACTGGGCGTCGACCGTCGGGAGAATCACGCGGAACGTCGAACCCTGACCGAGCACGCTGTCGACCTCGATGCGTCCGCCGTGGTCCTGAATGATGCCGTAGCAGATCGAGAGTCCGAGACCGGTGCCGCGTCCCGGCGCTTTCGTCGTATAGAACGGCTCGAAGATTTTCGACACCTCGGAGCGCGCGATGCCGTGCCCCTGGTCGGTGACCTCGGCGATCACTCCCTCACTCTGCGCTTTTCCGCGCCGCGTGCGCAGCGTCACGACGCCCCGCTCGCCCATCGCGTCCATGGCGTTGAGCAGTAGCGCCATGAAGACCTGCACGAGCTGCTCGGCGTTCGCCTGCGGGACGCGGGCGAGCATCGGATCGAGCTCGGCCTTCACGGTGAGCCGCTTGAAGCGCACGTGATGCTTGAGCAGCAGGAGCGTGCGATCGATCACTTCATTGAGATCGACGCGCTCCTTGAGCGCCTGCTTCGGGCGGCTGAAGTCGAGGAGGCCGTCAACGATCTGCTTGCAGCGCGACACTTCGTTGTCGATGATGTGCAAATACTCGGCGGCATCAGACGGGATGGCGCTGCCGGCCTTCTGCACATCCTCGAGCTTAAAGCCGAGGCTTTCGGCGCAGGCGGCGATCGTCGCGAGCGGATTATTAATTTCGTGCATCACGCCTGCGGCGAGCTGGCCGATCGCGGCAAGCTTCTCGGCCTGCGCGAACCGCTGCTGCGCTTCCTTCCAGTCGGTGACGTCTTCGCCCGTGGTGATGACGTGCGTGACGGCGGAATCACCGAGTCGCATCGGGATCTTCGTGATGCGATAGGTGCGGAGCTCGCCCGTCGCGAGCGACTCCATCTGGTATTCCTGAATGCGGCCGGTCGTGAAGACGTCGTCGAACTCTCGACGCAGCATCTCCGGCGGCTGACGGTGGAGGATCTCGAAGATCGTTCGCCCGATCGCTTCCTCTCGACTCACGCCCTGCATGCCCGTTTCGCGTTTGCGATTCCAGGCCTGAATTCGATATTCGCGATCGATCACGTAGAGGCCGACCGGCAGGGCGTCGATGATTTTTTCGGTGAAGCGGCGCTCGCGGTCAATTTCCGCGGTGCGCGCTTCGACTTCGACTTCGAGTTGCCGGCTCTTCTCGGCGTGCGCGAGTTCCGGCGCCAGCAAGTTGGCGACCGCGGTCACGAGCAGCTGTTCCTCGCCCACCAGCTCGCGGGCGAGACGAATCGCGACCGCTCCGGCTTTGCGGTCGCCTGAGGCGATGCGCGCGACGATGATCGCGCCCGGCGGTCGCTTCGGCAGCAACATCACGGCGTCGACTTCGCCCACCGTCATTCCCGGGTCGCCGACGCCCCACGCGCGGACGAGACCATCCGGCGCGTACAGCCAGATCGCCACCTCTTCCGCGCCAAGCACGCGACGGAGCGACTCGATGGCATGCACGATGCTCTGCTCGAGCGGCCGATTCGAGGCGAGCTCGGCGATAATGTCGGCCAGCGCCGGGAGCACCCGATTTGGCGGCGTCGGTGCGGATCCCGTTTCAGACGAGGCGGCGCGCAAACTCAATCAATATTCCGGCGCATCGGCGCGGTGAGGGTTCCAATCGTCTTCGAATTCTGAAGCTATCGTCCGGCACGGATTAGGACAAGATGACCGATTAGGGGACTAACGGCAGAACGATCGGTTCACCGAGTTCACCGTCGCGCGCCTCGCCGTCGATCGTGACGGTGACGCGCGTCGCCGAGACGACGACATCGAGGGAGCGGCCGCGAACACGGAGGCCGCGTCCTTCGGCGTGTTCGAGACCGAACGGGAGCGGATCGACGACGATCGCGCCATCGCGTACGCCAACGCCCAGCACGTGACGGAAGATGAGATCGACGAGAGCGCCGTGCGGCACGTCATCGACACCCCGATACGCGGAGCCGCGACCGGTCAACGGATGGTAGTGCTCGAATCCCGAGACGCGGTGCAGATCGCCGTTCGCGAAGAGCATCCGAATGTGGCGGCGAAGGAGTGTCGCGGCGGCGTCGCGAAGCGGCGAGTCTATTGGCTGGGTCCGTGCCGCAACGGCGAGCGCGTCGATGAGGGGCGCGTTGCGCAGTGGCCAGACGCGGCCGTTGGTCGGGCGGAGGGCCCGCCGACCTTCCCAGACGCCATCGGCGCTGAAGCGCGGGTCGTTGAGGGCGAGCGTCGGCACCGGATAGGTCGTCGCGAACATCGCCGGGTCGAGCAGTTGTTCGACCATCGCGTCGCGATGCCGCGGCTCGACGATGTCGGTGCCCAGCGGAAGAAACGCGGCCGACGTGCGGACTCCGGTCAGCAGGCCGCTTTCAGCGTCGAGATCGCCGAACGCGCGCGCCGTATCGCTCCACATCTTCTGCTGCATGGCGTCGCGCGTCGCGTCGGCGAGTGTGTGCCAGCGTTCGACATCGTCCAGTGCGACGCGCGCCGCCATGTGCTCGAGGTGACGGAAGAGGCGATAGGCATCGACCGTAGCGTCGACCGCTTTGACGCGCCCCGTGCGTTCCGTGCGCCCCGTGCGTTCCGTGCGCTCCGCGCGCTCCGCCGTACGCGCGCCGTAACTATCCGCGGCGCGATCGAGATCGAAAAGTCCCGTGCCGTCGGCATCGGCGGCCGTGCGCAGCCACTCGGTGTAACGCGCCAGTTTCTGATAGCACTCGGCGAGGAAGGTGTCGTCGGGTGCAAGTTCATCGAGCGCGGCGAGCGTGCCGCCGATGTCGAATCGCGCCGGCGCGGCTGCCGCCGCCGCGTTCTTTCCGAAAGCGAGGATGGACGGAATGCTTCCATCCTCGCGCTGCGCCGAGAGGAGGGCGGTGAGCGCACTGCGCGCCCAGTCGCTGTCGGTGCTCCATCGCAGATCGGAAACGAGCCCGTGCGCCGAGAGTGCCGACGGCCGATGCAGCAGTCCGGGCCCCTCGCAGGCACGAACACCGGCCCACGCGCCTTTCGCGCCGCGCACGGCGTTGAGTTGCAGCGCGTACCACCGATGCCAGTACGCCATCTCGATGTACGGATCGGCGCATCGAAACACGGGGACACTCTCGAAGAAGTCACCCCAGCGTTTTCGGCTCGTGCCACCGATTGTCCCGTGCCGCGGCGCGACCGGCTCGCGAGGCGTCTCGGCCTGCAACGACCGCTCGGCCGGCACGACGCGCATCGCGAAGGCTGCCGAGGCGCCGCCGTACTCGACGTCGAGCGCCCGATGCACGGCGGCGAAGAACGTCCCGTCGCGCGTCACCGGCTCGCTGCCGACATCCTTCGAGAGCGCGCCTCGCCGCCAGTCGGCGAACGGCGTGTTCTGCCAGAGCGGAGCGCCCATCGATTCGGCGGAGCGACGAGCGCTCCACGAAACCGCGCCGCCAACGACCGCGAGTTCGGCGCGCATCGCCCCTTCTGCGGCGCTGTCGAGGGCGCGGACGAAGGTCAGCGCCCCTTCGTACGCAATGCTCCCCGACTCGATCTGCTCGCCTGGCTGCGCGGTCCAGGCGACGAGATGAATGCGTGTCGGCTTGTACGCCGCGAATCGCCATTCGGAGACGAAGACGCCGCCCGGATGCATCGTGCGCACTTCGGAGGCGGTGATCCCCTGCCCGAGCCGGTACTGCAGCGTCAGCTCGGCAGGCGTCCATCGGCGCGCGGCCGCGCGCGCCGTGAGTTCACGACCCTCATCATCGAGAATCGTGATCGTGAAGAGCGGCGCGAAGACACGGTCGTAGAGTGCGAGGCCGTCCCAGCACCCCGGCGTATCGAGCCACTGCGGGATCGATGGGGCGAAGAGCGTGCCATCGCCGGCCGCGAGTTGCCATTTATCGTCACGCGCCAGCAGTTCGACGGGGTCGATCATCGATCAGCCCCCGATGCCAACGCGGACGCGATCATCACGCCGGAAGTTTGGCGATCTCGGCGAGGATCTCGACATTCTCGCGACGGAGCCCCGGATGCTTCTCGACGTGCGCCCAGCGGACAATGCCGGACTTGTCGATGAGAAAATAGGCGCGGTTCGAGTAGAACGTGGCGTCCATGAGGACGTCGTAGGCGCGCGACGCAACACGCTTGAAATCACTCGCGAGTTCGACCGAGAGATTCTGCTGCTGTTTGTAGACCTTGAGGCTCGGGACGGCGTCAACGCTCACCGGAATCACTTCGACATCGTTCGCGGTGAACGCGGAATAATCGTCGGTGAACGCGCACAGCTCGGCGGTACAGGTGCTCGTGAACGCGAGCGGGAAGAAGGCGACGAGCACATTCTTCTTGCCCTTGAACGACGAGAGGGTGACCGGCGAACCGGCGGTCGTGTCGAGCGTGAAATCGGGAGCGGCGGTGCCGGCGGCAGGAGCGGTCATCAGTCAGTCGTCAAAGGTGGAATTCGGTTCGGCCGAATCGGCCGGCAGTGCGGTTGCCGCGGCGCTGGTCCAGCGACGAACGACGACGACGATCAATGCGCCGCCGCCGAGTACGACAAACAGCGGTAGCAGATAGACGAGGGAGTTGAATCCCTTCGCTTCGGGTTCGAGGAGAATCCACTCCCCGTATTTTGAAATAAAATATGCCTTCACTTGATCCGGCGTCTTGCCCTCGGCAAGCTGATCGCGCACGAGACTGCGCATCTGCTGCGAGAGCTCGGACGGTGAATCCTGAATGGAAAGTCCTTGGCAGACCGGACAGCGCAGCTGCGCCGCGACGGCGCTCGTGCGCGCCTCGAGCACCGAGTCGGTGCCCATCTGGTTCGCGGCCTGCTGGCCGATCTGCTGCGGCTGCTGGACGTTCGCGCTCACGACGGCGAATGCGACAGCGATGAACGCGTGCGCGCGTATCACGCGCCGGGCTTCGTGGCGGCCGTCATCAGTGAATCGATGACGCGCGTGAGAACCGGAGCAGTGACCGGTCCCGTGTGCTTGTAGGCGACGCGACCATTGCCGTCGACGAAGAATGTCTCGGGCACGCCGTAGAGACCATAGTCGATCGCGGTGCGCGTCTTCGGATCGAGGACCGAGGGATAACTCTGCCCGCCCATGCTGGCGATCCAATCCGTACCGCTCTTGGCGTCGTCGTTGTAGAGGACACCGATGAAGTGCACCGGCTTTCCAGCGTACTGCAACGCGACGTCGGAAAGCACCCGATGTTCGTCGCGGCAGGCGAGGCACCACGACGCCCAGAAATTGAGAACGACCACCTGTCCCTTGTACTGCCCGAGCGAGACGGTGTCGCCAATGTTCTTGGCCAGCGGCGGCTGACCGGCGGCGAAGACCTGCATGGTGAACGCCGGCGCCTCGCGCCCCGGCAGCGGCGACGGAATGTCGCGCGGATCCCGCGTCAGTCCCCATCCGAGCAACGCGATGAACGGGACGGCGACGAGCGCGGCGACTCCGGCGCGTTTCCAGTTCATGCTTCGCTCTCAAGCGGCGTCGCGATGATCGGCGCACCGCGCGCCGGTACGGCAGCGATCACGGGTCGGTTCGCACGCGTAATCGCGGGGCGCATGCTGATGATCGCGCCGATGACGACGACCAAGCCACCGAACCAGATCCACGGCACGAGCGGCTCGACGATCACTTTCACGGTCGCCGCGGAGCCATCCGGGCGGAACGCCTGCAGGTTGAGATACAGGTCACCCATGAAGGCACTCTTCACATCAGGCGTCGGAATCGGCGTCTGCGACGTCGGATAGAAGTTCATCCGCGGCTGCATCGAGCCGGTGACCTTGGTGCCGTCCATGATTTCCATCGTCGCGCCAATCACCGCGCGCTGTTTTTCCTGACGGCCCCAAATCTCTTTCAGCCGCAGCGTGCGGCCGGAGACGGTGACGCTCTCGCCGGGCTTGAGCGTGATCTCCTTCTCGCTGCGGAACGACGACGACGCGGCGATGCCAAGAGCCACGAGGAAAATGCCGAGGTGCGCCACGTAGCCGCCGTAGCGGCGGCGATTGCCGTTGACCAGGCGAACGAGCGCCGTGCCGTAGCCCTCGCCGAACGCCCTGTGCCGCGCGGCAATTCCGATCCAGTACTCGCGCAGATTCGCCGCCGCCGAGTAGCCGACGAACGCGAAGGCGAGGAAGCCGTACACATTGCGCATGCCGGAGACGAGCGCAATCGCGCCCATGATCACCGCGCCGATGATCGGCGGCAATAACTTTTCCTTGAGCTGCGCTTTCGTCGAGATCTTCCACGGGAGCGCCGGACCGACGCCCATCAGGAAGAGCAGCGCAACGATCAGCGGCAACGACATCTTATTAAAGAACGGTTCGCCGACGCTGACCTTCACTCCCCTCGCCGCTTCAGCGAACAGCGGAAAGAGCGTGCCGATGAGCACCGTGAACATGAACGCCGTCAGGAACAAGTTGTTCAGAAGAAAGACGGTCTCTCGCGACGCCGCCGAATCGAACCGACCAACGCTGCGGAGCTTCTGCGAATTCCCGGCGACCATCACCATCGACGTCACGAGCACGAAGCCGATGAACGCGAGGAAGTAGTAGCCGATCGTACCGGTGGTGAAGGCGTGCACCGACGAGATGATCCCCGACCGCGTGAGGAACGTGCCGAGGATCGTCAGCACGAAGGTGCCGACCATCAGGTTCAGGTTCCATAAGCGCAGCATGCCGCGGCGTTCCTGCACCATCGCCGAGTGGAGATACGCAGTGGCGGTAAGCCACGGAAGGAACGATGCGTTCTCGACCGGATCCCACGCCCAGTAGCCACCCCATCCGAGGACTTCGTACGACCACCACATGCCAGCGATGATCGCCGCCGAGTGGAAGGCCCACGCGGTGAGCGTCCAGCGGCGCGTGATCCGAATCCAATCGTCCCGCTCGACTTCGCCCGACAGCATCGCGCCAACGGCGAATGCAAACGGCACCGACCAGCCAACGTAGCCGAGGTAGAGCAACGGCGGATGGACCGCCATCAGAATGTGATTCTGGAGGAGCGGGTTCGGCCCCGGTCCATCGACGGGAACTGGCGAAATCACGGTGAACGGATCGGCCGGCCCGAGCAGCAGAATCGCGAAGAAGAGCGAAATACTGAGGAGCGCGAAGGCCGCCCACGGCACGAGGTTCCCCTCGCGATCGCGATTGATGTAGACGACGAGCGCGCCATACATCGCGAGGACCCACGCCCAGAAGAGGATCGACCCTTCGAGCGCGCCCCAGAGCGAGATCAGCGTGTAGAAGATCGGCGTCGCACGGCTGCCGACCTGCGCCACATAGCCGACGGAGAAGTCGTGCGTTACGAGCGCGATGACCATCGCGACGGTCGCGACGGTCACCATCAGGAAATTCGTGTAGACGGCCGAGTACGCGTACGGCAGCCAGTCGCGGCGATTGCGCAGAACGGTGAACGGCATCGCGATGATGCCGAAAACGATGATGACCAGCGAGACGACGAGAGCGTCCCGCCCGAGAACTCCGATCACGCGCCCAATCCCTTCATGAGGGACTTGTACATTTCCTGCGGCTTCTCGCCGGCCTTCGGGGCGCGATACTCGTTCGAGTGTTTCACCATCAGATTCGACGACTGGAAGATGTTGTCGCGGCCGTACTTTCCCTCGACGACGACACCCATGCCATCGCGGAACATCTGCGGCGGCGCACCCTTGGAAATCACGGAGACTTGGCCGACGCCGTCGGTGACGTCAAAGGTGAGCTTGAGCGTTTTGTCATCCCACTTGACGGTGCCGGGCTTGACCTGCCCGCCAAGTCGAACCGGACGATCGAAGCCGTCCGAACCCTTCGCGAGCAATTCGTTCGGCGTCAGGAAGAAGACGACGTTTTTGTCGAGTCCGCCATACAGTAGCCAGCCGAACGTCGCGGCGGCGACGAGCACCGCGCCCGCCGCGAGTTTCTGTTTGCCGGAAAATCCCGCCATCACGCCTCTCCGCGTTGAGACTTCTGTACCGCTGCAACCGCGTGTTCGGCGCTCCGTCGCGCCTGCTTCAACAAACGGTGCAGATAGACCCAGTATCCGATGAACATCACCCACGCCGCGCCATAGGCCGCGGCGACAAAACTCCAATTGTATTCGGGTCCCATCTTATTGCCCTCCGAGCGCGGCTTCCTGCGATGCCATTTCGGCGGCTCGCACGAGCTGCGCGGCCTCGTACCGGCGCCGTATGAAATAAATCATCAGGAACAGAAAGGCGAAGGAGCCGAGGCGAAGATTGATCACGTACCAAGGGTCGACAGTACTCGGACTCGACTGAATCTGGTGCAGCGTCCGCCACCAGCGCACCGACATATACACCACCGGGACGTTGATCGCCCCGAGAATGCCGACGGCGGCGCTCCACTGGCCGCGCCGCTCCGGCTCGTCGACGAAGGCCCGCAGCGCGAGGTAACCGACGAAGATCAGGAAAAGCACGAGCGTCGACGTCAGCCGGGCGTCCCACGTCCACCAAACGCCCCACGTCGGCTTGCCCCAGAGCATCCCGAGCACGAGCGTGAGCGCATTGAAGCAGGCGCCGACCTCGGCCGCCGAGGCGGCGAGGAGATCGTCGTTCTCGTCCTTCTTCCAGAGGAACTTCACGCTGTAGATGAGGACGACGAAGAAACAGAGCATCGTCATCCACGCCGCGGGGACGTGGACGTACATGATCTTCTGGAGGTGCCCCATATCACGGTCGGGGACCGACGTGAAGAACGCCAGTACTTCGGTACCGATCAGAAAGAGCACGGCAAAGAGACCGAACCAGGGCCAGAGCCCGGCCTTCGGCAGATCGCGCGACGACGAAACAGATGACGAAACATTCGGAGCAGTCACGGTCACACCTCGATCACGTGTTCAAAGGCGAGATGGGTCGCCACGACAAAGATGACGTCGAAGGCGACCAACAGGCGAATCCAAAGACCGGCCTCATGCATCAAGTCACCGACGAGAAGCGCCTTCGACGCCTCCATCGCGGCCAGCAAGACGGGGACGAGCATCGGAAACAGGAGCAACGGCAGCAGGACTTCGCGGGCGCGGCTGCGGCTCGCGATCGCCGCATAAAACGTTCCCAATGACACCATTCCGATCACCCCGAGCAACAACACCAGCAGCAGCTTCGCCCATGCAGCAGGCACCGGCACCTGAAAGAGCACGAGTCCGATCGGCACGACGATCACGAGCATCAGGCCGATGAACATCAGATTCGCCAGCAATTTGCCGGAGAAAATCGTCCAGCGCGCGCCGGGATACAGCAGCAACGGCTCGAGGGCATCGCTCTCGAGTTCGACCTGGTACGACCGGTTGAACGACAGCACGCCGGCGAACAGCACTGCGAGCCACAGAGCGCCGGCGGCCGCGTCGCGCAGTGACTGCGCATCGGGGCCGAGCGCAAAACCGAAGAGCACGAGAATCGTCACGCCCATCGCCGCGACCGAATTAAAGCCGGCCTTCGACCGCCGCTCGGTGCGCAGATCCTTCATCGCAATCGCCTTCACGCGGCGCCAGTCATCCGAGAATGCCATCAGCGCCCGCCGGCTGCCGCGTCAGCGACGAGCGACGCCTCGACGGATGCTTCCGTCGCCACACGTCCATCACGAATGGCGATCGTGCGGTCGAGAATGTCAATCGCCGGCGCAAGCTCGTGGAGCACGACCAACGCGGCTCCCCCGCCCCGCACCGACTCACCGATCAGTTCATTCATCAGCGCGATACCAGCCGTATCAAGATTGCTGTACGGTTCATCGAGCAGCAGGACGCGCGGCCTGCCGAGGACGAGACGCGCGAGCGCGAGTCGGCGCTGCATCCCGGCAGAGAAGCCCCGCACGCGTTCGTCGGCGACGTGCGACAATCCCACACGATCGAGCGCCGCGTCGAGATTCGGCGATTGCAATCCGTGCATCTCGGCGGCGAACACGAGGTTTTCGCGCGCACTGAGATCATCGTAGAGGCCTGCCGCGTGCGCGAGATAGCCGATCTGATTCCGCACACCGTCGGGATCGTTCTTGATGTCGGCGCCGCCGACGGTCGCATCGCCGGCGCTCGGCGAGAGCAACGTCGCGAGAATGCGCAGCAGCGTGCTCTTGCCGCTCCCGTTCGCGCCGAGCAGTCCGACGACTTCGCCCGGGCTAACCTGCAGCGTGACGCCGCGCAGAACCCACCTGGCGCCGAAGCGTCGGGCGATGCCCTGTGCGTCAATCGCAAACCCGGAGTTCATATCCACCATTGATGGAGCGTATCGGGATCGAACCGATGACCTCCCGCTTGCAAAGCGG
>JAYVPN010000173.1:0-15100 GCA_043757365.1 Gemmatimonadota bacterium | reverse complement strand
CTCCCACTAGCGCCGGGATGGCGGAACTGGCAGACGCAACGGACTCAAAATCCGTCGCTCCGTAAGGGGCATGAGAGTTCGATTCTCTCTCTCGGCATGTAGAAACGCAGGGCCGGCATCGCTGCCGGCCCTGCGTTTATTTTACCGTCAACTGCTCGAATCGCGGATTGCCGTTGTGCGGCTTAAACGTCGGCTCCAGTCGTAGCCACGCGGGTGGGAGGTCGCTGTAGTACTGGCCGAGCAGCGGCTCGATGCGGTCGAGCGCCCTATCGTAGGCTCAGGCTTGGACAAGCACGCGGGCCAGCTGATAGCGGACGTAAGGTACCGTGGGCCTACGCGTTCAGCGATTTCATATCGATCACGAACCGATACTTGACGTCGCTCTCGAGCATCCGCTCGTACGCCTCGTTGATCTTCTGGATCGGAATCAGCTCGATCTCCGACGTAATATTGTGCTCGGCGCAGAAATCAAGCATCTCCTGCGTCTCCCTAATCCCGCCGATCAGCGAGCCGGCGATGGCACGACGCCGGAAGATCAGGTTCATCACCGCCGGAGACGGATGCGGATGCGCTGGAGCACCGACGAGGACCATCGTGCCGTCGCGGTTCAGCAGTGCCGTGTAGGCGTCGAGATTGTGCGACGCGGCGACGGTATTCAGGATGATGTCGAAGCTTCCGGCGTGCTTCGCCATCGCGTCGGCGTCCTTCGAGAAGACGACGTCATCGGCACCGAGCCGCTTCGCGTCGGCCTCCTTATCGAGCGACGTCGTGAAGAGGACCGTGTGTGCGCCGAGCGCGTGCGAAAACTTTACGCCCATATGACCGAGTCCGCCGAGTCCGACGATACCGACCTTTTTGCCAGGGCCCGCGCCCCAGTGCTTGAGCGGCGACCAGGTGGTGACGCCGGCGCAGAGCAATGGCGCGGCGGCGGCGAGATTGAGCTTCGGCGAGACGTGGAGGCAGAACTTTTCGTCGACGACGATCTGGCTCGAGTAGCCACCATAGGTGACGGGGGCCGTGCCGTGTTTGTCCGGCGAGTTATAGCTGAAGACCGTACCGTAGACATCGCAGTACTGCTCGAGTCCCT
Organism: Gemmatimonadota bacterium; assembly: GCA_043757365.1. Lineage (GTDB taxonomy): Bacteria > Gemmatimonadota > Gemmatimonadetes > Gemmatimonadales > Gemmatimonadaceae > Fen-1231. The sequence goes on along the minus strand of JAYVPN010000173.1, from coordinate 14,013 downwards.
CCTGGCAACTCGCGCAGTTCTGACACGAACCGACCATGCAGCCAACGGCGGCGATGTCGCCGACTTTAAAGTGCTCGACGGACGAGCCCACGGCGGTCACGTGGCCGACGATCTCATGGCCCGGAACACACGGATAGACGGTACCCGGCCATTCACTCCGCGCCGTGTGCAGATCGGAGTGGCACACACCGCAGTAGGCAATGTCAAACTGGACGTCCGTCGGGCCCGGCTCGCGGCGATCAAGCTTGAACGGGGCCAACGGGGTCGTCGCGTCATGCGCGGCGAAGGCTCTGGTGGTGGTCATATTGGGATCCGGGAATGGCTCGAGAATCGTGGAGCGCTGGGCAGTGCGTGCTTCGTGGGAGCTAAGCGTTCGGCGACACGTCGCGGTTCCCCGGAGCACCGGAGCGGGTCTCCTCGCGCCGGCAGAGGCGCTTTGGCACCTTCACCTGAGCGGTAACGGGCGGTTCTGCGTATTCATGACAGAAGCAGCCCCCATCATCTCTCGAGTTCGTCTCAGGAGGCAGGATGTCCCGTAGGACCGCAACGATGCGATGGTGTTCTGCGCTGTTCGCCGGCGCGGCGATGCTGTCGGTGGCCGCCACGGCCCAGGCGCAGCAGAAGCAGGACGAAGCGTACGGCAAGAAGATCAAGGAGTATCTCCAGGACGCGCGCATCTCGACGGAGCTCGTCGATCATCTCCCCGCGTCGAATACGGTGCCGACGCCGCTGAAGTTCAACGGCCGCATCGTCGGCACGCCGGGCGAGCTGACCTACGCGAAGGATATCCATCGCTATCTCGCCGAAATCGCGCGGACGTCGAAGCGCGCGAAGTTCATGACGATCGGTAAGTCGGAGGAGGGGCGCGACATGGTGCTCCTCGTGATCGCCGACGAAGCGACGATCGCCAATCTCGATAAGGTCAAGGCCGACAACGCCGCGCTGACCGACCCACGCAAGACGACGGAAGAACGGGCGCGAGCGATCATCAAGAACGGCAAGCCGATGTACTGGATCACCAGCGGCATGCACTCGCCGGAGCGCGGTGGCCCAGAAATGCTGATGGAGCTCGCCTATCGCCTCGTCGTCGAAGAGACGCCGTTCATCCAGCAGATCCGCAACAACGTCGTCACGCTGATCACGCCGGTCATTGAAGTAGATGGGCGAGAGAAGATGGTCGACAACTACTATTTCAACAAAGAGCGCGGCGTCGCGAACGGCCAGCTTCCGCTGATGTACTGGGGCAAGTACGTGCAGCACGACAACAATCGTGACGGCATGGGCCAGTTCCTCGCGCTCACGAAGAATGTCACGAAAACCTTCCTCGAGTGGAAGCCACAGGTGATGCACGATCTGCACGAGGCGCAGACGTATCTGTACTCGTCGACCGGTTCGGGGCCGTACAACAACGATCTCGATCCGATCACCGTCAACGCATGGTGGCAGTATGCCGAACACGACGTCAACGAAATGACGAAGCGCGGCGTGCCCGGCGTCTGGACCTACGGGTTCTACGACGGCTGGGTGCCAAACTACATGTTCTTCATCGCCCACGAGCACAACGCCGTTGGACGGTTTTATGAAGTGCAGAGTTACGGTCCCGACAACTACACCGTGACGCCGGGCGCGACGACGACGAGCAAGGAATGGTTCCGTCCGAACCCACCACTCGCGACCATCAAGTGGGGCCCGCGCAACAACACGAACATCCAGGAATCGGCGATCCTCTTCTCGCTGAACTACACGGCGCGCAACAAGGACCTGATCCTCGAAGATTATTGGCTCAAGAACAAGCGGGCCGTTGCGAAGGGGAAGGAGGGGAACATCGCCGCGTGGGTTATTCCGGCCGGCCAGCATCGCAAGGCGAACACCGCGGATGCGATCAACGATCTCCGCACGCAGGGACTTGAGATCCATACCGCGAACGCGGCTTTCAAAGTTGGAAACGTCAACGTGATGCCGGGCGACTACGTCGTACGCGGCGATCAGCCGTACCGGACGCTTGCCGATATGTATTTCTCGCTGCAGAACTATCCGGCCGGCAACCCATCGCCGTACGACGACACGGGCTGGACGTTCCAGTTGATGCGCAACCTGACGATCACGCCGGTCGCCGACAAAGCGATCCTCGATCAGAAGATGACGATGGTCAACGGCGAAGTCCGCGCGGCCGGCGGTGTCGCGGGTGCCGGCAGCACGATCATCGTCGAGAATGCCGCCGACAACAATCTGACGGCGTTCCGCTTCAGGTTCAAAGACGTAAAAATGCAGGCGGCCGAAGACGCGTTCGAAGCCGGCGGCCACAAGTTCTCGGCGGGCGCGTTCATCATTGCGAACGCCGACCGCGCGAAGATCGAGCCGTCGCTCAAGGAGCTCGGACTTTCCGGCTTCGCGGTCGCTACGGCGCCTAGTGTGAAGGCACACGATCTCGACATCCCGCGCATTCTCTATCTGCACAGCTGGAATCGCACGCAGGACGAAGGATGGGTTCGCGCCGCGCTCGACACGTACGGCGTGCCGTACACGTATGTCGGTGACAAGGACGTCAAGAACGAACCGAACCTTCGGTCCAAGTACGACGTCATTATCTATCCACACGTCAGCGGCAACGCGCAATCGATGGTCGCGGGCATTCCGATGACCGGCGGCCCGCTGCCGTACAAGAAGTCGGACAAGTATCCGAATCTCGGTACTCCTGCTGCCTCGGATGACATCCGCGGTGGCATGGGCGTCGAAGGCCTGATGAACATCTACAAGTTCGTTCAGGAAGGCGGCACGCTGATCACCGAGGGTGCCACCGCGACGCTCTTCCCGGAATACAACCTCACGCCGGGTGTGACGGTCGAGACTCCGAACGGCTTGTTCGCGCGCGGCACATTGCTGCGTGGCATCATCACTGACGCGAAGAGCCCGATCGTGTACGGGATCGACGCCGCACAACTCCCCGTGTACTTCAGTCAGGCCCCGGTGCTGAATGCGGGCGGCGGCGGTAGTGACGTTGCCGGGGGCTTCGGTGGTCGCGGGTCGTCGCTGAGCCAGAACATCACGCCGAATGCGACGCCGTTGAAGCTCTCGCCGTTCGATGTGGCGATGTCCGATGCGCCGGCTGCCGCCGGTGCGGCGGGCGGGCTTGGCGCTGGAGGCCGCGGTGCGGGTGGCGGTGGCGGAATCGGTGGTCGTGGTGCCGCAGGCGGCGAGCGGCCGCGCGTCATCATGCGGTTCCCCGGCAACACGAACGACATGCTCCTCTCTGGAACGCTCGCCAATGCCGATGGACTCGTGAATCGCGCGCAGGTCGTCGATTCACCGATCGGCAAGGGACACGTCGTCATGTTTGCCATCCGTCCGTTCTGGCGCTGGCAGACGCAGGGCACCTACGCGCTCGGCTTCAACGCGATCCTGAACTGGAATCATCTCGATGCGGGTGGCCGCGCGACTACGCCGTAACGGGATTTCAGTTGGAAGCGAAGCGGCCCGCACCGACGAGGTGCGGGCCGCTTCCTTTTCAGATCATCATGCGCATCGCGAGGCCGACACGGTCGAACGGCGGACGGGGCGGAATGCAGGTTGCTTCGCCGCGGAAGATTCTCTCGGCAGTCCAGAGCGCAGCGATCGCATCGACGATGTCGTCCGGTGCGCAGGCGAGCGCGCGTCGGTGGGCCATCGTCTCGTGAACCGTCTCGTTCAGCGCCACGGCCAAGAGAGCGAGACGCGCCTGGCGGCCGTCGAGAAGCTTCTTCTTGGGAAGCGGCGCACCGCGACTCAGCTCGTTAAAAATAAGTTCGGGATGCACCTCGTGAACGACGGAGCGCAGTTCCGGGCACTCGCGAAGCAGCGTGTCGATTTCGTGGATCTTCGGGACGATATTCCACGCCTGCAGTGCGATCGCCTTTCCGTGGTTGCCCGGCGCATTTCTGCCGATCGTACACGCCTCTCCGTGCGATGCGGCCGCCAGCATCGGTCGTATCGGCGCGGCGAAGACAGACGACCGTCGGGCGCCGAGCCGCGTGCGCGCGATGACGTCGCATTCGCGATTGCCGGTATCCGCGAGGCCGATCGGAATGTCGATGGCGATTACCTGTGCGGCGCCCAGGTCCGTGAGTGCCGCGATGCGGCGCACCTGGAGGTCACCGTCTTTGAGTCGAGTCGCCGCAATCCATCCACCGCCACACCCGTCAACACCAAACAGCCCGCTCATTCTCGAGCGGGCTGCCGGAGTTTCGCCGCACCGTCGACGGTCAGCGCCCGGTCGGCTGCTTGTCCCACACGAACTTCTTCAGGAATATGCCCATCTTGCCAAAGGTGTCGATCCAATCTTTGTGGATCAGCGACTCGTGTACGTTATCTGGCACAACCGTCAACTCGTAATAAATGTTCCGCGCCCGCAGGAGCTGGACGAGTCCGATCGTCTGCGAGAAATCGACGTTGCGGTCGTCGTCGCCGTGCACGAGGAAGACAGGCGACGTCCACTTGTCGATCGACGAAATCGCCGATGACTGATACGCAAGATTCGTCGAGTCGATCGAGTTTCCATACAGATGCACGCCGGCGAGATCGACACCCGCGACGAAAATATCTGAGTTTCGGGCCAGCGCCTGCGACGTCAACAGTCCGCCGTACGACAACCCCCAGATGCCGACGCGCGCCGGATCGACATCAGCACGGCCTTGAAGATACTCCGCGCCTGTCACGACGTCCTGATATTCGGAGTTGCCGCGCGCCTGCGTCCCCACCGCGTTGCGGAACGCCTTTCCGTAACCGATGCCACTGCGGTAGTTGATCGACAGCACGACATAGCCTTGGTCGGCGAGCCACTGATTGTACGCGTACGCCCAGTGATAAAACTGCATATAGTGATATCCCGGCATCATCTGTCGTTGTGGACCGCCGTGAACGAAAATCAGCGCCGGCCGCTTCTCGCCCGGCTTCATGTCCTTCGGCATGAACAACTGATTGTGAATTTCCATGCCATCGGGCGACTTCGTGATGACGATCTCCGGCTGAACGTGCGCCGCCGTCGGGAAGCCTTTGCCGAGCGTCGGATAGACGACTTTCGCCTTGCCTCCTGTGGTCGCGACGATGCCGATCGACGCCGGCGTTCGCGCATCGAAATACAGCACGCCGAGATTCTTTCCCGAGCCGAGCGGCACTGGGGACGTCTCGATGCCGTTGCCAGTGCTGACCTGACGCGGCGTGCCGCCCGAGGTCGGCACCGCCCAGATGTGCCGGCGTTCGATGTCAGTCGCGTTCGTGCAGTAGTACAGTGTCTTGCCGTCAGCGGAAAGTGCGACCGACGTGTTGTCTTCGATCAATCCGTTGGTGGTCGTCAGCAGCACGGGCGCACTACCCGCGCCGTCGACCTTGACCGAGAAGTAGCGATCGAAATCATCGGCCGGCACGTTCGCCGGGAAGAGCACGGTCTCGCCGGCCCAGCGAATGACGTTGATGTTGTTGAAGGTCGTTTCGTTCGGCGCGTTGTGCCAGAACTCGCGGGCCTCGCCCGTCGCGATGTCGGCAACCATAAAGGAAAGCGTGTAGCCGCCGGCAAACGCTGACGACGTCAGTCCGCGCTGGCGCGCCGGGAAGGGCGTCGTGTCGCGCGCTCCGCCCGCTCGGCCACCACGGCCCGCCGGCCCGCCGGGCACACCTTGGAATCCACCGCCCTGTGCGCCACCGCGCCCTTGTGCCACTGCCGCTGAGCCGAAGGCGGGGCCTGCCGGGTTGCCGATGCCGCCAAGTCCTTCCTGTGCCTGTAGCGCGAACGGCGTTCCCGGACGACGGGTGAACGCGAGCCGCTTGCTATCCGGCGACCACGTCGGACTTCCGTCAAAATCGACGCTCGGCGCGACGTAGCTCACGCGGCGAGTCTTCACATCGTACAGGCCGATGAACGCGTGGTTCTGCCGGTTGCTGACGAACGCAATCTTCGATCCGTCGGGAGACCAGCGCGGATTGGAGTTGTTGCCCCATTCCTTGATGTACGGTTTGATAGGCTTGTCGCTCGGCGCTGGCGCTGGCTGCGAGGTGAGTGCGCGATGTATCTGGCCGTCCTTCACATACAGCACCGACTTGCCGTCAGGCGACAACACCGGATTGCCCCCCTCGGCGAGTCGCCACGCACCGGTGCCGTCGGTCCGCGTTGCCCAAATGGCGCGCTCGGCGCCGTCGGGATCATGCGAGGGATTCGCGACCCATCCGACGCGATTCGGCGCCGAGCCGCGAACGAAGACGGCGATGCGGCCGTCATCGGAGAGCTCGACGTTGGTCATGTCGGTGCCGTCGTCGGCTAGGAACTTCGTCAGACGCACCGCCTTGAAGTCGGGCGCTGCTGCGGAATAGACGTTGCGCATGCCACGATCGTACGCGATCCATGCCACGCGATCAGCGCGATGCGACGAGGTGATCTCGAGAGGTGAGGAGGGACTGAGGAATTGCTCGATCGACGCCTTGGACTGTGCGCCGGCAAGCGGGACGAACGTCGCGATCGAAACCGCGAGGGCGGTCGAGCGCAGGAAGAATCTGACGAAATCGTGCATGGGGCCTCGTGGAGGAATCAGTCTGATTCGATTACGCCGGACGCGGCGCGCCCGTTACTCTTTGCGTTCGTGAGAAGAAAGGTCGGCGCGCCCCATGCCTCCACTTCATGGGCCTCGGGGAGCGCGAGTGCGATCTTTCGGACTTTGAGGATCAGATTCGCGGTCATCGTATCGGTCGGTGGCCGGAAAGTTCGCGAATGAGGGTCCCGCCAATATTGGCACGAATCGCGGCGTATCGCATCACCGTTGCGGGCGGCCGCGTCGCGCCCCAACGTTGACCAGTACTGATCCGTTGTACCGTCAGCCGCGGCGTCACTACCCCCATCTCTCGGGACCCGACATGTTGCCCGTCCGCTCGTCGCTCGCACTCGTGATTCCGTCGTTCGCCTTCATCGGCCTCGCCGCCGGCCTGCGAAGCGATGTCTCATCCTCACGCCCGAACGATCCCGTGCCGGTGACTGCACCGGTCGATTCGACGCTGTTGAAGGCCTATCGGTGGCGCAATATCGGTCCCGACCGCGGCGGCCGATCGATTGCCGCGAGTGGCGCCAGGGGTCGGCCGAAAGAGGCGTACTTCGGCGCCGTCGGCGGTGGCCTCTGGAAAACGACGGACGCCGGCGAGAACTGGACGCCGGTGACCGATGGCCTGATCAACAGCGCCTCGGTGGGGGCGATCGCGGTCTCGGAGAGCAACCCGGACATCGTCTATATCGGCATGGGTGAGAGCTGCATTCGCGGCAACATCATGGCGGGCGATGGCGTCTACAAGAGCGCCGATGCGGGAAAGACGTGGACCCACATCGGCTTCGAAAAATCCGAAGTTATCTCGAAGATTCGCATTCATCCGACAAACCCTGAAATCGTTTTCGTCGCAGCCTTCGGCAAATACAGCGCGCCGAACAAAGAACGCGGCATCTACAAGAGTACCGACGGCGGCAAGTCGTTCCGCCAGGTGCTCTTTCGTAATGAAAGCACAGCGGCGATCGATCTGACGATCGACCGCAACAATCCGAATGTCATGTACGCGGCGATGTGGGAAGCGTATCGCAAGGAATACACGATGTCTTCCGGCGGCCCCGGAAGCGGTCTCTTCAAGAGCATCGACGGCGGCGAGAACTGGACCGAGATCACCCGCACGAAAGGACTGCCGCAGGACGGCCTCATCGGACGCATCGGCGTTGCCGTGTCCGGCGCGAACTCGAATCGTGTCTACGCGCTCGTCGAGAATGACAAGGGCGGCCTCTTCAAGAGCGACGACGCCGGCGCGAGCTGGTCGCTCGTCAACGAGAATCGGAATATTCGTCAGCGCGCCTTCTATTACACGCATGTGTTCGCCGATCCGAAAAACGCCGACGTGGTCTACATGCAGAACACGTCGATGTATCGCTCGACAGACGGCGGGAAAACGCTCGGCAACGCTGGCAACGGCACGCACGGCGACTTCCACGATCTCTGGATCGATCCGGAAGATCCGACGCATCTCGTCGTCGCTAACGACGGTGGTGGCGCGGTCTCCGCGAACACCGGCGCGAAGTGGACCGATGAAGATTTCCCGACGGAGCAGTTCTACCACGTCATCACGACGAAGGGAATTCCATATCACGTCTGTGGATCGCAACAGGATAACTCGACACTGTGCACGCCGTTCAACTGGAACGCGGGGGCCTTCGGATTTGGCGGACGCGGTGGTCGGGGCGGCGGCGGAGCCGCTGGGCGCGGCGGGCGCAGTGCGAACACCGACATTACTGCTGGCGGCATGGCGGTTTCGTATCAGGCTGGCGGCGGCGAGCCCGGCTACATCGCGACCGATCCAAAAGACCCGGACATCTTCTACTCCGGCACGAACAACGGTGGCTACCTCGACAAGTTCAACCGCCGGCTCGGGACCAATCGCGAAGTCACGCCGTATCCCTGGATGTATTCGGGTGAGCCGAGCAGCGCGATCAAGGAACGCTGGCAGTGGACGTATCCGATCATCTTCTCGCCCCTCAACGCGAACCTGATGTTCGTGTCGAGCCAGCGGCTCTGGAAGACGACGAACAGCGGAAACACGTGGACGGCGATCAGCGGCGATCTGACGCGTCACGATCCGAAGACGATGGGGAAGAGCGGTGGACCGATCACCGGCGATATGAACGGCCCGGAAGTCTATGCCGTGATCTTCGCCGTCGGACCGAGCAAGAAGGACCAGAACGTCATCTGGACCGGGTCTGACGACGGCCTAATTCACGTGACGCAGGACGGCGGCAAGACGTGGAAGAACGTGACGCCGAACGAGATGCCGGAGTTCGGCCGCGTCACGCAGATTGATGCGTCGGCGTTCAGTGCCGGTGCCGCGTATGTGAGCGTGAAGCGTCCGCTGCTCGATGACAAGGCACCGTACATTTTTAGGACGATAGACTTCGGCAAGAGCTGGACCCGGATCGTCCACGGCATGCGCGCCGATGCGTTCGTCCACGCCGTCCGCGAAGATCCGAATCGAAAAGGACTGCTCTACGCCGCGACGCAACACGGCGTCTACATCTCGTACGATGATGGCGCCGAGTGGCAGCCGTTCATGCTGAACATGCCCGACGTTCCCGTGTCGGATCTCATCGTCGAGGCGAATGAGCTTGTGATCTCGACACACGGTCGGGGCTTCTGGGTGCTCGACAATGTCGCGCCGCTCCGTCAGGCAAAGCCGGAAGTCACCGCGGGCGATGCGTATCTCTTTGCGCCGCCGGTGGTGATCCGCTCTGGGTTGGCGTCAACGATCAGCTGGTATCTCAAGAAGCCGGCGGCTCGACTCACACTCGAGATTCTCGACAGCGCAGGCGCTGTGATTCGGAAGTATGAACCGGATTCGGTGATTGCGGCTGGTGGACGCGCCGGCGCTGCAGGAGCGGATACGGCGAACGCCGGCGGTGGCGGCGGAGAGCGCTTTCGTGGGCCGCCGCCGCTTCCGAATGCAGCTGGCCTCAATCGCTATTCGTGGGACATTCGAGGTACACCCGCAAAAACGTTCCCGGGAATGATTCTCTGGGGCGCGAGCACGGACGGCCCGCAGGTGCCGCCGGGGCGCTACACGCTCCGTTTGAGCGCCGATGCCGTGAAGCTCTCGCAGCCGATGATCGTCAAACGCAACCCGCTCATCACCGACGTCACCGACGCTGACATGCGCGCGCAGTTCAGTATGGCGAGCAAGATCCGCGACAAAGTCACCGAAGCGAATCAGGCGGTGATCGAGATTCGCAACGTGAAGGCACAGATCCTCGATCGCGAAAAGAAAGTGCAGGACGCGAGGCTCAAGGAGACGGGCGACAAGCTCGCCGCGAATGCGTCCGACGTCGAAAAGGACGTATACCAGGTGAAGAATCAGAGCGGGCAGGATCCGCTCAACTTCCCGATTCGCGTGAACAACCGGCTCGCGTCACTGCTGTCAATGGTCGAGCGTGGCGATGGCCGACCGAACAACAACGTCGGCGAGATTCTCACCACGCTCTCCGGCGAGCTTAAGGGATACACGACAACGCTCGACACAGTCTGGAAGACGGATCTCGCGGCGTTCAACGCCGAGCTCAAACGGCTCGGCTTGGCGCCGGTGGATCCGAAGTGCGCCAAGGCCGAGGGCTGTTCCTTCGTCCCCTGAGGTCAGCTCAAACCGCTGATCTCGCCGTCCGCATCAATTGACATGCCCTCGGCTGCCGGAACCTTCGGCAGCCCGGGCATCGTCATGATGTCGCCGGCCTTCGCGACGACGAATCCGGCGCCCGCAGATCCGGTGACTTCGTTGATCGTGATACGGAATCCGGTCGGCTTGCAGAGGCGCGTCGGGTCGTCGGTCAGCGAATACTGCGTCTTGGCGATGCACACCGGCGTACTGCCCATGCCGATCGACGTCAAATACTCGATCGACCGCTCCGCAGACGGCGCGTAGTCGACGCCGTCGCCACCGTAGACCTTCTTGACGATGATCTCGATCTTCTCCTTGATCGGGAGATCGACCGAGTAGAGCGGGGCATACTTGCTTGTTTTTGCCGCGAGCAGCGCCAGCACCTCGTGCGCGAGTGCTTCGCCGCCCTCGCCGCCTTTGGCCCACACTTCGGTGAGAATGACCTTCACGCCGAGCTTCGACGCATAGTCCTCGACCATCTTCAACTCGGCGTCGGTGTCGCTGAGAATCCGGTTGAGCGCAACGACAACCGGCACGCCGAACTGCTGCACGTTCTTCACGTGATGCGCGAGATGCGGGAGGCCGCACTCGAGCGCGCCGAGATCTTCTGTCTTCAAACGTTTTTTGTCGAGCCCGCCCTGCATCTTCAGTGAGCGGATCGTCGCGACCAGAACAGCGGCTTCCGGATTGAGTCTGCCGAAGCGGCACTTGATGTCGAAGAACTTTTCAGCGCCCAAGTCCGAGCCGAAGCCGGCCTCCGTGACGACGACGTCGCCGAGCGCGAGCGCCGCCTTGGTGGCGAGAATCGAGTTGCAGCCGTGAGCGATATTGCCGAATGGCCCGGCATGCACGAGAGCGGGTCCGCCTTCGAGCGTCTGCACGAGATTCGGCCGGATCGCGTCCTTGAGCAGCATCGCCATCGCGCCGCTCGCCTTGAGATCGCGCGCCCGCACCGGTTGCCGGTTCGCACCAGCGGTCGCGCCGACGATGATGCGTCCCAGTCGTTCTTCGAGATCGGCGCGGCTCGTCGCCAGAGCGACGATCGCCATGATCTCACTCGCTGGAATGATCACCCAATGTTCTTCGCGCACCACGCCGTCGGCCATGCCGCCGATACCGATGATCGCGTTGCGCAGCGCGCGATCATTCATGTCGATCGTCCGCGGCCACGTGATGCGGCGCGCGTCGAGTCCGGTCGGATTGCCTTGCTGCAGCGAGTTGTCGAGCATCGCCGAGAGCAGCGAGTGCGCACTCGAAATCGCGTGAAAGTCACCGGTGAAGTGGAGGTTGATGTCTTCCATTGGAATCACCTGCGCGTAGCCGCCGCCGGCGGCGCCGCCCTTCACGCCGAAGACCGGGCCGAGTGAGGGTTCGCGAATACACAGCACGGCGTTGGTGCCGATGCGTCGCAGTGCCTGCGCGAGACCGACGCTCACCGTACTCTTGCCCTCTCCGGCCGGCGTGGGGCTGATCGCTGTCACGAGAACGAGGCGTCCCTTGGCGGGACGTCCCGACAACTCCAAGGGAAGCTTCGCTTTGTATTTGCCGTAGAGATCAATGTCATCGGCGTTCAGGCCGAGGTCGGCGGCGACCTCCACGATCGGACGTGGCTTCGCGGCCTGGGCGATTTCGATATCGGATGGAACCGTCATCGTTCGATGGGATTGAGGATGCGTGAAGGATGTGAATACACATTGGCGCTCTCGCCGCGCAGCAGGCCGACGAGCGTGATGCCGGAACGTTCGGCCAAGTCAACAGCTAGACCGGTCGGGCGGGAAACGGCGGCGAGCAACCCGATGCCCATGACGGCGGCCTTCTGCACGAGTTCGAAGCTCGCACGGCTCGTCACGACGGCGAAGCCGTCTGTCCGATGGACCCCCGCGCGTACGATCGCGCCGAGAACCTTGTCGAGTGCGTTGTGACGACCGACATCCTCGCGCACGAGTAGCAGTTCACCGTCGGGCAGCGCCCAGGCGGCCGCGTGGATGGCGTGCGTCTCAGCATTCAGCGGCTGCCGTTCGTTGAGCGCCGCGGCGGCGCGGTAAAGCGCCGATGCGTGATACCGCGTCGACGTACCGACGGCGCGTGGCGCGCGGATCGCATCATCGATCGCCTCGACGCCGCACAGCCCGCAGCCGGTGCGCCCGGTCAGCGATCGTGCGCGTTCGGACAATCGCGCGGCGGCGTCGGCTGGAATGTCAATCACGAGCTCAATGCCGCGACTGTGCCGGCTTTGCACGATCCCCGTAATGTCCGACGGTGCCGCGACGATTTCTTCGCTCAGTGAAAATCCAACCGCGAGATCTTCGAGATCCGTTGGCGTGCACATCATGACGGCATGCGATCGTCCGCCATACACGAACGCGACTGGCACCTCCTCGGCGACCGCTGCGGATCCCACGGCGGCTGCATTGCCTTCGAGTCGAGTAAAGTCGCGCGTTCGGAGCGGCGGCCCATAGCCCAGCCCCGGTACCGCGCCGAGCGACGGCTCGTCAGCCACGGCCATCCGCTCCCGGTCCGGTCGTGCTCGACTGTTGCACGAACTGCCAGCCGAAACGCCCCTTGATGCAGAGATTCCCGAGCGTGATGCCGTTGTCGAGTGGTGACGTCGCCTTCACGATCTGATTGTCCTGTACATGCAGCGAGAGCGTACATCCAACGCCACAGTACGGGCAGATCGTATCGGTCGTCGTTTGCGCCGAATCATCCCACGCATTGTCCTGCCGCAGTTCGAATTCCCGTTTTGCCATCAACGCACCGGTCGGACAGACGGCGATGCAGTTGCCGCAGTACACGCAGGCGGAGCCGGGAAGCGGGACGACGAGCTCGGTCGAAATCCGCGCATCAAAACCGCGCCCGGCGACGGCAATCGCAAAGCTGTTCTGATGATCGACGCCACACGCTTGAACGCACTTGTAGCAGAGGACACACTTCGCGTAATCGCGGATATAGAGATCGTTATCGATCTTCACCGGCTGATGTACCGTCGCCGCATACGACGGATCGGGCAGCTCGTGATGTCCCGCGACGGCCGCGTCGCGGACGCCGGCCGCACTCGGCGGGGCAGGCGGGCCGAACCGCGCGGGCGCGCACTCGTACTCCAACAGCAAGTCGTCGAGCCCGGGCGCGGTAGATAGATCGACCGACGACGCGAGGAGTTCGAGTACCACCTTCCGCGCGAGACGGACCCGCGGGCTTCTCGTCTGCACTTTCATTCCGGATTCAACCGCGCGCGAGCAGCTCGGTGCGAGCACCCGCGCTCCCTCCACCTCAACTACACAAAGGCGGCACACGTTTGCGGGACGGAGCGTCTCGAGATAACACAACGTCGGGATCTCGATTCCGATCGTCGAGCAGGCACCGAGAATCGTGGTTCCTTCGGCAACCGCAACCGCCGTGCCGTCGATCTCGAGCGAGATCATGGCTTTCGGCGTTCGATCCGGACGCCCGAGATGCACGAGCTCGCTCATGCGTTCTCCTCGTAAAGCTTCAACTGTTTCACCGCCGATTCGACCGCGGCGTACGCGGTTTGCCCGAGGCCGCAGATCGACGCATCGCGCATCGCGACGCCGACCTCTTCGAGCAATGCGAGTTCCGCCTTGACTCCGCCGATCGTCTTGCCCGCTGCGATACGATACAGCGCCTCTTCCTGTCGCACGGTCCCGACGCGACACGGCACGCACTGGCCGCACGACTCATCGCGGAAAAATCCGGCAATGCGTCGCACGGCATCGTGCAGGTCGGCCGTCTCCGAAAAGACCATCACGACGCCCGAGCCGAGCGTCGTTCCTGCTGTTCGCGCGCCTTCAAGCGACAACTCCACAT
>JAYVPN010000172.1:0-4067 GCA_043757365.1 Gemmatimonadota bacterium | reverse complement strand
TTTCTGTGAACGGTCCGGACACGTTTGGCGCATGGTCGCTCGGCAAGGGTGCGATGGCAACGGTCGGCGCGATGTCGGTGAACGGCGACGCGATGCCGCAGTCCAGCGCACCAGCCCGCAGCGCCGTCAGCAATCGGCAGCCGCAATCGCCCGCCATGCAGGACGCGCCGCGCGCACCCGATCAGAAGCGTATCACCGTCTCGTTCCAGGATGTGCACATCCGCGATGTCGTCGGCGCCTTCGCGAAGTTCAGCGATCGCACGATCATCATCGGCAAGTCGGTCGACGGCTTCGTCACGGCCGATATCGTCGATCAGCCGTGGGACGTCGCGCTCCGCCAGATTCTCCAGTCGCAGGGCTTCACGGCCCTCGAAGATTCGAACGGCATCATCACCGTCGACAGCTACACCAACCTCGCCGATCGCGAGAAGGTGGAGCCGCTCATCACGAAGGTCATCGCGGTCAACTATGCGAAGGCCGACGCGATGGCGAAGACGGTCAAGGACCTTCTCTCCGCAGGCTGCGGCGGCGGTGCCGCTATTGCTGCGGCCAGCGCGGCCGCCGCCGGCGGCGCGTCGACGTGCTCGACCCGCGGCGCGGTAACCTTCGACGAAAAGACCAACACCGTCATCATCACGGAAACCGCGACGCGGCTCGAAGACATTTCCAGCTACGTCCGCGACCTCGACGTCCGCACGCCGCAGGTGTCGATCAAGGCGAAGATCGTCGCCGTCGATCGCACCGGCACCGAGCAGCTCGGCTTGTCGTACGACCTCGGCTCCGCGAACACGTTCTCGAACGCGCTCGTCACCCGCTTCCAGGATGCCGCCGGCGTGACGCCGGTGACGGGCGACTATCGCGTGAACCTCACCGGCGACGGTATCGCCGCCGTCGGCAACGCGAGCCGGCCGTACAAGAGCGGGACGCTCGCGCTCATCTACCAGATGACGCTCGGCGGCTTCAACCTCACCTCGTTCCTCGACGCCCTGAGCTCAGAGCAGCTGACCGACGTGCAGGCCGAGCCGAGCACGACGACGGTCGACAACAAGGAAGCCGAACTGTTCGCCGGTTCGCAGCTCGCCTTCCTGCTCACGCCGCCGGTCATCGCGGGGCAGATTCAGTCGGTGGCGCCGCAGATCCAGCGCCAGGACATCGGTATTACACTCCGCGTGACGCCGCACGTCACGGCCAACCGCCAGATCCTGATGAACGTCTTCGCCGAACAGCAGACGCTCGTCAGCGTGACGACGGCCGGCCCGTCCACCAACAAGCGCAACAGCAAGAACGAAGTCCTCGTCGGCGACGGTGAGACGGCGGTCATCGGCGGGCTCACGCAGACGCAGGTGACGCGCAACAGGACGGGTATCCCGATCCTCATGAACCTGCCGGGCATTGGCCGTCTCTTCTCGCAGACGGAAATGGTCGAACGCAAGCAGGACCTCCTGATCCTCATCACGCCGCACATCATCGACGACGGCGAAGTGGTCCGCAGTCAGCCAACTGGGCCGAACAAGAAGCCGTAGCCCCAGAGCACCGCTATATTTGAACGGGCCCGGCCGAAACGCCGGGCCCGTTCTGTCTCTCCCCTCGCCCTCCGCCCCATCTTCGCGTGATCCGTTTCGTTACCGCCGGTGAGTCGCACGGCCAGGCCCTCGTGAGCCTCATCGAGGGCGTCCCAGCGGGATTGCCGCTCCTCGCCGCCCACGTCGACGCCGAGCTCGCACGCCGCCAGCAGGGCTACGGCCGCGGCCGCCGCATGCAGATTGAAACCGACCGCGCCGAGTTCCTCACCGGCGTTCGCGCCGGCGAAACGCTCGGCTCGCCGATTGCGATGCTGATCAAGAACCGCGACTGGAAGAACTGGGAAGAGATCATGGATCCGGCGCCGCGCGCCGAAGACGCCGCCGAGGGCCGCAAGCGCCAGGTGACGCGCGTCCGTCCGGGGCACGCCGATCTCACCGGCGTCCTCAAATACGACCGCGACGACGCGCGCGACATTCTCGAACGCGCCTCGGCGCGCGAAACGACCGCCCGCGTCGCCGCCGGCGCCGTCGCCAAGCGACTGCTGGCCGAGTTTGGTGTGACGATCGGCTCCCACCTCGTGCATCTCGGTGGCGTCGATGCTGCGCGCCCTAGAACGATGCCAGCTGATATCAACGCCGCCGCCGACGCGTCACCGCTTCGCACGCTCGATCCGATCGCCGAAGCGGTGATGATCGAACGCATCGACGCGGCGAAAAAAGACGGCAACACGCTCGGTGGGATCATGGAAGTCGTCGTCGACGGGCTCCCTGTTGGGCTGGGCTCGCACGTGAGCTGGGATCGCAAACTCGACGGCCGCCTCGGTGCCGCGATGATGTCGATTCCCGCAGTGAAAGGGGTCGAGATCGGCATCGGCTTCGAAGCGGCGCGCCGCGCCGGCGCCGACGTGCACGACGAAATCGAAATGGCGCCGGGGCATCCGCGCACCGGAAATGTGCGTCGGAAAACGAATCGTGCCGGCGGTCTCGAGGGCGGGATGACGAGCGGCGAACCGCTCGTCATCAAGGTGGCGATGAAGCCGATCAGTACGCTGATGCGGCCGCTACAAACGATCGACACGAAGACTTCCGCGCCGGCTGATGCTGCCGCCGAGCGTAGCGATGTCACCGCCGTGCCAGCGATGGGCGTCATCGCCGAGGCGATGGCCGCCCTCGTGCTGGCCGACGCATTCGCTGAGAAGTTCGGCGGCGACTCGCTCGCTGAGATGCGCCGCAATCACGACGCGTATCTCGCGCATATCGCGCAGCGGCTCGGTGTCTGACCACGGTGCCTAACTACGGGGCCTGACCGCTGTGCCTGACCGCAAGCATCTGATTCTCGTCGGGCTGCCCGGCGCCGGAAAGTCGACCGTCGGCCGTGCCGTCGCCAATAAACTTGGGCGACGGTTTCTCGATTTCGATGTCGAGATCGAAAAACGGGAGAAGCTCTCCGTGGGGGAAATCTTCGCGACGAAAGGCGAGCCGTACTTTCGGGAACGCGAGCGGACGATCACGGCCGAGTTGCGAGACGTCGCGGGGATGGTGCTGGCGCCGGGGGGCGGGTGGATCGCCAATCCGGGTTGCCTGGAGGTGATCCGGGAGCGCGCGACGCTGGTCTATTTGGAGGTCGGCCCGGAGCGGGCGGTAGCCCGGATGGGGCGGGGGCTAACCCAGCGCCCCCTCCTTTTGCGTCCGGATCCTGTCGAGGAAGCAACGAAATTGCTGGAGGCAAGAAAGGCGCTCTATCTGCAATCAGATCATACAGTTAGCACTGATTTGCTTACGCGAAACGAGGTAGTTCTCCGTATAGTTGCGCTTGCGATGGCCGAACAGGGGGGCTAGGATACGGCCCCGGCGCCAACCGCGCCACAACTATAGAGCGATGGCAACCAAAAAGAAGGCACCCGCAAAAAAGAAGGCCACGGCCAAGCGCGCCACGACGAAGCGTCGTGTGAGCGAGCCAGTGGCTGCGATCAATGAAGCCGAGGCGGCGGAAGTCACGTCCGCGTCGGCCGGCAAGGCGCTCGTGATCGTCGAGTCGCCGGCCAAAGCCAAAACCATCGGCAAGTACCTCGGCTCCACCTATACGGTGAAGGCGACGGTCGGCCATATCCGCGATTTGCCGACGAAGACCCTCGGCATCGATCTCGAAGATGGGTTCGAACCCGACTATGTCACGATCCCTGGAAAGGAAAAGACGGTCGCTGAACTGAAGGCTGCGGCGAAGGGCGCTCGCGCTGTGTTCATCGCCACCGACCCTGACCGCGAGGGTGAGGCGATCGCCTGGCACGTGCAAAGTTTGATCAAGGGACGCAGCGCGCCACCGATCAAGCGCGTGCTGTTTCACGAAATCACGAAGGAAGCGGTCAATCGCGCGATCGAGAAGGCCGGCGACATCGACCAGATGAAGGTCGATGCGCAGCAGGCGCGTCGCGTGCTCGATCGTCTCGTCGGCTACAAGGCGAGCCCGGTGCTCTGGAAGACGGTCAAAAAGGGACTCTCGGCGGGACGTGTGCAGACCGTTGCGTTGCGGCTGCTCGTCGAGCG
>JAYVPN010000171.1:0-15445 GCA_043757365.1 Gemmatimonadota bacterium | reverse complement strand
TGAAAGAGGTCACGGATTGTCGGCGCTCCGGGATCATGATCAACACCTTCATGCTCGCCCGAGACCGCGCGCTCGTCGAGTTCGTGAAAATGGTGTCGAGCATCACGCGTGGCCGCGCCTACTTCACGAATACGATGTCGCTCGGGCAGTTCATTCTCATGGACTTCCTGAAGCGGAAAACGAAGACCGTTTCGTAATGTTTCCGTCGCGCCGGCTGCTCCTGTTCGCGTCGACGATGGCGACGGTGACGCCGGCGCTGCTCGTTGCGGCACAACAACCGACGACCCCAGCTATCGCCATGGTGCGCGCGACGAGCGACACCACGAGCGACACCACGTACTACGTCACGAACCGCGAGCGCAAAGCGGGGCGGCTCGGACGCACCGTTGGCGACTCACTCGAGTTCGGCATGCTCGTCACCCAGTTCGTCGAACGCGCCGGACTCACGCCGTCGGGACGACTGCTCAGCGCTCTCACGTCGACACAGACGGACTCTGTGCGCCTCACGCGCACCGAGTTCCTCAATGTGCTCATCGCCGCGAACCAGCGCGGATCGGCGATGAACGACGGCACCGTGTTCTACGTGCATGGCTACGCCACGTCGTTCCGCCGCGGCGTCGCGCAGGGGGCGGAGATCGCGCATCGCGGCTTGTTCCGAGGACCGATGATCGTCTTCGCTTGGCCGGCGCACACGGCGCTCGCGACGTGGCCCTCGGCGTACGCGATCATTTCACGGGCCTATCGCCAGGATTCGGCACTCGCCGTGAAGAGTCACGACGCGTTTCTCGCCGCGCTCGACGCCATACTCGACGTCACACCCGCGCGTTCGCTGACGGTCGTCGGTCACAGCCTCGGCGCGCAGCTTGTCGCCGAAGCGCTACGCGGGCCGTCGAGCGTTCGCGATACGCTCATTGCGGCGCCGCTCAACGCACTCGTTTTCTTCGCGCCAGACATTTCCGCCGAACGCTTTCGCGATTCGCTGGCCGTGCCGATGACGTCGATCGCCACACGGCGGATCATCTACGCGTCGACGCAGGACCGAATGCTGACCATCTCCCGCTTGGTCAATCACTCAGCGCGCGCGGGCCAGAAGGGAGGCGAACGGCTCCTGACGGGCTCAAACGTCGAGATGGTCGACGTCACCAGAGGGCGACGCGCTGAGGGACGACTGCGGGCACTCCTCGACCTCAAGCACGCGATGCGCTACGCCGGCTCGGCGCTATACGATTTCTTCGGCGTGGTGCGCGGACTGCCGGCGGAGTGCCGGACACAGGAGCGGATCATCGAACAGATCGGTGTGAACAGCTGGAAACTGACGAATGCGCCGATTCCGTCGGAGCGTACCACCTGCGAGTCTCCTGCACCACTACAGGGCGGAGCGGCGCATTAGTAGAAGCGTCGACTACCTTTCCTGCAATGCCATCCGTCCTCTCCGCTGCGATCCTCGGCTTCCTCCTCGGCCTCCGCCACGCCACCGACGCCGATCATGTCGTCGCGGTGACGGCGATCGTCGCCCGCGAGCGCACCCTAGGTCGTGCGGCGCGTATTGGAGCGATGTGGGGGGTTGGGCACTCGCTGACGCTGCTCGTCGTCGGCGGCGCGATCGTCGCGTTTCGACTAGTGATTCCGCCGCGCGTCGGCCTCGGGCTCGAGTTCTGTGTCGCGCTGATGCTGATCCTGCTCGGCTTCAACAATCTTCGCGGTGCGAAGGGTGCGAACGCCGATCACCGTCACGATATCCCGCCCGTGTTCAATGGATTGAGACCGTTACTCATCGGGACGGTCCACGGTCTTGCCGGGTCAGCCGCGGTTGCGCTACTGGTGCTGGCGACGATTCGCGAGACGTCGTGGGCGCTGGTGTATCTCGCGATTTTCGGCATCGGGACGATCGTCGGCATGATGCTGGTCACGACGTTGTTGGCAGCGCCCGCAATGTATGCATCAGCGCGAGTGGTACGGTTGCAGACCGATATTCGGTTTGCTGCTGGGGCAGTCAGTCTAGTCGTTGGAGTGGTGCTGGCTCGCGAGATTGTGGTGAGCAATGGATTGTTTTCTGAGACTTCAGTCGGGAGCGCGAGATAAAGGAAAGCGCGGCGGGCCTTCGGCCCGTCGCGCTGCTATACTTTCGGGTCCTCGCCTTTAATCGACTACTCGCTTAGCGCACTGCTGTCCCCATTCTCTTTCTTCGTCACACGGTAATTTCCCGTCTGCAGCCAATGCGGTTTCGGCAATGCCGTCCCCATCCACAGCGCCACCAGCCGAACCGTGACGATCAAGGTCGCCGCGAGCACCGACGCCATCGCTTCCCGCATTCCAAGGCGCGTCAGCACCAGATACGCCACGGCACCGACGAGCGCTGAGGTCGCGTGGAGTCGTCCGTGCTGGAAAAGCTGAGGCACCTCATTGATGATCAAATCACGAGCGACGCCGCCGCCGGTGCTCGTCAGAACGCCCAGCAGCGCGCAGACGACGGCCGGCATTTCGAGATGCGCGGCG
Organism: Gemmatimonadota bacterium; assembly: GCA_043757365.1. Lineage (GTDB taxonomy): Bacteria > Gemmatimonadota > Gemmatimonadetes > Gemmatimonadales > Gemmatimonadaceae > Fen-1231. The sequence continues at coordinate 12,949 of JAYVPN010000171.1, read as the reverse complement.
AGCGCGGTACCCGAGACAGTGAAGAGCCCGAGCCCGAGCGCATCGATAATATCGGCGCGCGCGACGAGCGTTGCGCTCCACTCGTACAGGCGGCGGCTGTAGACGAACAGCACGCACATCACGAGCACCACCACGAGATACTCCCAGCGCACCACCCAGAAGAATGGGCGACGGTCGAGGAGGAGATCGCGCAACGTACCACCGCCGAACGACGTCACCACGGCGAGTGCGTAAACGCCGACGAGGTCCATGCGCTTCTTCGCGGCGACGATCATCGTCGCGAGCGCAGAGATGATGACGGCCGAGGCTTCGATGGCGAGTCCGAGATTCATGTTCGAAAGATACTCTGGTTAGCTTACCTGCGATGCCGAAACGCCCCCGCCCCGATCGTCTCATCCCTGCCCCTCCGCGCGCCGCCGATTTCAGCGCCCGGCTCCGCGCCTGGTACCGGCGCAACCACCGCGACCTGCCGTGGCGGAAGACGCGCGATCCGTACCGCGTGCTCGTGTCGGAGCTGATGCTGCAGCAGACGCAGGTCTCGCGGGTGCTCGATTTCTATGCACGCTTTCTCGAGACCTTCCCAACCATCCATCATCTCGCCTCCGCGCCACCGAAGCGGGTGATGGAGTCGTGGGCCGGACTCGGCTATTACGCGCGGGCGCGAAATCTTCACGCGCTCGCCAAACTCGTCACGCGCGACGGAGCCGACGGATCATTGCCGTCGCATCACGAGGAGCTGCGAGCGCTCCCGGGGATCGGCGCCTATACAGCCGGTGCCGTGTCGAGTTTTGCGTTCGAAAAGCGTGCGGCACTCGTTGATACGAATGTCGCGCGGGTACTTTCCCGAGTATTTGCTCCGAGCCTCACACCGAAGCGGCCGCGCGATCTCACGCGGCTTTGGAAGATCGCCGAGGCGGTGTTACCGAAAACCGGCAAGCAGACCTGGGTACACAATCAGGCGGTGATGGAGCTTGGGGCGCTGGTGTGCACTGCCAGAGTGCTGCGATGCGAGATCTGTCCGCTTGCAACGATCTGTCGGACGAAATTGAGAAGCAAAATCGAGTGAACGGTGTACGGTTGTCCGTTTACCGTTCACAGTAAACCACAAAGGAAAGCGGCGCGGGGCTTGAAGCCCCGCGCCGCTTTGACCGTCACCGGTAAACGGACAACCGTACACTCGCAGTTGCAGTTGCAGTTGCAGTTGCAGTTGCAGTTGCAGTTGCAGTTGCAGTTGCAGTTGCAGTTGCAGTTGCAGTTGCAGTTACAGTTACAGTTTACTTAGTAATCGTGTGCTTATGATCCAACTGCCCATCATACGGTCGCTCCGCATGCCCCGTGTAAATCTGCCGCGGACGAGCGATCTTCTGCTCCTTGTCGAGCAGCATCTCTTCCCACTGCGCGAGCCAGCCGGAGGTACGCGCGATCGCGAACAGCACCGTGAAGTAATCGGTCGGGAAATGCATCGCTCGATAAATCAGCCCGGTGTAGAAATCGACGTTTGGATACAACTTGCGCTTGATGAAGTATTCGTCGGAGAGCGCAATACGCTCGAGCTCAAGCGCGATCTCCATGTCCTTCGACACGCCGGCGACCTTCAGCACTTCGTCGCACAGCCCCTTCACGATGCGGGCCCGCGGATCATAGCTCTTGTAGACGCGGTGACCGAAGCCCATCAGCCGGCTCTCGCCTTTGCCGCTCTTTACGTTCTCGATGAAGGCGGGGATGTTCTTCACATCGCCGATTTCCGTGAGCATCCGCAGCACGGCTTCGTTCGCTCCGCCGTGGAGCGGACCGTACAGCGCGGCGATGCCGGCGGCGACGGCCGAATACGGATCGACGTGCGACGAACCCACCGCGCGGACGGCGTTCGTCGAGCAGTTCTGCTCGTGGTCAGCATGCAGAATGAACAGGATGTCGATCGCCTTCGCGTACACCGGATGCGCTTCGTACTTCCCTTCGGACATGCGCGCGATCATCGAGAGGAAATTCTCGGCGTACGGCAGCGAGTTGTCGGGATAGACGTACGGCATCCCCTTGACGTGACGATACGCGAACGCGGCGATCGTCGGCATCTTGGCGATGAGGCGGACGAACGCGATGTCACGCTCGCCCTCGTCATAGATGTTCTTCGCGGTTGGATAAAACGACGAAAGCGCCGCGACGCCGGCCGTCATCATCGACATCGGATGCGCGTCGTAGCGGAACCCTTCCATGAACCCCTTAATATTTTCGTGGACGTACGTGTGATACGTCACGTCGTGCACGAACTGGTCGTACTCCGCCTGGTTCGGCAGCTCTCCCTTGCGGAGCAGCCACGCCACCTCGAGGAAGTTGGCCTTCTCGGCGAGCTGCTCGATCGGGTAGCCGCGATAGCGAAGGATTCCCTTGTCGCCGTCGATGAAGGTGATCGCGCTGCGGCATGACGCGGTGTTCATGAACGCCGGATCGTAGCCCATGATGCCGAAGTCGTCCGCATTCACTTTGATCTGCTTGAGATCGGCCGTGCGGATGGTTTCGTCGGTGATCGGGGCCGTGTAGATCTTGCCGGTCCGCGAATCCTTGATCTCGAGATGGTCGCCAGTGGGTGCGGCTGCAGTCGTACCAGACATTTTTCGATACCGTGGGGCCTTGGGTGAAGTCCTGGCCGGCGGTTGCAACGCTCCCGCCCCGGGCGCGGACCTTCCTAAAAGTATCGTCGGGGAGTGCCTGACGGGATAGGGTTTTCTGCCGTGTGACGAACGGGTTTTTCGGACACGCGTTGGACACAGAACACGCAGAGCACGCAGAAACCGCACCGGAAGGAAACAGAGACGTTTCGAGCACAAAACACGCAGAACAGACCTGTTGTTTCAGCCCTTTCTGCGTGTTCTGCGTGCTCTGTGTCAAACGCGTTTCGGGCCGATCTCAGCCCACGCATAACTAGCCAAACTGTTTTACGGCAACGGCTTCACTCGCTTACCCCACGTCGGGCTCGGCGGCTCCTTGGTGGCCCGCTCGACCGGTTTGGCGGCGAGCTGCGTGAGCGCCTCGGCGACCGCGCGTTCGAGCTGAGGATCGTGACCCGCCGCGACGTCCTTCGGCCAGTTTTCGACGTCGATATCCGGCGCCTGGCCGACATTTTCGACATCCCACTTGTTGTCCCGACGGAAGAAGCCGCCGCGCGGGGCGATCGCCGAACCGCCGTCGATGAAGGTCGGCGTATCGGCCGTGTGCACGAGCCCGCCCCAGGTCCGCTTGCCGACGAGCGTGCCGATTTTGCGGCTGTGGAACATCCACGGCATTAAGTCGCCGCCCGAGCCGGCCATTTCATTGATGATCATCACCTTCGGTCCCCAGATCCCGGCCGCGGGTGAAGTAAACGGCATGCGATCGCCGGCAACGTTGTTGAAGTAGCCGTCGAAATCACGCTGCAACACGTCGATAATGTAGTCGGCCGCCGAGCCGCCGCCGTTGTATCGCTCGTCGATGATCGCGCCTTTCCGATCCTGCTGCGCGAAGTAATAGCGATTGAAACTCGTGTACCCCGGCTGTCCCGTGTTCGGGATGTAGACGTACGCGAGCGTTCCCTTCGACAGCGAATCGACGATGCGGCGATTGCGCTCGATCCAGGCGCGCGAGCGAAGCCCCTGCTCGTTCGCGACCGGAATCACCGTTATACGCCGTGCACCAACCGTTGTCGGCATGGTGTTGACGGTGAGCACCGTCTGCTTGCCGGCGGTGCCGTCGAGCACGCGATACAGATTATCCGGCGCGCGCAGTTCTTCGCCGTTCACCGCGATGAGATAATCGCCGACGCGCACGTCGGCTCCCGGCACCGCGAGCGGTGCGCGGAGATCCGTGTTCCAACTTTCGTTATCGTAGATCTTGGTGATCTTGTAGCGCCCCTGCTCGATCACGAAGTCGGCGCCGAGCTGTCCGCCGTTCGTCGGCGTGACCGGCGGAATATCGCCGCCACGTACATACGAGTGACCGATCGCGATTTCCGCGCCCATCATGTCGATGAGGTAGTTGAGATCGGCGCGATGCATCACGTGTGGCAGCAGCGCTTCGTACATCGTGCGCACTTTCGGCCAATCGGCGCCGTGCTGGTTCGGCACGTAGAGATAGTCGCGCTGATTGCGCCACCCTTCGGCGAAAATCTGCTTGAACTCCGCTTTCGGATCGACGTACGAACGAAGCGTTGCATTGAGACGACCTACGCCAGCCGCCGGCACAGCTCGATCGGCTTCGACGATAAACATCGCCGGGCCCGCACCGGCTGCGCCTGCTCCTGCCGCTGAACCAGCGCCGCCGCCCGTGCGATAGAGCAGCTTGTGGCCATCGGCGCTCACTTCGTAATCGGCGACGCCAGTAAGGAACGACACCGCGCGGCGGTCACGCAGTTGATAGCGATGCAGCGTAGTTCCGGCGCCCGGGCCCGCAGCGGCCGTGCCGGTCGCCGGCAACTGCTCGGCGAAAAAGACAGTACCGGCGACGCCTGCGCGCAACTTCGCGTACTGACGTTCGGCGATTCCCGGCACGGCGATGATGCGTGACTGCAGACCGTCGAAGTCGATCGTCACAGTCGGGGTGAGGCGCGCCGGCGCCGAGGGTGCTGCCGCCGCAGTCGGCGCTGCGCCGGCCGTTTCAGCCGTCGCGGGAGCTGGCGCGCCCGTTTCTTCGTCGCTCTCCGGGCGCAGTGGCGAGGCATCGCTCTTGTTGAGGATCGCGAAATACAAGCCGAAATTTTCCTCGTGATCGTAGTTCGTCATATCGAGCCACTGCGATTTCAAACCGAAATCGGTCGACGCGAAGAACCAGAGATACCTGCCACTCGCATCGAACGCCGGCGATATCGCGTCAGCGAGACCATCGGTGACTTGCTGCGTCTTCCCCGTCTCGAGATTGACCGCGACGATCACCTTGTAGAGTGTGTTGAGATGCTTCGCGTAGGCGATCCACTTCGAATCCGGACTCCAGACCGGATTCATCGTGCGCGTCGGCACCATCCACGGATCTTCACCGACGATCTTGCCCTGTCCCGTCGCGACATCGAGGACCCAGAGCTTCAAGTCCGTATCAGTGTAGAGAATCTTCTTGCCGTCCGGGCTCCACGACGGCGTGTAGTAGTGCTTCGTGTTCGGCAGCGCGATTGCGCGTGCTGGCGTCAGTCCGTCCTGCGCTTCGATGTAGAGCTTGTACTCGCCGCTCTTGTCGCTGAAGTACGAGAGGAACTTTCCGTCGGCGCTCCACGCCGGATCACGCTCGGCGGTTCCGCTCGAGTTCGTGAGGTTCCGCACGTCGCCCTTGTCAGCGGGGATCGTAAAGATCTCGCCACGCGCTTCGACCGCGGCGCGCTTTCCGGTCGGGGAAAGCGCCATCGTCGCGATGCGGCCGCTCACGTCCTTCCACTGCGGCATCATCCAGGGAAAGTCGCCCGCCGCGGTAATTTTCACGACGTGTTCTTTGCCCGTCTTGGCATCGAGCTCGTGAATGAATCCCGCTTGCTCGAAGACGACCGCGCCGGCCCCGGCGTCGAGCGTCTTCACGTCGTAGTCGGAGTAGTCGGTAACCTGCGCGAGTTTCTTCGACTTCGTATCGTAGCTCCACACGTTCTGCACGCCATCACGGTCGGAGATGAAATAGACGACGTCGCCGATCCACGCTGGGTCGAGATCCTTCGAGTCCTTCCACGGCGGCGTTTCGACATCGAGCGTCTTGAGATCGGCGATCCAGATCGGGCGGTTCTGACCGCCGCGATAGTTGCGGCGTTCTTCGTCCCACGAGTTGTTCATGCGATACGCGACGTGCTTGCCGTCGGGGGAGATTTTCCCCTGATACGCGCGGTTCATCGGCAGCGGCTGTTCGACCCCGCCACCGGCTGCGACGGTATAGAACTTCGGCGCCGCGCTGGGTCCGTTCGTTTCGCGCGTCGAGGCGAAGACAATCTTCGCACCGTCCGGTGTCCATCCCTGCACCATATCTGGAGCAGTGTGCCACGTCAGCCGCCTCGGCTCGCCGCCCTCGGCAGGCACCACGTAAACATCGATATTGCCGCCGTATTCGCCGCTGAACGCGACCCATTTGCCGTCTGGCGAGAGCTTCGGATTTTCCGTCGCGCCTTGAAAGCTCGTCAGACGGCGCGCCGCGCCACCGGTGCGATCGACGATCCAGATGTTTTGGGCATAGGCGAAGGCGATGTGCGTGGCGCTCACCGATGGCGAGCGCAGCATGCGCGTTTGCGCCTGCGCCGAGCCCGCGAAGAACGCGAGCGCCGCGAGGGCGCCGAGGGAACGATAGCGACTCATGATGGGGACGGGTGTAGAAGGTGACACGGGGGCCACGGCCGGGGGGCGTCGGCGGCAGGAACGTCAACCGGTGAAGCATCGCGCTATGCGGTCGCTTCGGCTAGAGCCTTGCCTTATCGTTCTCCCATGTCAAACGAGAAATCACCGGTTACCGCTCGCTCCGATGAAACGCTCGACCCCGCGGACTGGACGCAGTTCGCCGGGCTCGCGCACAAGATGGTGGACGACATGCTCGCCCACCTCGAGACGCTCAACGACCGGCGTCCGTGGACGCCGCTTCCGTCCGACGTGCGCGAATCGCTCACGGGTGAACCGCTGCCGATCGAGCCTCAGGGTGCCGAAGCCGCCTACGCGGACTTTTTGACGAACGTTCTGCCGTATACGAACGGCAATCGCCACGCGACCTTTCTCGGCTGGGTCCAAGGCAATGGCACGCCGCTCGGTATGATGGCCGATATGCTCGCGTCCGGAATGAACGCGCATCTCGCCGGGCTCGACCAGGCACCGAAGCTCGTCGAGCTGCAGGTCATCAAGTGGCTCGCCGAGCTGATGGGCTTCCCCGCCGATTCGAGCGGCCTCCTCGTGAGCGGCGGCACGATGGCGAATATCGTCGGGCTCGCGGTCGCGCGTCACGCGAAAGCCGGCTACGACGTACGAAAGCTCGGCGCGCTCGGTGGACCGCGACTGATGGTCTATGCCTCGAGCGAGATTCACAGCTGGGGGCAGAAGGCCGTCGAGCTCTTCGGGATGGGCTCCGATTCGCTGCGCAAAGTTCCAGTGGACGATCAGTTCCGAATACGCGTCGATGCATTGCGGGAGCTGATCGCCGAGGATCGCGCGGCCGGACATCGCCCGATCTGCGTGATGGGTTCGGCCGGCACGGTGAACAGCGGCGCGATCGACGATCTCGACGCGCTCGCCGATCTCGCGGCGCAGGAGAAGCTCTGGTTCCACGTCGACGGCGCGTTTGGCGCGCTGGCGCGATTCTCGCCGAAGCTCGCGCCGCTCGTGAAGGGAATGGAGCGCGCCGACTCAGTCGCCTTCGATCTGCACAAGTGGATGTACCTACCCTACGAGATCGCCTGCGTGCTTGTGCGTGACGTGAACGTCCACGAGGCGACGTTCAATGTGACGCCGAGCTATTTGCGCGATGAGGGGCGTGGCGTCATCGCCGGCGGCATCCCATTCGCGAATCGCGGCCCCGAGTTGACCCGATCGTTCAAGGCACTGAAAGTCTGGCTTTCGCTGAAGGCCGAGGGCGCGAACAGGATCGGACGGGTTATCGAGCAGAACGTGATGCAGGCGCAGGAGTTTACGACGCGCATCGCGCAGGTGAAGGACGTCGAGATCATGGCACCGACGTCGCTCAACATCGTCTGCTGGCGTGTTGCGCGTCCCGGTCTGACGCCGGAGCAGCAGGACACGTTCAACAAGGAGCTGTTGCTCCGGATTCAGGAGCAGGGGCTGGCGATTCCGAGCGGTTCGCAGATTCGTGACCGATACATCATTCGCGTCGCGTGTTCGAATCACCGCACTCGGTGGGAAGATCTCGAGCGGCTCACAGTGGGCATAGAGCGAATAAGTGGGGAGATAACGGCAACGGCTTAGCCGCGGAAACGCGCGGAAAAAACAGAAACTGGCGGAAACTACACCGACTTGGGGGAACGGCACTGCAACCTGCAGTACGGGTTCCCAATTTGCTGTTGCTGTTTCCGCCAGTTTCCGTTTTTTCCGCGCGTTTCCGCGGCCAAGTTCAGTTTCTCATTTCTTTTTTTTCTTCTTCTCCTTCTTCTCCGCCTTCTCCGCCTCGTACTTCTCGCGAACCGTTTCGTACCAGGCCAGATGCGACTTGGCCGTCATCTGCTTCAGACTCGCCGCGATCGCTTCCAGCGAAACATCGTCAAGTTTTTTAAAGCGTATGCACCCGACACCGGCCTCGAGTTTCTTGCCGTCCTTCGTCCACTCGGAGCGGAAAAAGGCCGAGTCGAACATCAGATAGAGCGCCATGTGGTTCTTCTGCGACGCGAGCGCGAGAAACGGCACTGGCTGCTTGGGGTCGGCGTGATAGCCCGCCGGATATGTCGTGTGCGGGATCGACCAAGCGATCATCCCGTACTGCATCCCCTCGCTGAATCCTTTGTCAATGTTCTTCTTGATGACCGTCCGGATCGTATCAATTGCCTTGCGCCGATCGTCCGGCAGTTCTTTTAAGTAGTCGACGGCCGTCGTCGCCTTCGACTGCATCACGCCCCCATTTTGACGATGAGCTCCCACTCGGCGGGAGTGACCGGCACGACGGACAGCCGCCCGACGCGGATAAGTGCCATCTGCGCGAGCTTTGGTTCGGCTTTGACCGCCTTCAGCGTCACCGGATTCTTGAACGCCGACTTGTACTTCACATCCACCATGAACCAAGTCGGCTTCTTCGGATCGGACTTCGGATCGAAGTAGTCATCCTTCGGATCGAACGCCGTGTGATCGGAATACGCCTCTTTCGCGATCTCGCAAATTCCGACAATCGCCTGCGGATCGACGTTCGACTGATACCAAAAAACGAGATCGCCCTTCCGCATCCCATCCTTCATGAAATTCCGCGCCGCGTGATTGCGCACGCTGTTCCAGTGCGTCGTCTTGTCCGGCGCTTTCTGCAAATCATCGAACGAAAAGACGTCCGGCTCGCTCTTCACCAGCCAGAATCGCCTTTCGCCATTTGCTCTCGAGGCGAACGTCGCCGCCCAAGGTCCTGCTGCGTAATTGTCGCTCGCCTTCTTCGCCGCCACGATTATGCAATTCCTTTTTGAATGGCTTTGAGGACGCCGTCGCTGAACACGTCGATCTCTTCGAGCATCGTGTACACGTTCGGCGTGATGCGAATGCCGCTGAACTCCGGATGGACGATCGGCGTATTCACGATTCGATAGTTGTTCATCAGCCAGCCGCCGAGTTTCACCGGATCCAGTCCATCAACCTGAATGAGCGCGATCGCTCCGGATTTGTCGGGGCCGAGTGGCGTGAGTACGTGCACCCGATCGCTCGCCGCCATCAGTCGGTTGGCCCAGCGGTCACGGAGGTACCGCAGCCGCGCGATCTTCCGTTCCGCGCCGATGCCGCGATTGAACGCGACCGCCGCGCTGACTGCATTGAAGTTCGCCTGCGGGTGCGTCCCGATCTGCTCGTACTTGCGAATGTTCGTCTTGAGCCCGTCGTCGCTTCCCATCAGCGACCAGAGTTTTTCCTGCTTCTCCTTTCGGACGTAGAGGAAGCCGGTGCCGATCGGCGCGAGCGTCCACTTATGGAGCGAGGTGCCGTAGTAGTCGCACTCGAGATCGTCACGCTTGAACGGGAAATGATTGAACGCGTGCGCGCCGTCGACGAAGACTTCGATGCCGAGTGGCCGCGCCATCCGCACGATGTCCCGCACCGGCAAGATCTGGCCGGTGAGGTTCGTGATGTGCGTGACCTCGATGACCTTCGTACGCGGCGTGATCGCCTTCCGGAACTGCTCGACGATGTACTCGTCGCTCGGCGGCGGCACCTTGAACGAGATCTGTTTGAGCACGATCCCTTCGCGGCGCTCGCGCTGCTGCCACGAGGTGATCATCCGACCGTAGTTCTGGTTCGTAACGATGACCTCGTCGCCCCTCTTGAGATCGATGCCGAAAATCATCGTCTCGTTCGCTTCACTCGCGTTGCGTACGATCGCCATTTCCTCGGGATCGCAGCCGAACTCCTTGGCGAGATCGCGCCGCGTGCTCTCCATGCGCGGCTCGAGCACGCGCCACATGTGTTCGACCGGCAGTTCGTTCGTGAACTTGAGATCGCGGATCATCTGCTCGAGCACGTGGCTCGGCGTCGGCGAGATACCGCCGTTGTTCAGATTGATCATCGTGCGGTCGGCGTCGAAGGCGCGCTGGATTTGGCTCCAGTACGTCTCGTCTTCGGCGACCGCGAGCGGCGGCCGGTCGCCGGCGATGGCGTTCGCCTTGAAGAGGGAGCCGAAGGCGTTTTCCCTCATCATCGGCAGCGCAACACCAGCACCAGCGAGATGCTTCACGAATGTGCGTCGGTCGGTCATGGCCACCTCATGCAGAGGAAACTACGGAACGATGATGATCCCGCTCTCGCCGTCGAAATCGTCCTTCACGCGTCCGAGATTGCCGGGCGCTCTCCACGCTCCGCCGTCGTAGCGGATCGCCACACGATAACGCCCCGGTTTCAATATGACCTGCATTTGCCAGCCCGAGGGAGTCTTGGTCATCGGGACCGGCTCCCACTCCGAGAACGAACCAGCGACTTCGACCACCACCGAATCGGGGGCGGTCACGAGCACCGTCAGCAGAGCGCCGACAGACGCGGGCAGGAGCCGCGCCGAACTCGTGATGGATGTGCCGACGACGTCCGCCGGCATCGTGCGCAATGAGTAGCGCAGTGCTGCGGAGTAGAGCGTGACGTCGGGCGAGCCGCGCGTCGGATCGGAGAGCTGACGCCCTCCACTAACAGAGACTGCAAACCGCGGATTCAATTCCCACGCTGTCGACAAGAAGAACGCCGTCTGATCCACGAACGTCGCCCGGGCGCCGGTGCGCCAGAACTGCGCTGCGTCGAGTGAAAAGCGACCGCTCTCGATGCGCGCGCCGAGACTCGCGTCCGTGAGATCGTAGGTATTGGCGTCCCGCGTCAGGAAAATTCCGGACGCAAACATCAGCGGAGCATCGTCGGTGCGACGGCGCGCCAGCGATCCCGACGCGGTCACGTTGTCGTTGAGGCGATACCAGCCGCCCGCTTCGACGTTCGTCGCGTGAGAGGCGAAGTCATCGCGCACGGTCTGGGCGAGCGAACCGCCAGCCCATACGCCACCATCGCCAACGATAATGCGCTGACGAAACCAGCCATTGAAGTTACCGCCGCGCGCGAGCGTCGTGACGCCGTAGTTCGTGAAGGAACCGCCGGCTTCGCCGACAAACCGGCTGTCGGGATTTCTCCGCCAGAGCACTTCTCCGCTCCCCTGCATCGCCGCGAGACTGTCGCGCGTGTAGGTCGCCGAGGCGGAGAACAGCGTGGCGAAATGGACATCGCTCTCGCGCCAAAGAATGCCGAGCAGGGCGGCGTTGCGCGTGTCACGCGCGAACTGCTGCACTTGGGCGGCGCCGAGCTCGAGACGAACCTCGCCTGACGTCTGCGCGGCAGCGGTCGCGCTCATACCGACGGCCAACGATCCGCTCCAAAGCGCGAGGCCCGCGGCACCTCTGGCTATTCGGCGGGATCGACCGCACGCGAACTCGCGTGCGGTCATCTCATGGCCTTACGGCCTCCCACCACCCGAACGGGGACTCGCATTCAATACCGATGGCGGCGGCGGGAGAAGGGAAAGAACACCTCGTCCGCGAAGGTCGAGCGCGACATCGGGCTTCAAGCCCGCGGCCACGTCGCCCTGCACGGCGCTTCCGAGAGCCGTAAGTTGCGCTCCGTTCGCGCCACGCGCCATAAGGTCGAGTAACATCTTCGACGCCCGCTTCGCGGGGACCCCGCGGGCCACGAGTTCAGTCAGGACGCCCAGTTCCATCGCCACCGAGCGGGTCGGCGCCGCCGCCCGCAGGGCCTTCAGCGACTTTTCCGACACACCGGCCGCGAGGGCATCGGCGCCGGCCGCCATTTCATCCACCGACACCGTCGGCGAGAGCAGCTCACTGGCGAGGCGGAGGCGCTTCTCGAGCGCGTTCATCGCGTTCTTGATGTCCTTCGGCGTCGCGCGCTTCGCGACGCCTTCGAGCGCCTTCGACATCAGCGGTTCCGTCGGCACGCCGCGGGCCGAGGCGCTGCCGAGCCGCTCGGCAACGACGGCGCGCGTCGCGTCGTCGTGGATAAGCCTCAAACGGACGTCCTGCGCGCTCGCGGCGGAGCCGGAGAATGCGACTAGGGCGATCAGACGAAGGGCCGACTTCACGTTCTTCATTGCGGGTTCACCATCAGCACGGAGGCTTCCGTGCCGTAGTCGAGATCCTTCGCACGTGGCGCGCGGGGGTCGGCCACAAGCGTCGTACCGTTGACGAGAAACGCATACGTGTGGCGTCCCGGCTTGGCGAGCAGTGTCGCCGTCCAGGGGCCGTTGGAACCGAAGCGATGCAGCGGAGTGGCCGTCGCATCCCAGTCATTGAAGTCACCGACGAGCGACACCGACTCGGCCTGCGGCGCTTCGAACACCATCGAAACCGGCACGGCGATCGTCGACCGGATATCCGATGAGTTAGACGCCGCGCGGAGCGGAGCGTTAGTCGCCGGCCCGGCGTTCGGCTGCTGGACGGCAAACTCGTCCGTCTGCTGGCCCATCGTGGTGAGGGCGCCGCGCGACACGAAGCCGACCACGAGCGCCGCCGCGGCAAGGACGCCAGCGGTCGCAAACGAGAGCGACGGCTCGCGGAGCCAGCCGAAGAGCTGTTCCATGCGCGACGGACGCACCGCACGGCGCGCGCGGACCGCGGCCATGATGCGCATCGTCGCCAGCGGATTCGCCGCTGGCAGCGCGCGCATACTCTGCGCAGCGCGCTCGATCAGCGGATCCATGTTGTCATCGTTCATTTTGCTGCACCTCTGTCAGTCGGATTCGCAGCGCATCGCACGCCCGCTTCACCCGCATCCGCAACGCCGAAAGTCCAGCTCCGGTC
>JAYVPN010000170.1:0-4087 GCA_043757365.1 Gemmatimonadota bacterium | reverse complement strand
CGCTCGCGCCAAAAATCGGTTACGCGAAGGCCGCCGAGATGGCCAAGGAATCCGTGAAGAGCGGGGAACTCATCCGGGCCCTCGCGTCGCGGGAGCAGGTGCTGCCGCAGGCTGAGCTCGACCGTGCTCTCGACCTGCGCCGGATGACCGAGATCGGCGTCCCCGGCGAGGAATAGGTCGGCGCGGCCTGTCAGGGAATTGTCGTACCGAACTCGGGGCATTTCCCCGACTGTTGGCGAGCGAATTACTTCCTATCATCCCTTCATGCGTATCACAACGTGGGCTGAGTACGGCGTGATTTGCACTTTACATCTCGCCAAGCGGGGCGACGCGAGCCCCGTCACCGGTCGTGACATTGCCGCCAGTGAAAAACTTCCGTCAGACTACGTCGAACAGATCCTCCTTCGTCTGCGTCGTGCCGGTGTGGTGAAGAGCACGCGCGGTGCCAAGGGAGGGTACACGCTCGCCCGTGAGCCCGAGGCGATCACCCTTCGCGAGATCGTGGCGGCTGCCGAACTGGGCACCTTCGAGCTCCACTGCGACTCGCACCCGTTAGATCCGGAGCGTTGTTCGGCCTCGGGGGATTGCAGTGTGCGGCCCGTGTGGCAGATTCTACAGCGTCGCGTCGACGAAGCACTCGAAGGAGTGCGCCTGTCCGATCTGCTCGCACCCGAGCCGGTCGTCCGGGGTCGCGTGGGACTCCCTGTACTCCAGACCTGACGGTTCCTATCGCGTGCTGATCCCGTTCACGACCGAGTGGCGCGTCGCCCGAGAACGACGGCGACGCGCCAGCGCCTTCCTCGCCGCCGTGCGTCGCGAGCCGTTCGATATAGACGTGGACTGGCTCGCCGATGCCGCCGCCAACGGCGATCGCGACCACGCCCTGTGGGAACTGCGGTATGCGCGTCTCGCGCTTGCCGTGCTCACGGCGCAGCGCGACGCACTCGACGACCGCACCGGCTCCGACGTCGTCGCCGCACTCGGCGAGGCACTGTTGACGGATGCGCGCGTCGATCCCGGAATGCACGAACTGGCCCAGAAACATATCAACGATCGCCTCTCGGCGTACCGGGAAGCGCTCACCCTCCGCGGCGGGAAACCGGGGAGTGGCGAGCGGCTCGGCCGCGTCCTCCTTGCCTTCGCGAGCGATGGCGCCCGGAGCGCCGGCGCCCCGTTGCCACGGGCCGTCGAGCTCATGACGACATACATCACCGAAGCCAACGACGCCCTGCGTACGATTTACGGTGCCGTCTCGCTCCCCGATCATCTCTCGCCGTCCGAAGCTGCGGCGTCCTGACGGCGGCGCGCCCCGAAACGAAGAAAAGCGCCGCGATAATCGCGGCGCTTTTCTTTTGTTCGCCTGCATGCCGAAGCCGGGACTCGAACCCGGACGGGCTATCGCCCACTGCACCCTGAATGCAGCGCGTCTACCAATTCCACCACTCCGGCGCGTTGGGGTAAAGTAATGGGTGCATCGCCGATACCCAACCCCATAGGCGGTCGTCTGTTCGTGTGGGGCATTCTGCCCCCATGCTCGCGGCGCGCCGCCGCTAAATTGCTCCCGATGCCGAAAGAATCCACGACTACCACACCCGATGAGATCGAGCCGATCGCACGCAACAAGCGGGCGCGATTCGACTATGAGATCCTCGAGACCTGGGAAACGGGAATCGTGCTGACGGGGACCGAGGTGAAGTCCCTCCGCGCCGGCAAGGCAACCATCACCGACGCGTATGGGGTGGTGAAGGACGGCGAAGTGTGGCTGCTCAACCTCCACATCTCACCCTACGAGATGGGGAATCGTTTCAATCACGAAGCGACGCGCACCCGCAAACTGCTGCTGCACGCCAAGGAAATCCGCAAACTCATCGGCGCCGTCGAGCGGCAGGGGCTCACGCTCGTCGCGACCGAGATCTACTTCAAAGGCGGCCGCGCCAAAGTTCGTCTCGCGCTCGCCCGCGGTAAAAAATTGCACGACAAGCGCGCCGACTTAAAAGAGAAAGACGACAAGCGCGAGATGTCACGCGCGCTCAAGGTGAATCGATGATTGGGCTACTCCTCGCGGCCTCGCTGGCGCTGCCGCC
Source organism: Gemmatimonadota bacterium (assembly GCA_043757365.1). Lineage (GTDB taxonomy): Bacteria > Gemmatimonadota > Gemmatimonadetes > Gemmatimonadales > Gemmatimonadaceae > Fen-1231. The sequence goes on along the minus strand of JAYVPN010000170.1, from coordinate 2,003 downwards.
GGGTGATTCCGTCGCCGCGAAGCGTGCGTCGCGACCGTCGTTGCCGCCGGCGACCACGACGGCCACCGCCGAGACGCGCCGCCGCCGCATCGTCGTCGACGCCGGACACGGCGGTGTGGATCCGGGGATGCACGGCCCGATCGGCGGCCGCCCGACGATCTACGAAAAAGACATCACCCTCGCCGTCTCGCGCAAACTGGCGCGCGAACTCGAAGCGCGCGGCATCGACGTCATCATGACGCGCACCACCGACACCCTCATCGCACTCGGCGATCGCGGCAAGATCGCGAATCAGAAGAAAGGCGATCTCTTCATCTCGATTCACGTCAACGCCGCGAACGCGCACTGGAAAGATCCCGGCGGCGCCCGCGGCTTCGAGACGTATTTTCTCGCCGAAGAAAAAACGGAAGACGAGCGTCGCGTTGCGCGAATGGAAAACGAGGTCGTGAAGTTCGAGACGAACGCCGAGTCGGCGCCGAAGAACGATCCGCTTTCGTTCATGCTCAACGACCTCGCGCAAAACGAACATCTCCGTGAGTCGAGCGATCTCGCGGCGACGATCCAGTCGAAGCTGCGTGGCATTCATCCCGGGCCAAGCCGCGGCGTAAAACAGGCCGGCTTCATGGTGCTCGTCCGCGCCTTCATGCCGGCGGTGCTCGTTGAAATCGGTTTCGGCACGAACCCCGCTGAGGCCGCGTGGATCTCGAGCGCCGACGGGCAGGCGGCGATCGCCGATGCCGTCGCCGGCGGCGCGATGGAGTATCTTGCGAAGTATGAGCGACGCGTCAGTAGCGGAACGGGCAATGCGACAGGCGGCGCGCGGCGGTGATGCGCTGTGACTGATGCCGCGTCGCGTATCATGTCGCGCCTCGCCTCCGACGCTGCCGGTTTGACCTTCCAGAATCCGCTACTGCTCGCCGCCGGCACTGCCGCCTACGGCCGCGAACTCGACGATGTCATGCTGCTCGAATCGCTCGGTGGCATCGTCACCAAAGCCGTCAGTCTCGAGCCGCGCCTCGGAGCGCCCGCGCCGCGCGTCGCCGATTTCGACGGTGGCATGATCAATGCCATCGGCCTCGCGAATCCTGGCGTCGACGCGGTGAAGCGCGATCATCTCCCGTGGCTCAATCGCGAGCTGACGCGCGCTCGCGTGCTCGTGAACGTCGTCGGCCGCATCGCCGAGGATTTCGGCGACGTCGTCGCGCAGCTCGACGGTGAGAGTGGCTTTCAGGCGTACGAACTGAACGTGAGCTGCCCGAACACGCGCGCCGGTGGGCTCGAGTTTGGCGCCGATCCGGCGGCGCTCGCGATCGTCGTGAGCCGCGCCCGCGCGGCGACGAAGCGGCCGATCTTCGTGAAGTTGTCACCGACGCTCTCGAACGTCGGCGAAACGGCGAAGCAGGCCGTCGATGCCGGTGCCGACGGCATCACCGTCATCAACACGATTCCGGGGCTCGTGATCGATCTCGACCGTCGCGCGCCGGCGCTCGGCTTCGGCACCGGCGGCGTCAGCGGCTCCGGCCTGCGCCCGATTGGCGTGCTCGCGACGTGGAAGGTTCGCAACGCCGTGCAGGTGCCGATTATCGGGGTCGGTGGCGTGCAGAACGCCGAGGACGTGCTGCAGTACTTGGTGGCCGGTGCGTCGCTCGTCGCGATCGGCACGGCGGCGCTCGCCAATCCGCGCGTTCCCGAGCGGATTGTCCGCGATCTCGGTCGGTGGTGTGATCGCCACGGCGTCGCGAAATTGCGTGATATCATCGGAACCCTAGAGTGGCCGGCGTGATCGCGATTCGCACGCAGCCCATCGTCGCCCTCGACGTCCCGACGTTCGCCGCGGCCCGCAGTGTGGTCGAGACGCTCGGCGAGGCCGCCGATTTTTATAAAGTTGGGCTGCAGCTTTTCACTGCTGAGGGCGCGCGCGTCGTCGACTGGCTGCACGGCGAAGGGAAGCGAATCTTTCTCGATCTCAAGCTGCACGACATTCCGAACACGGTGCAGCAAGC
>JAYVPN010000169.1:0-4104 GCA_043757365.1 Gemmatimonadota bacterium | reverse complement strand
AGCCGGGATTGATGATCCACTCGACGTCCGGCGTGAGTTGGACGTACGGACCGAGTTGGATCCGATAGTACAGCTCGGTGATCACTTCCGAACCGTAGTTGAGTTTTCCGTCGCCGAGGAGGAAACCGCGGCCGCCGGCGGCGAGGTAGGCGCGGTGATCGGACGAGAGGCCGTTCGCGACGATCGCGAGGCCGACACGGTCATCGGTGCGCCGCCAGCGCGCGCCGGCAAGCTGCAGGCCGGCACTGAGATGACCGTCGGATTCGGTGAACGCGAAGCTCTCATTCTTGCCGTCACTCCATCCGGCACGCGCAAAGAGGCCAGTCTCGCCGTGATCGGCGAGCGGGAGTTCGCCGTTGAAACCGAAGCCGTACTTGGTCCGTCCCGGTGCGTCGTCGGCGACGATATCCGGGGCGCGCGGGTTCGCCGCGATCGCCACGGCATATCGACCCATGCGCGCGTGGTTCTCGTAGGCGAGAAAGCGCAGCACGGCACCGTGCGCGGCTCGGACCGTCAGTTCGATATTGTCGCCGCGGGCGACGGCAACGTGACTGTCAAAAATATTGCCGTTCGCAAACGTCGGCATCTGGAAGGTGCCGGCGCGCACCGTAAATTCCGGCGTGATCCACGCGACCGAGACGCCATTGGAGTAGCCGCGCGTATCGGCGGCGTAATCCCACGCGGTGTTCTGGAAGAGCGCCCAATTGAGAAACTGCGTGCGCGTCGCATTCGCGTAACGATTGACGTCGAACACATCGCTGAGCCCGAACTTGCCGGCGGCAATTTCAACTCGATGCGACGCCACGACCCGGGGACGATCGTCCATCGCGCGTCCGATAGTGTCGAGTCCGCCTCCGCCGAGGGCGTGCGACCAGCGCAAGAACAGCCGGGCGACGTAGGGCCCATCACCAAGATCCGCGGAGCCTTGGCGAATGACATCGCCATTCGTGACCCCGGCCAATCCCGAGGCATGACTGATACCCGCGCCCCGAATCATCTCGGCGTCAACATACAGGTCGAGCCCAGTGACCACGCACACGCCAGCGTAGACACCATAGCTCTCGCTGACCTGACGATCGCCGGTCGCCGTGAAACTCATCGGCCCGGCGTACGGACTCGAGAAGGGCGAGAGTCGTTGACCGATGACCGTCGCCTGAGCGCCGAGGAATTGTAGGAGGTGCGTATTGCACGACCCGCTTTGAGCGCCGAGCAGTGACGGCACGGTCCCGAGTACGAGCAGCAGTCGACGCATCAGAGCCACGTCTCGAACTTTTTGATATACCAGACTTTGACCATTTGCGTCAGCACCGAGTAGCAAAGGAGGATCGCAAACAACCAGACGAAGTACGAGCCGGCGAGCGGCTGCAATCCAAGTTTCGTTCCGGCAGGCGTAAACGGCAAGGCGATGCCGCACACCATGATCAGCGCCGTCAGCGAAATCACCGGCCACGTCGCGCGGCTTTGAATGAACGGCACCTTCGCCGTGCGAATCATATGCACGATGAGCGTCTGCGTCAGTAACGATTCGATGAACCAGCCCGACTGGAAGAGCGACTGATGCTCGGGGGCGTTGGCCTTGAATACGTACCACATCAACAGGAAGGTGAGGATGTCGAACACCGAGCTCGTCGGCCCGACGAAAAGCATAAAGCGGCCGATATCATCGGCGCTCCATTTGCGAGGGACGGTGAGGTATTCCGGATCCATATCGTCCCACGGAATCGTCGTCTGCGAGAAATCGTAGAGCAGGTTCAGCGTCAGCAACTGGATCGGCAACATCGGCAGGAACGGCAGGAAGGCGCTCGCGACGAGCACGCTGAACATGTTCCCGAAGTTCGAGCTCGCGGTCATCTTGATGTACTTGATCGTGTTGCCGAACGTCTTCCGCCCTTCGATTACTCCTTCCTCAAGCACCATCAGGCTCTTCTCGAGCAGAATGATGTCGGCTGACTCCTTCGCGATGTCGACCGCGGAGTCCACCGAGATGCCGACATCCGATTCGCGCAGCGCGCCGGCATCGTTGATGCCGTCGCCCATGAAGCCGACGGTGTGTCCGCGGGCGCGCAGGGCGCGCACGATCCGCACCTTGTCGTCCGGTGTGAGCTTCGCGAACACGACATGCGCGTCGGCGATTTCGCCAAGCGCGGCATCGTCGAGACCGGCGATCTCGCTGCCGAGCACGATGTGATCCACCTGAAGGCCGACATCGCGGCACACTTTCCGCGACACGAGATCATTGTCGCCGGTGAGGATCTTCACGCGTACGCCATGGTGGGCGAGCGCCTTGATTGCTGGCGCCGCGCTCTCTTTTGGCGGATCGAGGAATCCCATGAAGCCGGCGAGAATCAAGTCGCTCTCGTCCGCCACGGCGTAGGCGCCGTGGTCCGGCGAGAACTCACGATACGCGACGGCGACTACCCGGAAGCCGTCGGCATTCAGCTCCGCAACCAGATCCGCCGCATCCTTGCGGCGTTCGTCGTCGAATTCGACCACGTGATCTTCATCACGAACGTTCGTACAGACCGCGAACACTTCCTCAACGGCGCCCTTACAGATCAACTGATGCGACGTGTGCTCGTGATCGACCACCACCGACATCCGGCGGCGCGTGAAATCGAACGGGATCTCATCCACTTTGCCGTACGCCTTGTCGATCGCGAGTTCGGCGTGGATTTCGCCGTGCTCAAGCACCGCGACGTCGAGCAGGTTTTTCAGCCCGGTCTGATAAAACGAATTGAGATAGGCGAGCGCCAGGACCGATTCGTCCTCCTCGCCGATCACATTGATATGCTGCTCGAGGACGATCTTGTCTTGCGTCAGCGTGCCGGTCTTGTCCGTGCAAAGCACGTCCATCGCGCCGAAGTTCTGAATCGAATTCAGCCGCTTCACGATCGTCTTCCGCTTCGCCATCGCCGAGGCGCCTTTGGCGAGGTTCGTCGTGACGATCATTGGCAGCATCTCGGGGGTCAGTCCGACGGCGACGGCGAGGCCGAAGAGGAACGCCTCGAGCCAGTCGTGCTTGCTGAAGCCGTTGATCAGGAAGACGATCGGAACCATCACGAGGATGAAGCGGATGAACAGCCAGCTCACCTTGTTCACGCCGACGTCGAACGCCGTCGTCACACGCTGGCCGACCAGTCCCTTGGCCATCGCGCCGAAGCTCGTCTTGCTTCCCGTGGCGGCGACGACAGCAGTTGCGGTGCCGCTGATGACGCTGGTGCCCATAAAACAGATCGTCGGCAGTTCGGTCAGCGAGAGCGGCTTATCCGGGGCCGTTGCGCTGTCCGACTTCTCGACTGGAAGTGCTTCGCCGGTGAGCGATGACTGACTGACGAACAGATCCTTGGCCTGCAGGATCCGCAGGTCCGCCGGGATCATGTCGCCCGCCGAGAGGTAGATGATGTCGCCGGGGACGAGCTCATCCATCGCGATCTCGCGGCGGCGCTGCGCCGGCGTGCTTCCGGTGGGGAACTCATCGCCGTCGCGCTCGACGGCGGTGCTCGTGCGCACCAGCGCCCGCAGCGCCTCGGCCGATTTCGTGGAGCGGTACTCCTGAACGAAACGCAGGCCGGTACTCAGCGTCACCATCAGACCGATGACGATGACCGCCTTGTCGTCGCCGGTGAGCGCCGAAACGGTCGCCAGCACGGCGAGCAGGATATTGAACGGATTGGCGAACGCGTGCAGCAACTGCGCGTACCAGGCCGGCGGCTTTTCGTGCGCGACGTCGTTACGCCCGTACAACTCGCGGCGACGCTCGACTTCTTCTTCGGTGAGACCGGCGCGCTGCGCTTCGAGCGCGGCGAGTGCCGCGTCAGCATCGAGCCAGGCGAGACCCTGCAGGGCGTCGCCACCAACATTCAGTGTTGCCATCGTCCTTCTCCCGCATTCACGCGGGCGATGGGCCACGCGCGATAATGCTGATCAAAAAGGCGGGAGTGACGTCAGCCTAGGCTGCGGCCCCCGCGACGAAACTACTGTCGCCGTCCAATCGGACTCCGGGTCGGGTAAGCGGGCGGGCACAGAAGAGGTACGCGCTCGATAAACCAAGGGTAGCCCGCGACCTCGCACAGGTCAACCACGATCCGGCATCTACGGCGTGAA
>JAYVPN010000168.1:0-15579 GCA_043757365.1 Gemmatimonadota bacterium | reverse complement strand
TGGACATTACCGGCTATCGTACGACGTACATGAATTTCACGAGCCCGCTCAGCGTCATTGCGAATCCGCTCGCCGGTGCCGCCGCGACGACCGCGTATTACCGGACCACTGGCGCGAAGGTGACGGATGACGCCGGCGGTCCTCAGATTGCGCTCGCCTACTTCAATCTCGGCGAAGCGACGATCACCGGACTTGATGGCGGACTCCGCTACTACTTCAAGGACAATGTTGTGGCGTCGGCGAGCTTCGGCCTCATCAAGCTCGATACGATCAAGACCAAGGTCGGCGACCCGGTGGAATCGACGGCATTGAATACGACGTCTGCCAAATTCAACATTGGGATGGACTATACCGAGATTCTCCCTGATGTGAACGTCGGCTGGACCGTGCGCTACGTGAATCGCTACAGCTTTCAGTCAGGTGTGAATTGGGGTACTATCCCGGCATTCGGGACGTACGACATGACGGCGAGCTACAAGATCCCGTCGTCGAACGGCCGACTGTTCGTATCGGCGCAGAATCTCTTCTCCTGCATCGGCGGCACCACGACGCCGCCGCCGACGGGTATCGCGAGCTCGAAGAAGGCAGACTACACGGTGAAACAGCAGTGCGGCTTCGGCCAGACGCACCAGGAAATGCTCAACATGCCAGCGATCGGACCGATCGTCTTCGTCGGCGTGCGTTACGAGGGTCGCTGAGTTTCATGACTGACGAATTCCTCTCCGGCGTCTTCAAGATCGACGCCGGAGAGCGGCGCTACAAACTGTTCCGGCCGGGGGCTCGTCCCCCGGCCGGTCAGCGCACGCTCGTCGTCGTGCTGCACGGCTGCACGCAGGACGCAGACGACATCGCGCGTGGCACGCATTTCAACGAACTGGCGACGGACGCCGGATTCGAAGCGTTGTATCCGGAGCAACCGCAGTCGGCGAATACGCTGAAGTGTTGGAATTGGTACCTTCCCGAACACAGCACGCGCGGCAGCGGCGAGGCGGCGATTATCGCCGAGCTCACGAAGAAAATCATCGCCGATGAGGCCGTAGATCCAACGCGTGTGTACATCGCCGGCATCTCTGCCGGTGGAGCGATGGCGGCGAATCTCGTTGCCGACTATCCCGAACTGTACGCGGCCATCGCGGTGCATTCGGGATTGCCGGCGCTCGCGGCGAAATCGCAGCCCGAAGCGCTCGTGACCATGGCCAAAGGCGCCAACGACGCCTCGGCGCTCGGCGCCGCCGCATTCGCTGCGATGGGCGCCACCGCGCGCGTCGTGCCGGCGATCCTCTTTCATGGCGCGGCCGATCCGCTCGTGTCACCGCTCAACCTCCGCGCCTCGGCGCGGCAGTGGGTGGTGACCAACGCACTCGCCGCAAAGGCGCAGCCGCCGGAGCCGATCGACCTTCGCACGACCGACGATCGAATGACCGGCCAGCGCTGGGAGCTCGCCGACGGCACAACGCTCGCGGAAGCGTGGCGTATTGAAGGAGTGGGACACGCCTGGAGCGGTGGCACCGCGGGCGCGACGTATGTTGATCCGAACGGCCCCGATGTGACGGTCATGATGCTCGACTTCTTCGCGAGACACCGCAACAAATGATTGAACTCGGCGTCAGCGATCCGATTCGCTGGTGGGCACGGCTTACGCCGGGCAAAACAGCGCTTGTCGATCGTGTTTCTCACCGGCGCTGGTCGTACGCCGAGTTGAACGACGCCGCGGATCGGTGGGCTGTTCTTCTCAGCGCGCGAAATGTTGGTGTGGGGGATCGGGTTGCGGTGTTGTCAGGGAATCGGCCAGAGATCGTGGCGTTGTTCTATGGTTGTGCACGTGTTGGGGCGGCGCTGGTGCCGCTCAACTGGCGACTCTCAGGCACAGAGTTGGGGCGCGTACTCGACGACGCCGGAGTTTCACTGATCGTCGGTGAAGAACGGTTCGCAAACGTGCGAGCGGCGGTCCTCGCCCCGTCGCCGTGGCTCGATCTCGACATCGAGGCGCCCGCGGCGTTGACGACTTCGGTAGAGCCGACGATCTATGTCGCAGTGTCCGACGCGGTCGAGGCACCGGCGATGATTCTCTACACCTCCGGCAGCACCGGCAAGCCGAAGGGCGCCGTGCTGTCGCATCGTCAGATCCTCTTCAATGCGATCGCTACAACCACTGGCTGGCAGCTTGGTGCCGATGATATCGCGCCGATCAGCACGCCGTTCTTCCATACCGGCGGCTGGCACGTCTTCGCGACGCCGCTCTGGCATCGCGGTGGCACGGTGGTGATGTTCGACGGATTCGATCCGGCGAGTTTCATCGACGGGCTCGCCGAGGAAGAATGTACCGTCGCGTTCGGCGTGCCGACGCAGCTGGTGATGCTGCTCGAGAGTAAGGCTTGGGGACGTGAACTGCCGAAGCTCAAATGGATTGCCTGCGGCGGTGCACCTTGTCCGGCGCAACTCGCGGCGCGTGTTCGAGCGAACTACCGCCTTCGACTCGGCTTCGGAATGACCGAGTTCGGCCCTAACTGCTTTGCGACGTCGGACGAGATGGCGCTCGCGAAGCCCGACTCCGTCGGCTGGCCGATGCCGTTCACCGAAATGCGGTTGGTCGATGAACTCGACCACCTGGTTTCGAACAGCGAGGTTGGTGAGCTGCAGCTTCGTGGGCCACAGCTCTTCTCCGGCTACTTGCACGACGATGCGCGTACCGCCGAGGCGCACACTGAAGACGGCTGGTTCCGCACCGGCGACCTCGCGTCTCGCGACAACGACGGCGCGTTCACGATTCGCGGTCGTCGCAAAGACATGTTCATTTCCGGCGGAGAGAACGTCTTCCCGGGCGAAGTCGAGGCCGCGCTCGTCGATTGCGAAGGTGTGGCCGAGGCCGTTGTCGTCGGTGTCGCGCACGAGAAGTGGGGCGAGGTAGGCCACGCATTCGTTCAGCCGCGCAGCGGTGCGTTCGTGACGCCCGACGAATTACTGGCACTGCTGCGAGCCAAGCTTGCGCACTACAAAGTGCCGAAGACGCTAGAACTACTCGCCGAGCTTCCGCGCGTCGGTTCCGGCAAAATAGACCGCTCGGAACTCAAGTCGCGCGCCACGGGGGTCAACGTATGAACGGAACTGCACTCTTCGCGAAAGGATCGACCTTTCGTTCGACGATTGAGTTTCTCCGTGCCGAGGGCGGCGCGGATGCGATGGCACGCGTCCTCGCGGCGCTGCCGCCGGAGATCAGCGCCACAGCACAGGCCAGCCACACGACCGATGAAATTGACTACGATCATCTGATCGCCTTGTGGAACGCCGCCGACACCGAGATGTCGGCAAGAGACCCGCTGTGGATGGAGAAGGCCGGTGCCTATTCGATCGAACTCGGCGGTGCGCAGATGTATGGCGGGATTCTCAGGAAGAAGGATCCGACGGAGTTCCTGACGCAAAGTGTTTCGCTGTTCCGGCTGTACTATCATCCTGGCGACATGACCGTCGTCGAGAACGCGAACGGTCGGGCGGTGCTCAGGTTGATCGGGTTTGATGCGCGGACGCCGCTGTTTTGTCGGCGGCAGGTTGGTGGGCTGACGAAGGCGCTCCAGCTTGCGGGCGGTGAGTCACCCGTTGTGCGGCATGTTCGGTGTGCGCTTGAGGGGGATGCGTTCTGCGAGTGGGAGCTGAGTTGGACACAGGCGGGGGATAAGGCGCTGCGTGAGACACCGGGGCGGGGACTCGAAATTCGGTAAATACAAACGGCGCCGCGATTCGCGGCGCCGTTCTTCATTTCGCACTTGGAAACTTACTTGTTCATTGGATGCGCCTTGATATACGCCACGAACTTCTCCGCATCCGCCTGTGAAAATGAACGCATGAGCGGCTTGTCGTTCGACTTGGTATTTCCAAAAGGTTGCTTCTTGCTCTTATCGGCATAGACGAAAACGATCGTTCCGCTCTCGACCTTCGCATCCTCGATATCACCGAGCGGCGTTGACATCTCGCCGCCAAGGCTCGCCGCGACCTGTTTCTTCACCATTTTCGCGATCTCGCCGCCGAATCCCTTTTCCTCGACCTTCGCGGTGTCGAGATCCTTATTGATCTTGGTGAGGAGCGAATCGGAGAATCGCAGCCGGATTGAGTCGCTGCGAATCGACATCGTGATGCCGCCGTCCGTCGTCACGATCGCGATATCCTCGGCGCCGCGCGGTGCAGCAAAGGCTTTCGAGAACTCGACCTTTTCCTTGCTGCCGCAGCCGCCGACGATCACCACGAGCGCGACCAGCACGAGCGCTTTCAGCCCGCCGAGTAGAGCAGAACCGCGACGAAGTGGCACGTGCTGCCTCCGAGGACAAAGAGATGCCAAACGGCGTGACCGTACTTGAGCCTATCCCACACATAAAACGCGACGCCGCCTGTATAGCAGAGACCACCGGCGAATAGCCAGACGATCCCGTTGATCGGCATCGCCGCGATGAACGGCTTCACCGCGATGAGCGCCAACCATCCCATCCCCAAGTAGATCAGTGTCGACACACGCGGGTATCGAAAGCCGAGCTTCGATGTTTTGAACACCACGCCGATCGCCGCGAGCGTCCACACCACGGCAAACAAGGACCAGCCGAGCGGGCCGCGCAGCACACCGAGCAGGAATGGCGTGTACGTGCCGGCGATCAGCAGATAGATCGCGACGTGATCAACCTTGCGAAAAAACAGTTTCGTTTCGCTCTGCGGCAACGCGTGATACACGGTCGATGCGCCGTACAGCGCCATGAGCGATGCCGCGAAAACGGAGACGGCAATGACCATCAGGGGATCGCGCTTCGGTACCATCGCGAAAATCAGCACCGGAAAACTCACGATGCTGAGCAGCAATCCCAGCCCGTGCGTCAGGCTGTTCGCGAGTTCCTCGCCGTGCGAAAGTGCGCGCTTCACCACCTTTTCACCATCTACTTAAACACCGCTTTGGCGATTGTCTGTAGCTGCATGTTCGACGTCCCCTCGTAGATCGTGCCGATCTTCGCGTCGCGATAGTACTTCTCGACCGGATAGTCCTTGGTGTAGCCATAGCCGCCGAAGAGCTCCACGGCGAGCGACGTCACGCGTCCGCACACCTGGCTCGCGAACAGCTTCGCCATCGCGCCTTCGGTGGCGATGTCGCGGCCAGCGTCCTTGAGGCGGGTCACGTTATACACGAGCAGTCGCGCCGCCTCGAGCTCGGTGGCCGCCTGTGCGACCTGAAACTGAATGCCCTGAAATTCCGAGAGCGCCTTCCCGAACTGTTTCCGTTCCTTGAGATACGCCACCGACGCGTCGAGCGCCCCCTGCGCATTGCCGATCATCTGCGCGCCAATGCCAATGCGCCCTTCGTTCAGCGTCTCGATTGCGATCTTATATCCCTGACCGACCGGCCCGAGCACGTTCTCGGCGGGGACCTCAACATTATCCAGAATCAACTCGCAAGTGCTCGACGCGCGAATGCCGAGTTTGTCTTCCTTCTTGCCGACGCTGAAGCCAGGAAAACTCCGCTCGACGATGAACGCCGTGATCCCCTTGTAACCCTTCGAAGGGTCGACGGTCGCGAAAATAATGAAGACGCCAGCCTCCGCCGCGTTCGTGATCCACATCTTGCGGCCCGAGAGATACCACTTGCCGTCTTTTTCGGTCGCGCGTGTCGCCAGGCCGAACGCATCCGAACCGGAACCGGCTTCGCTCAGCGCATACGCACCGACCGTATCGCGGCAGAGCATCGGTAGATACTTCGCCTTTTGCGCGTCACTCCCATACGTGAGCAGCGGATAGAGCACGAGTGTGTTCTGCACATCGACGACGATCGCCGCCGCCGCATCGACCTTGCTGATCTCTTCGACCGCGATCGTCGTCATCATCAGCGTGCCGCCGGCACCGCCATACTGCTCGGGGACCTGAATGCCCATCAACCCGAGTTCGAAGTACTTGGGGATGAGCTTGGGATCGAGCTGCGCGTTGCGCTCCATCTCCTGCACGCGCGGGCGCACTTCGCCATTCGCAAACTCGGCGACGGCGTCGCGAAACGCAGCCTCGTCCTCCGAGAGAATGCTCAGCGGCGGACGGTCGTTCAGCTGGTCGGTGGTCATCGGGATCTGGGTGTTTCGGTTCGAGGTGCCGGGTTGCAGTGCTCCCCGGACTAAGTACCCGAAATCTACTCGATCAGATCGCCGGTGATACGAAATCCGGTGAGGGTTTTCCCCATAAATGCCCCTGCGCTAGGTCGGCGCCTATCTCGATCAGGGCGTCACGCTCACCCGGCGTCTCGACCCCCTCGGCGATCACCGGTACTCCGAGCTCCGCGCACAGCGCGTACATCGCCCGAACAATCTTCTGGCGGGCCGGATCGATATCCAAACCGGCCAGAATCGACCGGTCAAGCTTGGTGAAATCCGGATTCAGACGGCTGAACGCCATCAGCCCCTGCGGGCCAGTGCCGAGGTCGTCGAGCGCGAGCCGGTAGCCCGCGCCTCGGAGGGTGCGGAGCTGCGAGGCCAATGAATCGATTTCAGCCGGCGGCGCGTGCTCACTCACTTCGAGTACGACGCTGCGGGCGATCGGCTCAAGCGGCGATCCCGAGCCGACGAGCTGACCATCGTGCGCGTCGGCCGTATGGATATTCACGAAGAGCAGCGCGTGCTCGGGCAGTTCGGTGCACGAACGGCCAATGGCCTGATAGATCGCTTTGCTCAGCTGCGACTGCCAGCCAATGCGTCCGGCGGCCAGCGAGAGCGGCTCGTACGACGCGAAGAGTGACTCATCGCAGCGCATCAGCGCTTCGTAGCCGAAGATACGCTTCTTCTTGAGCGACACGATCGGCGCGTACACCATGCGGATCGATTCGAATGCGCGCTTGAGCACGATCTCGAGCGTTGCACGGTCGCCGTACGGAAGAGCATCGGCCTTCGTGTTGGCGAGAGCAGTGCGTTTGAGTCGCGCGAGATCGCCCAGCGCGGCGCCGCGGCCAACGGCCTGCACGAGCGCTGCTGGTTCGACCGGCTTGAGGAGATACTGCTGTGCGCCGTACGCGATCGCGTCGATCGCCGAGTCGAGTGTAGGGCCCGCCGTCATGAGGATCACGGGAACGTCGAGATCATGACGACGAAGCTCGCGGAGAAAATCGACGCCCGAGAGTTCGGGCATGATGATGTCCGTGAGAATCACGTTGTAGCTGTTCGTCTCGATCAGCTTCAGCCCTTCGCGTCCGTTGACGGCGCCGTCGACTCGAAAGCCGTGACGCTCGAGCAGAAGGCAAATGACACGGAGGACCGCCGGCTCATCATCGATGACGAGAACGTGGCGGACGTGGGAGGTCAGGGGTTTTTGCGCGGTGGCCATACTGTATTATCGGTCATAATTCAGTATCGGCGCTAGCCATCGCTCGATATCCGTGACCGCCATCTCTTTCCGGGTGGCGTAATTGTGTACTTGGTCACGCTCGATCTTGCCGACGCCGAAGTACTGGGCCTCGGGGCGCCAGAAGTAATAGCCGCTGACCGCGGCAGTTGGCGTCATCGCGAAGCTTTCGGTGAGTACTATGCCTGTCCGGGGCGTCGCCTCGAGAATCTCGAAGAGAGTCTTCTTCTCGGTATGATCTGGACAGGCCGGATAGCCCGGCGCCGGCCGGATTCCCTGGTACTTTTCACGGATAATCTCGGCGTTCCCGAGCGCCTCGTTCGGCGCATACCCCCAGAACTCGCGGCGCACTTTCTCATGCAGCCGCTCGGCGAATGCCTCGGCCAATCGGTCGGCAAGCGCTTTTACAAGAATCGAATTGTAGTCGTCTTGCGACGCCTCAAATTCGGCGACCTTGGCGTCGAGCCCGATGCCGGTGGTCACGGCGAAGCCGCCCAGCCAATCGTGAACACCCGATGACGCCGGCGCGATAAAGTCGGCGAGCGCAAGGTTGGGGCGCCCGTCATTCTTCACCATTTGTTGACGAATGGTATGGACCGTGGCGAAGGGTGCGCCGTCGGCGAAGAGCGTAATGTCTTCGTTGCCGTCGGAGTTTGCGCGCCAGAAGCCGACGACGGCGCGCGCCTCGAGCCACTTCTCGCTGACGATCTTCGTGAGCATCGCCTGCGCGTCTTTCCAGAGATTGCGCGCCGCTTCGCCGACGATCGGATCGACGAGGATCGCCGGATAATGCCCCGCAAGCTCCCACGTCTGGAAGAACGGCGTCCAGTCGATGCGTGGCACGAGCTCCTCGAGCGGGAAGTTCGTGATCGTGCGGACGCCGGTGAAGGTCGGCGTCGGAACCGGTACCGTGAGATCGATCGCAATACGATTCGCCCGCGCCGCTTCGATTGACTGACGCTTCACATCACGCTGACGCTCGGCGCGGCGCACGCGCAGTTCTTCGTATTCGGTGCGCGTGTCGGCGACGAAATGATCGCGCGCTGTGTCGGAGAGTAGACTGCTCGCCACGCCCACGGCGCGCGACGCGTCAAGTACATGGACGACAGGGCCCTTGTAGTTCTGTTCGATCTTTACGGCGGTGTGCACTTTGGACGTCGTCGCGCCACCGATGAGCAGCGGAATCGTAAATCCCTCGCGCTGCATTTCGCTCGCGACGAAACTCATTTCTTCGAGACTCGGCGTGATGAGACCACTGAGTCCGATGATATCGACGTTGTGTTGTCTTGCCGCCTCGAGAATCTTCGCGCACGGGACCATGACGCCCAAGTCGATCACTTCGTAGTTGTTACACTGCAGCACGACGCCGACGATGTTCTTGCCAATGTCGTGTACGTCGCCCTTCACCGTGGCCATCAGCACTTTGCCTTTGGCGCGCGTGTCTGCGTTTCGCTCTTTTTCTGCTTCGATGTACGGAATGAGATGCGCGACGGCGCGCTTCATGACGCGTGCTGACTTCACAACCTGCGGGAGGAACATCTTCCCCGCGCCGAAGAGATCGCCGACGACGTTCATGCCGTCCATTAGCGGCCCTTCGATCACTTCAATGGGCCGTTCGGCGAGCTTGCGCGCTTCTTCGGTATCTTCGACGACGAAGTCGGCAATGCCGTGGACGAGCGCGTGGGCGAGCCGTTCGCCGACCGGCGCGGCGCGCCATGCGAGGTTGTCGGCCTTCTTGGTGGCGTCGCCTTTGACCGAGTCGGCGACTTCGAGCAGCCGGTCGGTGGCATCAGGGCGGCGGTTGAGGACGAGATCCTCGATGCGCTCGAGCAAGTCCGCCGGAATATCCGAGTAGAGCGTGAGCGCACCGGCGTTCACGATCCCCATGTCCATACCGGCGGCAACCGCGTGGTAGAGGAATACCGCGTGGATCGCTTCACGCACCGGGTTGTTGCCGCGGAACGAGAACGAGACGTTGCTCACACCGCCGCTGACTTTCGCGAGCGGCATTTTCTGTTTGATCTGGCGGGTGGCTTCGATGAACGCGATGCCGTAGCCGTTGTGTTCTTCGATGCCCGTGCCGATCGCGAAGATATTCGGATCGAAAATGATATCTTCGCCCGGGAAGCCGACCTGCTCCGTGAGAATCTTGTACGCCCGTTCGCAGATCGAGACTTTGCGCTCGACCGTGTCGGCTTGGCCCTGTTCGTCGAACGCCATCACGATGACGGCGGCGCCGTAGCGGCGCACGAGGCGCGCTTGGCGAATAAACTCGGCTTCGCCCTCTTTCATCGAGATCGAGTTGACGATGCCTTTGCCTTGCATGCACTTCAAGCCGGTCTCGATCACTCGCCACTTCGAGGAGTCGAGCATCATCGGCACACGCGCGATGCTCGGTTCGGTCGCTGCGAGATTTGTGAACGTTTTCATTGCGGCGTCGGCGTCGAGCATACCTTCGTCGAAGTTGACGTCGATGACAACGGCGCCCGCTTCGACCTGTTGGCGCGCGACTTCGAGCGCTTTCTCGTAGTCGCCGGCGAGAATCAGTTTTTTGAATGCCGCCGAGCCCGTGACGTTGGTGCGTTCGCCGATATTGACGAAGTTCGTGTCCGGCCCGATGGTCAGCGGCTCGAGCCCTGAGAGCCGTAAACGTTTATCCGGATTGGCGGGCGAGTGCGGCTGCACGCCTTTCATCGTCTCAGCGATCGCCGCGATGTGCGCCGGTGTCGTGCCGCAGCAACCGCCAACGATGTTCAAGAAGCCAGCACCGGCGAACTCACGAAGAATCGCCGCCGTATAGCTCGGCGTTTCGTCGTAGCCCCCCATCTCGTTCGGGAGTCCGGCGTTCGGGTGCACGGAAATGCGGCACGGCGCGACGCGCGCGAGTTCCTGCACGTAGTCACGCAGATCTTTCGCGCCCAGTGCGCAGTTGAGCCCGATCGAAAACGGCTTGGCGTGCGAGACGGAGTTGAAGAACGCTTCGGTGGTTTGCCCCGAGAGTGTGCGTCCTGATTGATCGGTGATCGTGCCGCTGATCATCACCGGGAGCGTGATGTTGTCTTCTTCGAAAACCTGTTCGACCGCGAAGATCGCCGCTTTGGCGTTCAGCGTGTCGAAGACCGTTTCGATGAGAATGATATCGGCGCCGCCCTTGATGAGGCCGCGGGTGGCTTCGGCGTACATCGACGTCAGATCATCGAAGGTGATGTTTCGGAATCCGGCGTCTTCGATCTTTGGTGAAATGGACGCGCTGCGATTGGTCGGCCCAAGCACGCCGGCGCAGTAGCGCGGGCGCCCGTCGCGGGCTTCGAATTCGTCGCAGAGATCGCGGACGAGCCGAGCGCCCGTTTCGTTGAGCTCCGGGGCGAGCGATTCCATCCCGTAGTCGGCCATTGCGACGCGGGTGGAGCTGAAGGTGCACGTCTCGATGATGTCGGCGCCGGCGTCGAGATAGCTCTTGTGGATGGCGCGAATGATCTGCGGCTGCGTGAGCAGGAGGAGATCGGAATTACCGCGGAGGTCGGAGGGCCAGTCTTTGAAGCGGTCGCCGCGGAAGTCCGCTTCCGTGAGCGAGTATTTTTGGATCTCGGTGCCCATGCCGCCGTCGAGGATCAATATCCGTTCGCGACAGATATCGTCGAGAAGCGCTGCTCTCGACTCGCGGGTGTGAACCGCAACGGCGAGTGTCCGGTTTACGGTTGTCCGTTCACCGGTCACGGTTGGCTCGACGATAGTGTGGGGCGGAGGCCCAGGATGTGGCAGAGGGCGTACGTCATGTCCGCCCGGTTGAGCGTGTAGAAATGGAATTCATTGACGCCCGCTTCGGCGAGTTGGCGGCACTGTTCGGCGGCCACCGAGATCGCGACGAGCTTGCGCGTTTCCGGATCGTTTTCGAGGCCGTCGAACAGCTGCGCCATCGCGCGCGGGACGGAGGCGCCGGCCTTTTGCGCCATCAGCGCTGTCTTCTCGAAGTTTGATACGGGCATGATGCCCGGAACGATTGGAACGGTGATTCCCGCTTTTCGTGCCCGATCGACGAAGCGCAGGTATGCCCAGTTGTCGAAGAAGAACTGCGTGATCGCGCGCGTTGCGCCGGCGTCGATCTTCCGCTTGAGATTGTCGAGCTCGGCGTCGAGCGACGGTGAGCTCGGATGCCCCTCCGGGTTTGTGGCGACGCTGATTTCGAAGTCGTGACGCTTGCGGAGGCCCGCGACGAGATCGGCCGCGAAGGCGTAGCCACCCGGGTGCGGTGTGTAGTGATCGACGTCGTTCGGCGGGTCGCCCCGCAGCGCGACGACGTGGCGGACGCCGCTCTCCCAGTAGTCGTCGGCGACAGTGTCGACTTCATCACAGCTCGCCGCGACGCAGGTGAGATGCGCGGCCGGGACGATCGACGTCTCGGCGAGGATGCGCCGCACCGTGTTATGGGTGCGCTCACGCGTCGAGCCACCAGCGCCGTACGTCACCGAGACGAATCGCGGATTCAACGGCTCGAGCCGCTTCACTGCGCGCCACAGCGATTCTTCCGACTCCGGCGTGCGGGGCGGGAAGAACTCGAACGAGACTTGGAACGGGCTGGAAAGGGCGATCGACATCGGCGGCGCCTCGGCTGCTTCTATATAGAAGGGGCTGCTTGGAGTATCGGGTACCGTAATGCAGAAAACGGGTGGGACGCGAAAAGCCCGGGGGCCATAGGAGGCGCACCGGGCGGGCTATTTAGCTGAATATTTAACGTGGCCGCAATTCGCCTCCAAATCGCCACGGAATCAATTGTCTTATATCAGTCTATCCGGATGAACGGATGGTGTCAAGGATAGGAGCTCGCCCAACACTTGACAGACGGGCGCACCATCTATTATCTACTAAAAAGATAATAGGAGGTTACATGACAGTGCAGCTTACCCGGCGCGAACTCGACGTGATGTCCGTCATCTGGGAACGCGGGTCCGCGACCGTGACCGAGGTAAAAGAAGACCTCGCCGACACGCTGGCGTATCCGACCGTGCTCACAATCCTGCGCACCCTCGAAGCCAAGGGGCACGTCCGGCACACGCAAGAGGGGAAGGCGTTCCGTTACTTCGCGAAACTCCAGTCCGATGAGGCCGGAAGTAGCGCCCTCTCTCGGGTGCTGGATAAGGTCTACCGCGGATCGCGCGAACTCCTCGTAGCGGGCCTGCTCGCCGACGAGGAAATCAACGCCGACGAGTTGAAGCGTCTGCGGCGCCTCGTCACTGACCGTCTCAAGGAGAAAGAGAAATGAGCACCTTCTCCGTGATGGTCAGTGCGACCATCGTCGCGATACTGCTGACTGTCGCCGCCGAGATCGCCGAGCGAACAGGGGCCCAGCCTCGGGTGCTGCCGGCCCGAGCATTGTGGGTCAGTGCTGGCCTACTCGCGGTCGCGGTCTTCACGTCGTGGGCGCTCTCGAACCGCGGCGCGCAGCACGAACTCTTGAGCTCGTCCTCTTCGACGTTTCAGATGAAGCCGCGTTCGGCCTCCGACGCGCCTCGGCTAACAATCCCGCCGCGTGACGAAACCAGTGCGAGCGGTTCGTTCAGCGAACTCTGGCAGGCTGTGTCGAATGCGCGCGTGCCGACGCTCGCACCGCAAGCCGAGCGGGCGCTCGCCACGCTCTGGCTGGCATCGTCGCTCTCGCTACTCGGCGCGTTGTTGTTTGGGGCACGTCGTCTTACCAGTGAGCGCCGCACGTGGACGCGGCAGCGTATCGCAGACGAAAATGTGCTTGTGTCACCCGCGTTCGGTCCTGGCCTCGTTGGCTTCCGCCGTCCGGAAATTGTCGTACCGCGATGGCTGACGGAACTCGAGCCCGACGCGCAGCGGGCCGTTGTGCTTCACGAGGACGAGCACCGTGCGGCTGGAGATCACATCCTTCTCGTCGGAGGGACTGTTCTTCTGGTCGCTATGCCATGGAACGTCGGTATGTGGATGCTGTGGCGACGGCTGCGTCGCGCCGTCGAGTTCGACTGCGATGCCCGAGTCGTGAAACGTGGTGTCGATAAGGAGCAGTACGCCAAAACATTGCTCAACGCCTGGGGGCGAGCCCACAGCCGGCTACTGTCGGTTCCCGCGTTTGCCGAACGCGCCTCCGGCTTGGGCGCACGCGTACATCATTTGTTGCGGCCCGCGCCGCAGGAGCGCCAGGTGCGCAAAGTTATCGGAGTCCTAGCGACGACAGGCATGGTTGCGGTGGCGTGCATGACGCCACGCCCGCAGCAGACTGCTGCTGTGCAATCACAATCCGCAACCACACCCCTTGTCGTGATCGACGACATCGTGCGCGCTGACGTACCATCGTTGGGGAAGATCTCACCGGAGGGCGTAATAACCGATGTGACTGATTCGGTGACGCGGTTTTATCCGCGGCCGAGCGAGATGAGCCGGATCGAGGTGCTCAAGAGTTCCGCCGGGACGGCGGCCTTTGGCGACAAGGGGAGGAATGGCGTGCTGAAGATCTACACGAAAAAGTTCGACAACGATCACGGCATCAAGGCCACCGCGAAGATGCCCGGAGCCGCGCCTATCGAAGGAGTCGCACGCGCCGCCGGTCCCGAGACACCACCAGAAGTCATTGAGCAGAACATCTACGACGGGCTGTTCAAGGGAGTACAGGTGGCGACCGCCGCTCGTCCGAAAGCGATGACCATCATTCACCAGGCGCGCGAACAAGAGGTGGCGCTCTACGGCGCGCCGATTCTGGCCATCTGGCCCCGAATCGTCACGATTAAGGACATGCAGGCCGCGCAGCTCCGCCAACTCCTGACGTCGGCTTCGGATCGCGCGCAGTTTGATGCGAATGCCGCGGCGCACCGCCCGCGCGGCGGGCCGACCCTCGAGAATGTTGCATCCAATGCCGTCGATTTTGGCGTGATGATGGGCATCAAGCTCTCAGACGCTGACCGCGAGCGGGCACTCGCTATCGTGCGACAGGCAGAGTTTGACGCGACGACTACGTACCAGCAGGACCCCATGAACAGCGCCGCCCTTCGCGAACGGCAGGCACGACGTGATTCTGCATTGTTCGATCTACTTACGAACGACACGGATCGGGCGACCTTCCGGAAGAACCAGGCGGCCTCGCGCCGTAGCTTTGGAGTGAGTCAGTAGGTCGGCGACGCGAGGGCTGCACCCGTAGCGCGCGAAGGCCCGGACCCCCTGATATGGGGTGCGGGCCTTCGTCTTCAGTGTCCTGTTCACGGCTCATAGTGGTCAAACCGCTCTCGAGAGGCTGTGGACATCAGTGGAAACACTGGCGGTGTCATCCGGTTCCCCTTCCACCTCCCGCCACGGCATGACTCTGGCATTCCACCATCGCTCGACAGCCTGCTCCGCGGTCTCTGCGAATGGAATTGCAGACGTTGCCGATTGTGAAAGGAGATTCTGCAGTCCTTCGCGCGGCAATCCGCTGTCCTGATTGCGTCAATGCTTTGCGATTTCGGTACTTGCATTACCGCGATGAAAACCGAACTTTGGGATTATGCGGTTTGCATGCTGTACTTCGTGTGACCATACCCCCGTCATTCCCGCCAAACTGAGCTAGACAATTGGGCCCCACAGCGTCGACTTTTGGTCGACCGGAGGCCCGATGAAGAAGTCCCGATTCACGACCGAGCAGATCATCGCGATTCTGCAGGAGCACGCGGCGGGCGGACAGGCGGCCGAGCTGATCCGCCGACACGGCATCTCACGTGCGACGTTGTACTACTGGAAAAAGCAGTACGGCGATCTGCAGGTCAGCGATGCCCGGCGCTTGAAGACGCTCGAAGAGGAAACTCGCCGGCTCAAACGGCTCGTCGCCGACCAGGCGCTCAATCTCCAGATCCTGAAGGACGTCTTGGGAAACGAGCATTGACCACCGGCGAGCGCCGGGCGGTGGTCACCGTGGTACAGGGGCGCTATGACGTGAGTGAGCGACACGCGTGTCGCAGTCTCGGCTTCGAGCGCACGGCGCTGCGCTACGTGCCACTGCGGCCGGGGCGTGATGCGCCGTTGCGCGCGCGGCTGCGCGAGCTCGCCGCCGAAAATCCGCGATGGGGCATGCCGCGCTTGCACTGGCGGCTCGAGCGCGAGGGGACGCACGTCAATCACAAGCGCGTCGATCGGCTGTATCGCCTCGAGGGGCTCGCGGTGCGTCGCCGCCACCGGAAGCGACTCGCCGTGCCGCGCGTCCCCCGTCCGGTCGTCGCGCGGCCGAATGAAACGTGGAGCATCGAC
>JAYVPN010000167.1:0-15654 GCA_043757365.1 Gemmatimonadota bacterium | reverse complement strand
AGGAAATCGAAGGCGAAGAACTCCTCGGCGTCTGCATGCAACACGAGATCGACCACCTGCACGGCAAGCTCTTTCTCGACCACTTGAGCTTCCTCAAGCGGCAGAAGGCGCTGCGCCAGTGGGACGACGAAAAGGCGAAGTATCCTGAGTTCATCCGCATCGTCGTGCCCGGCGAACACGAGCCGGAAGACGACAGCGAACACGACGACGAGCGCCTCTAACTCCGCTGGCGCGACGACGAGCTGATCATGCGCATTCTTTTCTGGGGCACGCCCGACTTCGCAACACCGCCCCTCCGCGCGCTGATCGGCGAAGGGCATGATGTCGTCGGCGTGGTTACGCAACCGGACCGGCCGCGCGGCCGCTCGAGATCGACGCTCGATCCGTCGCCGGTGAAGCTCGTCGCGCTCGAAGAGGACATTCCGGTGCTCCAGCCGGACCGACCGCGCGGCGACGAGTTCCTCGCGGCGATCGGCGCGCTCGAGCCGGAAATTTCCGTCGTTGTTGCCTATGGCCACATCATGCCGAAAGTGGTCATCGATTTGCCGAAACTCGGCACGCTGAACATTCACGCGTCGCTCCTGCCGGCGTACCGTGGCGCGGCACCGATCGAACAGGCCGTGCGCGACGGCCTCGCCGAAAGTGGCGTCACGATCATGCGAATGGAGCCGGCGCTCGACGCGGGCCCGGTGATCCTCGCGCTGAAGACGCCGATTGGTGACGACGAGACCGGCGGCGAGCTCCGGCTCCGGCTTTCGGAACTCGGCGCCGAGGCGATCGTGCAGGCGCTGGCCCTCCTCTCGCTCGGAGTGGCCTCGGAAACGCCCCAGGATAGCGCGCTGGCGACGTATGCCCGTAAGATCGACCGCGAGCATGCGCGCATCGACTGGACCGCCTCCTGCGCGACGGCGGCGAATCTGGTGAGGGCCTACGATCCGAAGCCGGGGGCGTGGACGGCGTTGGGCCCGCTCGAGGTGCGTTGCTTTGGCGCGCGCGTCGAGCCGGCCCTCGGCGGCGCGCCTGGGACGCTGTCGGGAACACTGATCGACGCGAGCGATGACGGGCTGCTCATTGCCTGTGGCAGCGGCGCCATTCGACTCACCGACGTGCATCCGGCCGGCAAGAAACGACTCGCGGCCGCGCAGTGGGTGCGCGGCCGCGGTATGAACGTCGGCGATCGATTCGACTGATCGCGTCTTAGTTCGTCAGGGCTGATTCTTGACCATAATCGGGGTCGTCGACCCAATCAGCGTGCCGGAGCCGAGCTGGCCGAACGTGTTGTCGCCCCAGCAGAACACCTTCGCCGAAGCGCCACCCGTTGAAAGGCCACATGTGAAGGTCGCGCCGACGGCGATTGAGCTGAACGACCCCGGCACGGCCAGCGGTGTCGATCCGCTCGCGCCCGCAGAACCAAGCTGGCCGAAATCGTTGCGACCCCAGCAGTAGGCCGCACCCGTGACGAGCACCGCACATGTATGGAACTCGCCAGCGGAGATCTGCTTCGCCGCGGCGGGAAGCCCGACAACGGCAACCGGCGAAGCGGATGAAGTCGCGGGCGCCGTGACGACATTGCCGAGTTGTCCGGAGCCGTTGTCGCCCCAGCAGTAAACGTTACCCGCGACGCCAGCCGGAAGCGTTGCGATCACGCAGCTGTGCTGCGCTCCTGTGGTGATGGAAGTCGAATCGACACCGGTCACGACGCCCGCGAACTTCACGGAGTCGGGTGTTCCGAAATAATCGGCCGACGACGGACTGAAGACTCCGCGGCCCAGTTGGCCGTTGAGATTCAATCCCCAGCAGAATGGCATCTGGTTCAGCACGCCGGCCGGATCGGCGCGGACTACGGCACACGAATGCGACTGTCCGGCGCTAATCAGCGCCCAGCGCTTCGATCCAGCTGCGCCCGGGGCGGGCGAGATGTACAGATACGTGCCGACAGTCGGCGACGCCGGCGCAGTCGTGCCGTCTCCGAGCTGACCATGGAGGTTAATACCGGTGCAGAAGCCGACGCCCGAGAGCTCCGTCAGACAAATGTGATCCTGTCCGACCGCGAGCCCAGTCACGATCAGGTTCTGCGGTGGGATCACGATGTTCTGTAAACCCGCGAACGCGCTTGTGACGGTGGACAGGCCCGGGATGCGTCCCCAGCAATAGAGCTGTAGTCCGGCGGAGAGCGCGCACATACCGCCGCGACCGCCCGAGACTGACTTGATCTGCAGGAACGGTCCGGCCAACGAGTCGGACGTGGTCGACACCGGTGAATTCGGCGCCTGAACGTTGCTGAATATGACGCCCTTACCAAGCTGACCTGCGTCAGCAGCGCCCCAGCAATACGCGTAGCTATTCGACGTCGCGATACCGCATGCAAACGAGTTGCCGGTGATCACCTTGGAGTACGTCACCGTCGCCGTGGCTCTGACGCGCTGAACGCCGGCAATCGGATGCGTCACGCGTTGCGCCGCAGGGCCGGCATACACGCCGAGCGTCCAGTTCGATGACGCCGTGCCATCGACGGCCGTCGGAGCCTTGATCGGACTGACCCTCCCACCGGCGGTAATCGAATCGCCGAATGTCACGGTGTCGCCGAGAATCGGATTGCCGTACTGGTCGGTCACCTTTACAGTGACTGCCTGGGCGAGCGTCGTGCTGACGCCACCGGTCTGATTATTACCGCTGACGACGGTCACGAGGCGCGCCGTATCGGGCCGCGTCGTCACGGTAAAGACAACCGGCGTGATCCCCGGCGCCGACGCAACGACGGTCTGCGATGCAAAGGCATTGGTTCCGAGCGTCCAAGCGGCGGTCGCGCTGCCGTCAGCCACGGTCGTGTCGATGGTCGGTACGACGCTACCGCTGAGCGCGCCCGGCGTCCACGTCACCTTCACGCCGGAAATCGGATAGCCGAACTGGTCGGCGAGTTTGATTCCCAGGAGTGTGCCGAGTCTGCGGCCCACGTTGCTCGTTTGATTGCTGCCACCCGTCACGGTGATCACGCGCGGCGCACCAGCTGTCGCCGTCGCCGTGAACACGGCACTGTCGAGCACATAGTTGTTCGTCAGCAGCGCGACCACTTTGTTGGCGCCGAGTGCGGTGCCGAGCGTCCACGTCGCGCTCACGAGACCGGAGACCGACGAGGTATTGGCCGGCGGGTTCACCGAACCACCGCCGCCGCGCACCTGGAACGTCACGGTCGCGCCCTCGACGGGCAGTCCGTTCGCGTCGATCACTTTCACGACGAGCTGCTTCGTCAGTGCTGCGGCAACCGGACCAATCTGCTGGTCGCCGTCCACCGAGCGGAGCGCCGAGGCAAAGTCTTTGCCCTGAACTTTCGATGGACCGGTCGTCGCTTTATCGCTGCACGCGCCGACGACGGCGCCAACGGCGACCAATGCGATCACGACACCACTCGAAATGCGTTTGCGGCCGAGCATCAGAACTCCGTGCTGATGGGTCTGCGGATACTACGAATAATCGTGCGCCTGCGAACAGGCGGCAAACAGCCCGGGGGCAAAAAGCCCGAGGCCTGTTCGTCTGCTCCAACTAGACGCCGCAGGGCGTCACCCCGTAACGGATGAAGTATCGCCGGGGGGAGGGAACTCCGCCGGGACACCCCGATCAAAGGGTCATACCCCCATAGGTCGGGTCTGGACACCCTCGCTACCTTCATATCATGACGCACCCGGGCAACCACCATGCGACCGCCACCAAGGCGGGGGTCACCGACGCCCGAGTTGCGGCCGCGGAAATCCTCGCCGACCTCCGCGGCGGCACCCTCCTCGACGCCGCCTTCGACCGCCGGGTTTCGCCGCTCGACGCCCGGGACCGGCGCTGGACGCAGGAGCTGGTCTACGGCATGCTTCGCCGTCGTGGCTGGCTCGACCTGCTCCTCGCCGAGCGAGTCCGCGGCGGGCTCGCGCGGCTCGATCCGGACCTCTCCGACCTGTTGCGGCTCGGCGCCCAGCAGCTCCTCCATATGGGGAGCGTGCCGCCATACGCGGCCATCGGCCAGACGGTGGAGCTCGCCAAACAGCGGCACGGGATCGGCGCGAGCAAGCTCACGAATGCCGTGCTCCGGCGGCTCGATCGCGAGCGCGAGAATCTTAGCCCCACGCTGCCCTCTGATCCAATAGACGCGCTTGCCGCTACGCTTTCGCACCCGCGGTGGCTGGTCGCCCGGTGGGTCGCCCGATGGGGCGAGGACGACACGCGCGCGCTCCTCACCGCGAACAACAACGAAGCGCCGCTCTACGTGCGGCCGTTCAATGTCGTCCGCGAACAGCTCGAAGCGATGCTTGAAGCGGCCGGGGTTCACGTCGAAGATGCGCCGCTCGCGACCGACAGCCTTCGCATTTCGGGCGGTGCTTCGCTCACCGAACTGGGCGCCTTCCAGCAGGGGTTGCTTTTCGTGCAGGATCCGGCGGCTACGCTCGTCACGCAGTATGCGGCCATTCCGGCCGGTGCGCGCGTCGCCGATCTCTGCTCGGCGCCGGGCGGCAAAACGGTGGAACTGTCGCGCACGGCGAAATTCGTCGTTGGCGCCGACGCGTCGTTCGGCCGTCTCGCGCGGCTCCGTGAAACGATTAGCCGTCTCGAACTCTCGAATGTCTTTCCGCTCATCAGCGATGCGCGCATTCCCGCCCTCGGCGAACTGGACGCGGTGCTCGTCGATGCGCCGTGCACCGGCACCGGCACGTTCCGGCGCCATCCCGATGCGCGCTGGCGCCTTCGCGTGAGCGATCTCGCGATCATGGCGGCGGCGCAGCGGGCGATTCTGCGATCGGCGGCATCGGTCGTCGCACCGGGTGGGCTCCTCATTTACAGCACCTGCTCGCTCGAGACCGAAGAGAACGACGCGCAGGTCGAAGCATTTTTGGTCGAGCATCCGGGGTGGACGCTCGCCCCGCCACCGGAAGGCTCGGTGCCCGCCGAAGTTCTCGACGCGGGGCGCCTCCGCGTGCTCCCACACAAACACGGCACCGACGGCGCCTTCGCGGCTCGTCTTCGCCGGGGATCCGAATAATGGCCGCGAACAAAGTGCGGATCGCTCCGTCGCTGTTGTCGGCGGACTTTTCGCGACTGAAAGACGACATCGCGATGCTCGAAGCCGGCGGTGCCGACTGGCTGCACGTCGACGTGATGGACGGCGTTTTCGTGCCGAATCTCACGTTCGGCGCGAAGATTATCGAAACGTGCCGTAAGCTCACGAAGATGCCGATCGACGTGCATCTGATGGTCGTGAATCCGGAGAACTATTTCGACAGCTTTGCGAAGGCCGGCGCCGACGTGCTGACGATTCACGTCGAAGCGGCGCCGCACCTGCATCGGCAGATCATGCGGATCAAGGAACTCGGTTGCGCGGCCGGTGCGGTAATGAATCCAGCGACATCGCTCGACAGCGTTCGCGAGATCGCTGGCGAGCTCGATCTGCTGCTGATCATGAGCGTGAACCCTGGGTTCGGCGGACAGAAGTTCATCGCGTCGTCGGTCGATAAGATCCGCCGTGCGAGGCAGCTCCTCGACAGCGTGAAGAGCGGGGCAAAACTGGAAGTCGACGGCGGCATCGCGCGCGAGACGATCGCCGCGTGCTGGCGCGCCGGGGCCGATACATTCGTCGCGGGGAACGCGGTGTTCTCGGCGGCCGATCCGGTCGCTGAAATCGGGGCGCTCCGCGCGCTCTGTTTGGAAACTGCGTGAGCGCGAAGACGCAGTGGTCGATCGTCACCGGTGTCGTCGCGGCGATCGCCGTGGCGGTGGTGATCGGCGCGAGTTCGATGAGTGCGTCGCTGCAGCCGATCGAAGCCGGATCGAAGGCGCCGGAGTTCCACGCCGTGCAGATGGCGGCGAACGGGGCGACGCCGGCGAGATCGCTCGCCGACTACAAAGGGCAGGTGTTACTGCTCAACGTCTGGGCGACGTGGTGCGATCCGTGCCGCGAAGAGATGCCAAGCATGGAATCGCTTTACAAGGATCTCGGCCCACAAGGGCTGAAGGTCGTCGCGGTGAGCATCGATAATCCCGGGATGGAAGCGCCGATCCGCGATTTCGTGAAGGCGTTCAACCTTTCGTTTGACGTTTTGTACGACCAGTCCGGCAAGATCCGCGACGCCTATCAAACCGCCGGCGTTCCCGAGACGTTCATCATCGGCCGCGACGGCACGGTTCGGAAACGCGTCTTCGCCGCCACCGACTGGAACGCCGAGTCGCAGAAAGCGCTGCTTCGGCAGTTGCTCGCCGAAAAGGGATCGTAACCCTCGCGTGCGCATTCTCGGCATCGAGAGTTCCTGCGACGAAACGTCGGCGTCGGTCGTCTCCGGCTCCGGCGACGATGTGCGGCTCGAGTCACTCGTGATCCTCTCGCAGGACGTGCACCGGATTTTCGGCGGCGTCGTGCCGGAGATCGCGTCGCGGGCCCATCTCACGGCAATCGCGCCGGTGGTGCGGCAGTCGCTCGCTGACGCGAACGTTTCCCTCGACGACATCGACGCGATCGCCGTGACGAACGCCCCGGGCCTTGTCGGCGCGCTCCTTGTGGGTGTGAGTTTCGCGAAATCGCTCGCCGCCTCGCGTCGCCTGCCGCTGATCGGCGTGCATCACATGGAAGGCCATCTCTTCGCGACGACACTCGAAGACGCGACGGCCAATCCGCCGTTCACCGCCCTTCTCGTGAGCGGCGGTCACACGCTGCTGCTCGACGTCGCCGCGTGGGGCGAATATCGGTTGCTCGGCGCGACCCGCGACGACGCCGCCGGCGAAGCCTTCGATAAGGTCGCGAAGCTGATGGGGCTGCCGTATCCCGGCGGCCGGCATATCGAAGCGCTTGCCCGCGAGGGTGATCCGGCACGCTTCCGTTTCTCGCGGCCGATGCTCAACGGCGGCCAACGGCCCGGCGACGACGACTACTACGATGTGTCGTTCAGCGGCCTCAAAACGGCGCTGCTGCACGCGGTGCGCGATTCCGAACTTCGCAGAACACTGGACACCGATCGCCCCCATCTCGCCCGCGGTTTCCAGGACGCTCTCTGCGAAACGCTGGCGGCAAAAACCGCGCGTGCGGCAAAACAGTTCGGCCGCCATCGTATCGTCCTCGGGGGCGGCGTGGCGTGTAACCAGGCGCTCGTCCAGACCGTGCGGGAACGCGCCCGGGCGATCGTGGGTACGGAAGTGGCAGTACACGCACCGAGCCTCCGATTGGCGACCGACAACGCGGCGATGATCGCGCGGGCCGCTCTATTCAGGCTCGAACGCGGTGAACGCTCCGACCTCTCACTCAACGCCTACGCCGCGATGCCAATCCCCGGCCTCGTCGCGCCGGTGGGCGTTACCCCTTAGCATTCCCAATATGCAAGATCTTTCGCACGGCGTCAGCGTACTCCCCTTCGAGATCAAGATCGGTCCGCTCTCACTGACCGGATTCGGGATCGCGATGCTCCTCGCGTTCGTCATCGGCCAGATCGTCGCGACGAGCGAGCTCGAACGGCGCAAGCAGACGGCCGCCGCAAATCTGATGGGCGATGTGGTGGTCGCGGCGGTGATCGGCGGACTGCTCGGCGCGAAGATCTATTACGCGATTCTCTTTCACAGCTTCAACGCGCTGTTCGAACGCGCTGGTTTCGTATTTTGGGGCGGACTGATCGGCGGCATCGCCGCGACGTTCGCGCTGATCCTGTACAAGAAGATTCCGTTCTCACGCATCAGCGACTCCTGCGCGATCGGCCTCGCTGCCGCGTACTCGGTGGGACGCACGGGATGCTGGGCCGTCGGCGATGACTATGGGGCGCCGTGGGATTCGCGATTCGCCGTGAAGTTCCCGCAAGGCGCGCCGGCCAGCACGGTGCAGAATCTCATCGACATGTTCGGCGTGAAGTCGCTCGCCGGCCGCTCGCCGACCGAGGTGATTGCTGTGTATCCGACGCAACTCTTCGAAGTGGCGATGGGCTTCGTGATGTTCGCCGCACTCTGGCGCCTGCGCGATCACAAACACGCCGAGGGCTGGCTGTTCGGCGTTTACTGCGTGATGGCGGGCGCGGAACGATTCATCGTCGAGTTCTTCCGCGCGAAGGACGACCGCTTTTTCGGCGTCCTCACGATGGCGCAGGTCATCGCGATCGCCTTCATGGCACTCGGCTTCGCGTGGATGCAGTACAAGAAGACCCCGCGTGCGGGCGCGCCCGGAATTTATCCCGTCACGGCGTAGCTGGGGTCGGCCCGCGGACTTTCACCACAGAGCACACAGACCACACAGAAACTGAAAAATACAAAGGCCGACTTCCGCGTACGGAGTCGGCCTTTGACGTTTTCATTTCGGTGTGGTCTGTGTGCTCTGTGGTAAAAGTTGGCGGGCCGACCTCAGTCGACTACAACTTCTTAGGCACCACCGACTCGTGCTCAATCTCCTTCTCGAGCGTCGTCACCCGGTCCTGCAACCGCCGCGCCGTCGCGGTGAGTTCGGCAAGTCGCTCCGCGACTTCGGCCGGCATCGGCTCGTCTGACGGCGCCGCCGCAATCGCGGCGTCTTCGTCGGCCGTTGACGGCGTCAGTGTGCGCCAGAGCGCGAAGAGCAGCAGCGCGAGCAGAATGCCTTGGGCGATCAGTGTCTCGACGGTCGGATAGAGGCCGAGCATCTCGACGTGCGGGAAGCCCGGGATCTGCGTCTGCGAGATCGCGTTGCCTTCCTGCAGTTCCTTGATCCCTTTGCCGGCAAAAACGAACGCCATGTAATAGAGGAGGCCGCCGGTGACGGCGAAGAACGGCCGCATCGGGATTTTCACTCCGAAGCGGTAGAAGAGCGTGAAGATCACCGCGAGTACCGCGAAGCCGAGGACGAGTCCCGTCGCCACCGGCATCGCGACATTCTCGCCGCGCGTGAACAGCGCCTGATAGAAGAGCGCGGTCTCCGCGCCCTCACGGAAGACGGCGAGGAATGCGACCGCGGTCAGCGCAAAACTCCCGCCTTCCGACAGCGCCGCATTCACCTTCTCGCGAATGAACTTCTGCCACTTCGCGCCCTCGATCTTCGAGAGCAGCCAGTAACTCACGCTGAACAGCACGACGACGGCAACGAGCATCGTCGCGCCCTCGATGATCTCGCGGCTCGCCGGAACCGCCGCGAGTAATGTGCGCAGCGCGACCGCGAGCACGGCGCTCGCGGCAAGACCAGCGAACGAGCCGATCCAGATGTCCTTCAGCCGCTTCCGGTTCCCCGTCTTGATCAGGAACGCGACAACAGCGCCAATGACGAGAATCGCCTCGAAGCCCTCGCGCACGATGATCAGGAACGACTCGAGAAAGACGCCCCACGTCGTCGTCGTCGGGCCGGCGAGCTCGAGCACCGCAGGCATGTTCTTCTCGATCTTGTCCCGCGCCTCGGCGGCCGCGGCGAGATCATTGGCCTTCACCGCTCCCTTGAAGTCGGCGAAGTTGCGCTCCATCTGCGCGACGAGACCCGGATTCCGCATGCGGGCCTGTCCCTCGAGCGGTTCGAAGGCGATGTACGCGTCGAATGCGAGGTCGCCGGCGTCGCTCGGCTTGCCGGCCTTCGCCGCCGCGAGCGCATCGTTGATCAATCGGATCGACTGACGGGCCGCTGTGCGCGGGTCGGCGCTGTCGGCAGGCGCGACGTCGACGGTAGCACCGGTTTCGCCGATGACCGGCGAGGCGCGGAGCGCGGCGATCGTGCTTGCCAGTTGGTCACGCGTGAACTTCGCGCCATCCTTGATGCCGACGGCGGCGGCGCCGTTCTTGATCAGCGCCGCGATTTCGTCGTCGCTGTGCTCGGCTTGCCAAGCGTACGTCTTGGCGACCGGCGGATGGGAGCTGTTGCAGTCCTTGCAGAGTCCCGCGATCAGCGACTCTCCGGCCTTTCGTTCGAGATCGTTGGCGCGCAGCGAGTTCACATACTGCACCACCGCCCACCGTTCGTCGGAGCTGAGCTTCGAACTCCAGCCGACCATCATCGTCCCCTGGACACCGACCGAGACGATCCGGTACATCAGCGCCGGCGTCCGGTCGTGCATCGTCGAGCTGTTGCCGATGGCGGCGGGATGCGGCGTGAGCTCGGCGGCGCGCGGTCCGTCGCCGGCACCGGTCGCGCCATGACAGGCGAGACAGTTCTGCTCGAAGATCGCCTTGCCCTGTGCGAGGGTCGCGAGTTTCTTGGGGAAATCGAGCGCCCCTTCGGCGCCGAGTGCCTTCATGAACCTGAGATGGATCGCCGCGAGCTCGGCCGGTGCGGCGCGGCGCGCCGCAGCGTTGCTGATCGAATCGAGGAGCACGCGCACCGCGTCGGCGTTCGGCGAAGTCAGGCGCTTGGCGACGTCTTTCGCGTCACGCAGGAAGCCGGTAGCCTCGTCGAACTCGGTGGACGAGATCAGTTGGCCCTTCGCATCGACGCCCTTCCCGTACTCTTCGACGGCGACGCCAACGATGGCCGACAAACGCTTCGCCGGCGGTTCCTGAAGACCGTCTGCGGACGGCGCGTTGAACAGCGCCAAGACGGCGATGGAATAGTTGAGAATGGTTCTCATAAGCATATGCACGTAACCTAGTAGACCTATCGGGAAGCGCGCTACTGGTATTCGTACAGCTTCGCGAAACTCGTGAGCTCAGGGCCGTTCGAGGATCACGACGGCGCTGGCGGTCGCGTCGGTGTGGCTGAGGGAAAGCCACACTTTGTCGACGCCCAGCTCCCGAGCCCGGGCTTCGGCGCGACCGGTGAAGACCAGCGTCGGCGACTGCCCGTCGTGGCGAACGACGGCGACTTCACGCCAGCCGATGAGCCGAGCATCGTCCGTTCCGCTCAAGGCCTTGAACGCCGCTTCTTTGGCCGCGAGTCGCGCCGCCAAGTGCATCGCCGGTTTGGCGCGCGCCATCGCGTACGCCGCCTCATCCGCCGAAAAGAGCCGGTCGATGACGTGATCGCCTTTGTCGGTGAGCATCCGTTCGACGCGCGCGATCTCCACGAGATCGATCCCGATACCGACGATCATCGGCCGTCGCGGACCACGAACAGTTTGAGGCGCACGGTCTTACCTCCGCTGCGGGCGACGACGACGTAGACACCATTCGGCAATCCGGCGGCGGCGATGTCCCAGCCGATGATCCCGCCGTTCGTGACGGTCGTTTTCCAGACGGCGTGCCCACTGAAATCGAACGCCTGAAGATCTCCCGCCGGCGTGGCGAACGGCCAGGTGAAATAGACGATACCGCGGCGCACCGGATTTTCGGACGGCTTGAGCACTGTCCCGTTGCCAACCGGAACGGCGATGGTCGCCGTGTGCGCGACGACTGCGATTTCGTCGAGGTTCCAGCTCAGCCCGTTCGGCGCGAAATCGACGACGAGCTTCTTGCCCTTCACGCCGCCGACGGTCGCGCGCTCCGGATACCAGACCGGCGCGGCGCCCTGCACCCGAAGCACCGGCACGAACGTCGCGCCGCCGTCGCTCGAGAGCAGCACGCGACCGTACGGATTCTCGGAGAAGCCGCTGCCGTCGTACTTATTCCAGAACATGATCGACACCGTGTCGACATCGGCCGGCATCGTGATGACCGGCGACTTCAAATCACCGGCACCGGTCGTCGCCCATGAATATTTCCCGGCAACGACGCTCGACGAATCGACGGTGAAACGCGTGGCGGTCCACCCCGCTTCATCTTTTTCGGCGCCGTTCGCGAGCAGCACACTAAAGGTGCTGGTGAAGCCACCGCTCGCCACGGTCAGCACTTTCGGCCTTCCACCGGCGCTGGCGATGAGGCGGCGCGTGTACTTCCCGCCGGCGGTCGTATCGAGGCGGAACGAGAGCGGCGTCGGCGCCGAAAGTGTGGTCGTCGGTGCGGCGGCGCTCGGCACCGTCACGCGGATGTCGGGCGAGACGCTCTCGAGCGTGACGCGCGAGGCGCGACCGAACGTCGTCGGGCTCGCGTAGCCGAGTGGATCGCGCGCGCTCTCGATGACATCGAGCGCGAACGGGAGATTGTCCTGAAAAAGCTGCGCGAGCTGCGCTTCGTCGTCCGGAAACTCGAAGCCGTAGTAGCCATTGAGGGCATAGCCGCTCGAGATTTCCGGCGTGAAGCCGATCGTCCCATACTGCCGCGCGGCCCAATCGTTGTATTCACCGTTCGTCGGATATAGCGTCCACGAAGTGTTCGGCGAGTAGAAGGAGCGCACCGATCCGGGGAGGTGGTCGATCACCGCACTCCGCAGATTGACGCCAGCGAGCGTCCGGTAGACCGGCAGATCGGCAGAGAGCGGCCCCGACGTGGAGCCCGGTGGAAAGAGGATCAGCCCGGCGAAAGTATGGTAGCTCAGCGCGACGACCGGCGGATGCGCCGCGTGAAAACTCTCGATATTGCGCACTTCGATTTCCGACGCCGGCGATGTGCCGCGATAGACCTCCGAGAACGGTTCGTTCGACGAACCGACGTTGTCGAGCCCCCAGTTGGAGCGATGATTCCGGTTCATGTCGACGCCGAACGCGCCGCCCGCCTGCGGTGAGCGCGTCTTTCGCCACAAGCGGTCGGCGGTAAACGTATACTGATAGCCGTCGGGATTGGCGACGGGGATGATCCAGATGTCGCGCGACTGGAGCAGCGAATCGACCCGCGCATTCGACGACGGCGCTGTGGCGAGATACGTGATGAGACGGAGCGCCATCTCCGTCGCCGCCCATTCGCGGGCGTGATACGCGGCCATGAAGAGCACGTTCGGCCGCGTCGGGCTGTCACCCTTCGCGCCGATTTTCACGGCGAGCATCGGGCGGCCTTCGTACGAGCGCCCCACCGTATCCACCGAAACGCGTGTGTTCACGCGCGCCAGCGAATCAATGAATGCACGGATACCGCGCTGTGGATCGTCGTAACTGCGATAGATGCGCGTGCTCGTCAGCTGCAGCGCGAGCCCGCGTTGCGACGACACACCGGCTACCGGCCGCTCGCTCGCGCTGTACCCGAGCGACTGCATCCGGGCGCGCTCGGCGGCATCGACGACGACGAGCGGCGTGCCGTTCTCGATGCCGACGACGTCGAATCCTTTCGCGCGTAACGAATCCGCTCGGACGCCGGCAACGCGAAGCGTGACGTGCTGTGCTTCAGCGCGAATCGATGCACCGCCGAGCGCGAGCACGAGGAGCAGCGCCGTCGCGGCGTCACCGCCGCGGTCGCGGTCGCGTGGGCGCGCGCCTTTGATGGGATAGTCGCGCAATGCGGTGAGCATCGCACTCCATGACCGGTCGGCGGCATCGAACAGCGATTGCACGGCCGCCGTCCACGCCGTCTGGGCATCGGTAGGCGTGAGGTTGGAGTCGGGCCGAAGTCCGCGAGCGGCGTTCTCGACACCAACGAGCGCCGTGAATGCCGGCTCGCACAGCTCTTCGAGCAAGGCTTCGAGCGCCCGGCGATCGGGTGCGCTCTTTTTAAAGCGTACGGTCGCCATCTGCGTGAGCGCGTCGAGCAGTGCTTTGCGCAGTCGCGCGGCGTCGAACGCCGCGACGTACCCCTCGATCCCCTGCACGCGGGCCGCCGACGTGCGCGCGGCGAGCAACGGCGCGAACCAGCGATCGTGATCCGGGTTGCCGAGCGAGGCGATCGCCGCGAACGCCCGCAGCGATCGCGTGAATTCCGGCAGCTCGAACGACGTCGCGTCAGGCATCCGTCGCACTGTACCGGTAGTCACCCGTGAGTTCGCGGCGACAGATCGCGGCGCGTTCGCCGGTGCGCGCTTCGAATCGCTGAATGAAATCGGGAAGTCGCGCGCTGCTGAATCCGCTGCGCGCGAGCCCGGTGACGGCGATCGCGGCTTCGATCGTCTCCGGCGTCCCCTCGATTTCGACGAGCGTGTCCATGCGCGGATAGCGCTCGATACGCACCGTCGCGCCGGCGCAGACGAACTGCGTGATCTCGCGGTCGATCTCGCGCGTGACGACATAACCCAGCCGTTCGAGCATCAGCGCGAGCGTCGCCGCGTCGGAGAGTCCGGTCGAGAGTTCCTCGCGCACTTTGTAGCCGTTGTCGTAGTCCGTCGGGCCCTTGAAATCGAGATGCGCGCTCTCGCCGGCGTCGGTCACGTACTGCCGGAGCCGCAGCACGTCGTCGCGCACCGCGAGCGTCCGCGTCGGCGTGTCGTACCTCCGATCGATCAGACGGCCTGCGAAGGTACGCTCGGCGCCGGCCGCACTGAGCGCCGCGATGACCGCGTCGGGATCGGCGACCACCGACTTCAGTTCGACTTCACGCATCGAGAATCGCCCGGATCACCGCATCTGTATCGGTGAGGTCCGCGAAGACCGCTTCGGGCTCGCAGGCGCGGAGCGCCATGACATCGTACGATCCAGTCGCGACAGCGATCGCTCGTCCGCCGATCGGCCGACTGCACGCCACATCGTTCGGCGTGTCGCCGATGATCACGCACTCCGCGCCGGAGACTTCGCGCTGGAGTGCCGCGCTCGCGCGGGCGCGCGCGATCGCCGGCAGCTCCGGCCGGTGTTCGTGATCACTGCCAAAAGCTCCGAACTGGAATCGCGTCGGATCGACGCCGACCGAGCGAAGTTTTCGCGCCGCGCCGCGTTCGACATTTCCCGTGAGCAGCGCGAGGACGATTTCATCGTGTGCCTCGACCGCGTCGAGCAACTCGGCGACTCCCGGAAGCAAGAACGAGCCGTGATCCGGACGGTCGAGCACCGCGAAAAGATTCGACAGGTAGAGTTCCATCACCGCGTCCATGCGCTCGGTGATGACCTCGTCACGGACGCCCGCGAGGCGCATCGACTCGCGCACGATCTGCTTGTCGGTCTTGCCGTCGTAGCGGTAGTCCGAAGGGCCGACGACGCCGAACACTTCGAGGAAGGCGAGCTCCATCGATCGGCGCCCGGTTCCCTTCGTGAGCATGATCGTGCCGTCGATATCGAAGAGGGCAATCTTCTTCATCTATTCGCCGTGCGCCGGTTCGGGCGCGTCGCCACTGGAGCGCGTAAGGAGTACGCCGACGACGACGCCGACGGCGCCGATACCCTGAAAAAGCGTCGGCACCTCGCCGAGGAGCGGCCAGCTCACCGCGACGGCGACGATCGGCTGCAGGTTGGAGAACATTGCGGTGCGCGTCGGACCGATGACGCGCACGCCGCGATACCAGAAAAGGTACGCGAGCCCCAACGCCATCAGGCCGCTGTAGAGGATGGCGCCGATCGTCAGCGGTGTCACCGCAACCCAATTCGCGCGCATCATCGCCGGCGCGGCGAGTAGCGCCATCGGGATCGTACCGCCGGCGAGCGTCCAGGCCGCGATCTGCACGCCGTCGATCCGATGCGTGAAGGGACGGAGCCATGTGGTATAAAACGCCCACGCAACGACCGATACGAGAATCAGCAGATCGCCGATGACGCTCGCCTGTCCTTCGCTCGACGTCGCCGAGCCGACGATCACGAGGAGGACGCCGGAGATCGAGACGAGAATCCCCATGACCTGCCGCTTCGTCACGCGCTCGACACCGAAGAGGCGACCGACGATCGCGATGACCGCCGGGCTCGCAGCGATGACGAGCGAGGCCGTGCCCGCACGTGTGCGGGCGAGCCCCTGGATGAAGAACGCCTGATACACGCCATGCCCGAGCACGCCGAGCAGCATCAGCGTGCCGATCTGGCGCGGCGTCGGCAGCTTGTCGCGCTG
>JAYVPN010000166.1:0-4136 GCA_043757365.1 Gemmatimonadota bacterium | reverse complement strand
GCAGCTGATTGCGACCGAGGGCGTTCTTCGGCAGCATGCCGTGCACGGCCTTCTCGATGATGCGTTCCGGATGCTTCGCGAGCATGGTCGCGAACGGCACCTGCCGATCGTGGCCCATATAGCCGGTGTGATAGAAGTAGGTCTTCTGCTCGGCCTTGCGGCCGGTGACCTTGACCTTCGACGCATTGATCACGATGACATTGTCACCGGTGTTCATGTGCGGCGTGAAGGTGGGCTTGTGCTTGCCGCGGATGATTCGCGCGACTTCGGTCGCGAGGCGACCGAGAACCATGCCTTCCGCATCGACGATGTACCACTTGTGTTCGATGTCGGACGGTCGTGCCGTGTACGTTGACATGAAAAGAAAGCTGTGTGACGTCGTGCGCCTCACCGGTGCGGAATGCAACCCGGGTCTCGGCCGCCAGTGAAGGCGTTTTTGGACAGTCTGTGAAGATAGGCAGACTTTGAGGGTTGGTCAATGGGCAGAACTGCGTAAGTGCAACGGCGAGTTTACGGTACACGGTTGTCCGTTTACCGGTTGCGGTTACTCCGCCCCCACTCCGAGGCACCGTAAACGGTGAACGGACAACGGTAAGCCGTACACTCGCTGTTGTATTTCAAGACAGCTGTGACCGCCTCACGAGTCCCGCCCTACTCGAACTCCACCAGCAGCGCCCCTTTTTCAACCGCTGTTCCCGGCTTGGCGTGGACCGCCTTGACGACCCCGGCAGCCGGCGCCCGGAGCTCGTTTTCCATCTTCATCGCTTCCATCGCGACGATCCCCTGCCCGGCGGACACCGTATCGCCGACGACGACGGTTACGCGGACAATGAGCCCCGGCATCGGCGCCTTCAGTGGTTGCGGGCCGGTCGCGCCGCCGGCCGCGGCGGAGAGGTCGCGGATGGCCCGTGTCCGTTCGTCGAGCGCGTCCACTTCGTACCGATGGCCGTCATGATTGAGCACGTAGCGTCCGCGCGCGCCGTCGCGGCGGGCGACGACGCGATGGACCGCGTCGCCGATCGTGACAAGACGCACCGGTGTACCGGCGATGTCGGAAAGATGCGCGGTCTGTGGCGCGCCGCCGTCGACGCGCACGTAGTCGCCGTCGATGTCAACTTCGACGCGGCTACCGGCAATATCGACGATGTATTTCACGGGGCTCCCTCGGGGACGAGCTCGGGAACGAGCTCGCAGACGGTTTCGATGTGCGCGGTCTGAGGAAACATATCGAACGCGGTGAGTGCTGCGACGCGCCAGCCAGGCAATCGGCCGACGTCGCGGGCGAGCGTCGCCGGATCGCAGCTCACATAGATAATCGCCCGCGGCGACGATGGCCCATGCACCGTCGCGGCGAGCAGTGCGGTGACGCGCGCATCGACGCCAGCGCGTGGCGGATTGAGAATCACCACATCGGCCGGAAGCGCCGCCTCGAGCGCGTCCTCGACCCGGGCCTGCACGGCCGACGAGCCGGCCGGAAGGCGCGCGCTACTGTACATGCTCGCTTCATCGTCGAGTTCAATCGCCGTGACGGCGATGCCGCGCTGCGCGAGCGCGTGCGCGGCGTCGCCGGCGCCGGCGTACGCATCGACGACGCGCGCCGGCGCGTACGACGCCGCGCGCTCGATCACCAGCGCCTGCAACTCCATCGCCACCGCCGGATTCACCTGCACGAACGACGCGCCGGGTTCGGCGTGCAAGCGGCGATCGTCGAGCAACCGGCGCGCGCCGTCGTCGTTCACCCACCAGAGCGCGCCGACTTGCGGGACCCGCGCGAAAAAGTCGGCGTGAGACGGCCAGTGCGCGCCGCCCTCGAGCACAAATGCCGCGTCCGCACCGAGCAGCCGCACCGAGCCGCGCAGCCGGAGTGCGTCGGGGAGGAGCGGCGCTGCGTTGAGTATTTCCCGCCAGATGTTCATCAGTCGCGGGTCAGCGATGTGACAATCGTCGAGCGCGAAGACGTGCTCCGGGTCGTCGTAGGCGTGAAGGCCAGCCGTCCATCCCTCGGCGCCACCCACACCGCGGCGCAGCGCCAACGTCAGCTTCCGCCGATACCGCCACGGACTCGCGCCGCTCCGCAGTTCGGGAAGCACGACGTCCCGCTTGCCGATCCGTTGCATCGAGTCACGAATGATTTCGCGTTTCGCGTTGTGCTGTGCGGCGAGCGACATGTGCTGCAGCTGACAGCCGCCGCAGCGGTCGCGCTCGTAGTGCGGACATTCCGGCGTCACGCGATCGTCGGACGGTTGCTCGATTGTGTCGAGGAGGCCCCGCCCCATTCTGCCGTGCGGCGTGACGCGCGCCACGATGCGGTCACCGGGCGCCGTGCGCGGCACGAAGACGACGAGTCCGTCGTGACGCGCGACGCCATCGCCGCCGGCAGCGATCGACGCGATATCGAGCGTCATCGAGACGGCCGGCGACACCGGCGAACTCGCGCGCGGTGACGAACGATCGCGTCGTTGGCCCCGTTGCCCGGAGCGTGGTCGTCCGCTCACGACGGTCGCAGTGCGCCGGTACGGGCGAGTCGTTGCCACGCCGATTCCGTCCGTGTCGCGGCTCCGGTTGTCGTCGCCACCGACGACGAACCACCGCGATCGTGTGCGGCGATCAACGCGGCGGCAATCGCCGCCGCCTCGATCGCCGCACGCGACGGCGCCACCGCGAGCAGCGACGGCAGCCGCCGCTCGAGCCATTGAATCTCGATCGCGCCGGCGCGGAACTCTTCGTCTTCCATCACGCGCAGATGAAACTCGCGGGATGTTTCGACGCCGTCGATCGTGAGTTCGAGGAGGGCGCGATGCATCCGCTGCACCGCCTGCTCGCGCGTTCCGCCCCAGACGATAAGCTTCGCCAGCATCGGATCGTAAAAGAGTCCAACGTCGCTGCCAGTCTCGATACCGGAATCCCAGCGCACACCAGGGCCGGTCGGGACATGCAGATACCGAATGCGGCCGGTCGACGGAAGAAAGCCGTTGGCCGGATCTTCACTCGTGATCCGGCATTCGATCGCCCAGCCGCGCGGCGTGAATGGCGTCTTGAACGGCAGTTCCTCGCCCGATGCGATGCGAATCTGCCACTGCACAAGATCGAGTCCGGTCACCAGCTCGGTCACCGGATGTTCGACTTGAATGCGCGTGTTCATCTCGAGAAAATAGAATTCGCCGCTCTTATCGAGCAAAAATTCGCAGGTTCCGGCATTCACATAGCCGGCGGCCTTGGCCGCCCGCACCGCCGCCGCGCCCATGCGCGCACGGAGTTCCGGCGAGACGGCCACGCTCGGCGCTTCCTCGATCATCTTCTGATGACGGCGCTGCACCGAGCATTCACGCTCGCCGAGCGAGATACAGTGACCGTGTGAGTCGGCGAGAATCTGGATCTCGACGTGGCGCGGGCCTTCGATGTACTTCTCGACGTATACGGCGTCGTCGCCGAACGCATTCTTCGCTTCGCGTTTCGCGGAATCCAGCGCGCTCGCGATTTCACTCTCGGCGCGGACGACACGCATGCCTTTGCCGCCACCACCGGCGGCGGCCTTCAACAGCACTGGATACCCGAACTTCTTGGCGATCGTCGCGGCTTCTTTGGCGTCTTTGAGCGCTTCGGTCGATCCGGGGACGATCGGGACATCGTGTTGGATCGCGAGTGTGCGCGCCGCGGTTTTCGAGCCCATCGCGGCGATGGCTTCGGCGGGCGGACCGACCCAGATCAGTCCGGCATCACGCACGGCGCGGGCGAACCAATCGCGTTCGCTGAGAAAACCATAGCCGGGATGAATCGCGTCGGCGCCAACCTTCTTTGCTGCGGCGATGATGACGTCACCGAGGAGATAGCTTTCACTACTCGGCGGTGGACCGATCCGAACGGCTTCATCGGCTTCGCGGACATGCGGAGAGTGGGAGTCGGCATCGCTGTAGATGGCGACGCTTTTTACGCCGAGTTCACGGCAGGCTCGAACGACTCGAAGGGCGATTTCGCCGCGGTTGGCGATTAGGAGTTTGTTTATCAATGCGAGTGCGAGTGGGAGTGGGAGAGAGTGCGGGTGCGAGAACAGTGGGAGTGCGAGAACAGTGGGAGCTCTAGTGCGAGCAGCGAGTAGTAGATCGGGTGCGAGAGGTGGTCGACTGCTCTCGCACACA
>JAYVPN010000165.1:0-4142 GCA_043757365.1 Gemmatimonadota bacterium | reverse complement strand
CCGCCTTCGCGCGCCAGATCCGAGATAGTGCGCAGCTTGAGCCGGTCGGCCGTCTCGCGCCGCACGGCAATTGCAAAAGTATTCTGGAAGCCGAGCGGCGATAGCCAGCGCACGCCGAAACGCGCCGCTGATTCCGTGGCAACTCTCGCATACGTCGCCCGCGGGTCGGCGCGGAGCGCGGTGTCGATCGAGTCGCGCAGCACCACTAGCAGTCCCGTCCCGGTGTATTCGGGATAGACGCCGATCACGTCGGTGCGCAGCGCGGCGAACGCAATCTCGGTCGCACCGAGACCGGGCTTCCGTTCGACCGCGATGCCGCGCGACTCGAGGAGTTGCGCGAACAGCTCGGCGAGGAGATACGACTCGCCGAAAGGTTTCGAAGCGACGACGACCGCGGCAGTGGGTGATCGGATGGCCGCAGGTGCAGCTTGCGCGGACACAGTTCGCGTCGCGACGGCCAGCAGTACGCCGAGCCGGGACGCGCGCCGCATCGCAGCACTGAATCTGATCGAACTCACGCGCGCGCCAACGCGACGTGCGCAGCGGCCGCGCGCGCGAAGAGCTCAGCCACGTACGGGGTCGCGGGGGACTCGCGCAGCGCGCCCATCATTCCCGCCTGCTCGATCCGTCCATCGCGCATCACGACAACGTGATCGGCGAGACGCGCCGCCTCCGCGAGATCGTGCGTCACCAGAAGCGTCGTGAAACCACGCGCCACCCGCACAC
Source organism: Gemmatimonadota bacterium (assembly GCA_043757365.1). GTDB lineage: Bacteria > Gemmatimonadota > Gemmatimonadetes > Gemmatimonadales > Gemmatimonadaceae > Fen-1231. The sequence goes on along the minus strand of JAYVPN010000165.1, from coordinate 3,416 downwards.
GCTCGAACGCCTCGTGTGCCTCGGAGCGCGAGATCGCGTCGAGCGCTCCGAACGGTTCATCGAGCAGCAGCGCCTCCTGCTCGGCCGCGAGCGCCCGAGCGAGCGCGACGCGTTGTCGCTGTCCACCGGAGAGTTCGTACGGATAGCGGCCTCCGAATCGCGCCGGCTCGAGGCCCACGAGCGCGAGCGCGTCGTCCACCGCCGCCGCGCCGTCGCCCGCGCCGGTGAGCCGCGGTACGAGAGCGACATTCTGCCGCACAGTCCACTGCGGAAGCAGTCCGCCCTGCTGCGGCACGTACCCGATCCGCCGGCGCAACAGCTCCGGCGCGATTGCATCGACCGGCGCCCCTCCAACGAGCACGCGTCCGCTCTTGCAGACGATCATGCGATTAAAGGCGCGAAGGAGCGTCGTCTTGCCGGAACCGCTTTCGCCCACCAGTGCGACAGCGGAGCCAGCGGCAATCGCGAGCGATACGCCATCGAGCGCGACCGTGTCACCGTAGCGGTGGCGCAACCCTTGCGCTTCGAGCGTGAGTGGCATCAGCGCGAAATGCTCGCATCGCCGAGGCCAGCGATCACCTCGCTCATTGCTTGCTACTCCGCGAAAACGCATCCCGCCAGTTCTGCATCACCACGATGCGCGCTCCTGCCGTGGAGACGGGAACGGTGACAGCAATGCGCCCGGTCTTTCGGTCCACGTCCCACGCGCCTCCGAACTGACGAGCCGTCATCACTACCGAACTGGCGCCGACCGAAAAGTTATTTCCCGGCGTCACGCCGACGGCGCGAATACTCGTGCGGCCACGATCGAGGTGGTAGATAGTTCTGCCATCGGCGGACCAGCGCGCCAGATTTCCACCTTCACTCGAGATTTTCCACTTGCCGCCTTCGTCGGCGCGCGGGAAGCGTCGCACCATGATCTCCTCCTGCCCGGATTCATTCGACGTGTAGGCGGCCCACTGTCCGTCGGGGGAGACCGCGACGTCATACTCCCCCCACAGCGGATTGAGGTACTCGCGCACGTCGGTACCCGTCAGCGGATTCACGATGCTGGAGCTGGCGCGGCTCTCGGTCGCGCCGAGCGTACGATTTCCCCCGCCCGTCGAGAAGACGAGCATCGAGTCGGACGGCCACGCGGTCGCGTGCTGATCGTTGGGAAGCGCGGGCATGCGCATCGGGGGACGGCTCTGATCAATCGGCTGGACGACGAGATCTTCCGCGTTCGTCTCCGGCCCCTCCATCGTCCATGCGAGTCGGCTGCCATCCGGCGACCAGACCGGTGAGTGGCCGCCACCGGCATTCGTGAAGTACGTCAACGTTCCAAGTGAGAAATCATACAGCGCCACATGGCGGTTGGTGCCGCGCGTCGACCCAATGGAAAACGCAAACTGTCGCCCATTCGGGGAGAAGCGCAGGTAGCTGATGATCCGTGATGTGAGGGGGAGTGTATCCACCTTTCCCTGCGCGCTGCGCAACAGCACGCGCGACTCGGCGTCCACCCCGGCGCGGTACACCAGCGTGCCGCTCCGCGTCACCACGAAGGGCGCTACGCCACCATTGGGCTGCATGTCGAGGATCACGGCAGTCGGTGTGCCGCTCACCGCATGGCGGCTCGGATCGAATCGGATCGTGTAAAGGCCGCCGAGCGTCGACGCGTAGATGAGCTGCCCTGTAGGCAAATACTGCGCTTCCGCCGCGCCGTCGAGCAGCACGAAGGCGGTGTCGGCAGCGAGGTCGAAGTACATCAACTTCGACCCGCGTTGCTGATTCACGTACAACACGGCGCGCCCGTCCGGGGTCATCCGTGGCTGTTGGGCGCCCCGTGCCCTGATGAGAATCCGGAGCGCGCCGTTTGGCGAGATCAGCCCAAGTCGCCCTCCTGTCTCAAAGACGATGGTGCCGTCGTCGCCCCACGATACGCGGCCGGCGCGTATGGAATCATTTGGAATCAACGAGAGTGAGGCGCCGCCAGCGATGGATGTCTTGCGCAACACTCCGCCGTCCGAGTACGCGATCCACTCGCCGTCGGGCGAGAAGGCGGGTGATTCGCTCGCCTTCGTCCCTTTCAATACACGATACTCGCGCTGCCCGGCATCGCGTAGCTGGATTCCCTCCTCTGTCGCAAAGGCGAAGCTCCTGCCGTCGGCCGAGACGGCGAAGCGGGCGAGATCCGTGACGCTGCTCGGCACGTCGAGAGTGAGCGGCACCAGCGGCATTGGCTCGGCGGCACCGCGCCGCCAACTCCACGCGGCGAGTGCGAGACTCGCGATGGTGACAACGCCCGCTGTCATCATCGTGCGACGCATCGCAGCAGATGACGATCCGTTCGCGAGATCAACAGAAAGTGACACCGCAGACGATGTAAACCGCGCGTCGGTGAGCGCATCAGCAAAACTCTTCGCATCGGCGAACCGATCGGCGGGGAGCTTTGCGAGCGCGGTCATCACGGCGGCTTCGACGTGAGCGGGTACCGTCTCGCGCGTGGTGCGAATGGAAGCCGGTCGCTCGGTGAGCACCTTCGCGACGATCGCCTGCACGGTCGCGCCAACGAATGGCGGCTGCCCCGTGAGCATTTCGTAGGTGACCGCGCCGAGTGCGTACACGTCGCTCCGCGCGTCGATCGTCCGCTCGCCCATCGCCTGCTCGGGACTCATGTACTGCGGCGTGCCGAGCGAGAGCCCCGTCTGCGTCATGCGCGTGCTGGCAGCGGTCTGCACCGCGAGCGCGATGCCGAAGTCGGCGACGAGCGCGCTTCCATCGTGCAGGAGAATGTTCTCGGGCTTGATATCGCGGTGGATCACGCCGTGGCGATGTGCATAGTCGAGTGCGCCAGCAACTTCGCGCGCGATGCGCACCGCGTCGGCGATCGGGAGCTGGCGCTCTCGCTCGAGGCGCGCCCGCAACGTCTCGCCGGTGACGAGTGGCATCACATAGTAGAGCAGTCCGTCGGCCTCGCCGCTGTCGAGGAGCGGGAGAATATGCGGATGCTGCAGCTTTGCAGTGGTTTTGATCTCGCTTAAGAACCGCTCGCTGCCGAGTGCGGCGCCTAGGTCTGGGTGGAGCACCTTGATCGCGACTTCGCGCTCGTGCTTGAGGTCGTGCGCGAGATACACTGTGGCCATACCGCCCGCGCCGAGTTCGTGCTCGATTCGGTAGCGGTCGGCGAGGGCGGAGTTCAGTCGCTGCCCGCTGCTGATCACGGGGGAAGCACCGCGTCCACCGCGCCTCGAAACGACGGCGGATCGATGGCCGGGAATCGGTAGAGCTCGGGCGCCATCTAGGCGAACATGCGACGGACCGCATCGCGACTGATCAGCCCGTGAGCGAGCATCGCATCCACGTCGGCTAGCTCGCGCACGCGGCCGCTCGTTGGAAGCTGACGACGCGGCGAATCAGCGCATTGTATCTGGTATGCG
>JAYVPN010000164.1:0-4160 GCA_043757365.1 Gemmatimonadota bacterium | reverse complement strand
CGCTGTTATGTCCTTCGCCATGACCTGGGGCGCCGTTCACCATCCGGTCGTGACCGGCGATGCCGGGCTTCTGGTTCGCCTGCGGAATGCCGTCGATGTCGGAGCCGAGCGCGATGACCGGCGAGCCGGTCCCCCAGCGTGCGGTCCACGCGGTGGGGATACCGGCGACGCCGCGCGTGATCGTGAAGCCATTCTTTTCAAGGATGTCGGCGAGATATTTCGACGTCTCGACTTCCTGCATGCCGAGCTCGCCGAACGAGAACACTTGATCGACCATTTGTTGGGCGAACTTCGCTTTGCTGTCGATGGCTTTGGCGAGTTCGGTTTTCAAACGGTCGATGCGCGCGTCGGGTGCTTGCGCGCTAAGGAGCGCGGGAAAGATCGACAGAACGAGGAGCCGGGCAACGTTGCGCATCAGGATTCCACGATGAGGGATTTTAGAAAGTGCAGAAGGATCGCCGCTGGCGAAAGGTTAGCGTACCGCACGCCACCACGGATCGACGTCGCCGAGGCGCGACGGTTCCACCGGTTCGCCATACTTCGGCATCGCGAGGCGGATTCCCGCTGCCGCGGCGCCGCGGAGAATCGTCTCGGCCGGCTCCGTCCAGGGATGCCCAGCGAGATTGAACGTCCCCCAATGAATCGGCAGCAGAACCCCGCTGCCGAGCATGCGATAGGCGCTGATCGCGTTCGTCGGGCCCAGATGAATGTCGCCCCACGCCGGATGCCAGGCACCGATCTCGAGCGAGACCATGTCGAACGGTCCGAGGCGCGCGGCGATCTCGGTATACTCGTCGGTGAGACCGCTGTCGGCGCCGTAGAAAAAGTCGCGGGTCGGGCCGCGAAGGTTGAACGAGGACCAGAGCGTGGCGTTCCGATCGGTGAGGCCGCGTCCCGAGAAGTGCTGGGACGGCGCGGCAGTGACGACGACCCCGCGTACCGTCGTCGACTCCCACCAGTCGAGTTCGGTGATGCGGTCCGCGGGAACGCCCCACTTTTCGAGCGTCGCGCCGAGGCCGAGTGAGGTGACGAACGGAACCGGTGTTTTGGCGAGCGCGTAAATCGTCGCGCGATCGAGATGATCGTAGTGGTCGTGCGAGACGATGACGGCATCGAGCAGCGGCAATGCGGCGAGCGGTACCGGTGGCGCATGGAAGCGCTTCGGGCCGGCGAACGCGACCGGTGATGCGCGCCGTGCCCACACCGGATCGGTGAGAATCCGTGCGCCGTCGATCTCGATGAGCAGCGTCGAATGGACCAGCCGCGTCACGCGAAGCCCGGTTTCATTCGGCGTGTTCCAGCGCGCGAGCGGATTCTCAATCGGCAGCGGGCCCGCCGGCACGCGTCCCTCGCCCCCGAAGATGAACGATTTCAGCGACGGCCGTTCGACGCCCGGCTTCAGGCCGAGCGCAATGGGATGCGTGTTGACGAAGATGCGGCCGTTGAAGCGCGGTGACGCTTCGATGCGCGCCTGGCGATGGCCGGCGGTCGCGGGCTTGTCGCTGGTCATGCGATTACCCGAGGGTGCGAATTCTGGACGCGTTCAGACAAGGCGCGATGTTGACACTGCCGCGGCGCCGATTCCGGCGGCTCGGCCCGTCGCCCAGGACCAGAGGAAATTATACCCGCCGATCGGCCCGAATGCGTCGAGCACTTCGCCGCAAATGAAGAGCCCGGGATGCTTGCGGCTCTCCATCGTGCGCGGGTCGATTTCGTTGAGCGCGACGCCGCCTCCCATGACTTCCGCCTTTTTGTAACCCTCGTCGCCGTTCCACGGGAGCTCGCCTCGCACGAGCGTCTCGATCAGCCGCAGACGTTCGTCGCGTCGCAGCTCGGCGAGCGGGCGATGCGGTTCGACGTCGGCGATCGCCAGCAGCACCGACACTAATCGGTCGGGAAGTTCCTCGCGCAATGCGCCGGTGACGGTGCGAGCACCGGCGCCTTTGAGCCGCTGTTCCCACGCCGCGTCGTCGAGCGGCGTCCACCGGACGCGAACGTGCGCCGGCGAGCTCCGCTCGGTGCGGGAGCGCACCACGACGTGCGAGACGTTCAGTGGTGCCGGTCCGCTGTAACCGTGATGCGTGAAGAGAAAGCCGCCGGTGTGTGACGCGCTGCGCTCGGCGGACATCGCGGTGAGCGTCACGGTGAGCGAGACGCCAGAAAGCGCGTTGTACTCTGGGGCATCGGCGGTCACCGGCGTAAGCGCGGCGTAGGTGCGATGGATCGTGTGGCCGAGCGCTTCGAGCGTGCGCAGGCCGAAGCCGTCGCTTCCGGTATTCGGGACGGAGAGACCGCCGGTCGCAACGATCAGCGCGTCGGCGTCGATGAAATCGCCGCCTTCGTTCTCGACGCGCCAGCCGGTGGCGGTAGGGGCGATGCCGACGACCTGGGTGTCGAGACGGATCTCGACACCCTTCGCGCGAGCGTAGTTGAGCAAGCCGTCGCGGACATCGCGGGCCTTGTGCGAGGTCGGAAAGACTTTGAGCGCCTCTGGCTCTTCCGACAACGGAATACCGAGTGTCTCTTCGAAAAATGTTCGCTGCTCGGCGAGCGGCCACGAGCGAATGATCTTGCGTAGCGTATTCGGCGACGAGTCGGTGACGAACCGTGATTCGTCAAGGACCATCGGCAGCACGTTGCAACGTCCGCCGCCGCTGATGAGAATCTTGCGGCCGCCGTCGCGGGTGCGCTCGAGGAGAATCGTCTCGGCGCCCGACGTCGCGGCGAAGATCGCCGCCATGCTCCCGGCCGCTCCGGCGCCGATGACTACGACTCGTGACACGGCGACCGGGACGGTGGGGAGATGCGCTGCTCGAACCTCAAAGCTAACGACTTCTCACGGCGAATCGAGCGGCGAAAGCGCGATCGCCCAGTGTGAGGCCTCTCGCACTCAGTCTACTACTCGCTGCTCGCACTAGAACTCCCACTGTTCTCCCACTGTTCTCCCACTCAAACTCCCAACTTCTTCCGAGCACGCGGCCGAACAAAAGCACCCGGCGCATTATGCCCCGTCGCCAAATCGTACGCCTTTTGATAGTACTCCTTCGCCTTCGCCTTATTCCCGAGCCGTTCCTGCGTTTCGCCGGCAAGATAATTGAAGAACGGATCGTTCTCATTGCCTTTCGTCGCGAGCGTCTTGGTGAACGCGGCGTCAGCATCGGTCAGATCGCCGGTGTAGAGGGCGACGTACCCCTGCAGATACGGGAAGAACCGCTCCTGCGAGGCAGCCATCGTGCTGTCGCTATCGAGAATCTTGCGAGCGTCGGCGACGTACCGTGCTGCGCCGCTCGTGTCGCCGCGGCGGGCGGCGAGGCGGGCGAGCGCGTGCGACAGTCGAAAATCCCACAATGATTTCGGGTGCGTCTTCGGTGCCGGTTCCTTGAGTCCAAGCTCGGCGCCGCGGCGATAGTATTTTTCCGCCATCGTCAAATCGCCGGCATCAATGCATACCCGGGCCGCTTCGTTGGCCATCTCGCCCTGCTGATAGTAGGCGTTTTGCGGTTCGGTGCTCTCATGCGTGACCCAGTAGGCGATCACCTGATCTTCGAGCTTCGCAGCGTTTGCGCAATCACCGTCGAAGGCGTAGGAGAGCGCGAGGGCGCGCTGCGCGGCCGCTTTCTGCGCGGGATCGGGCGCTGAGGCAATCAGCTTGTCGAAGATCGCGCGGGCCTGCGTAGTCTCGCCACGCGTATCGAGCATAGTGGCTTCACGCGTGCTGTCGGCGCGCGGCGTGCGCGCGGCACCGCCCTGGGCGAGCGTGGCGGCGGGAACGAGCAATGTCGCGGCGGTGAGGGCGCGGCGAAGCTGTGTCGGGATCGTACTCATCGGAAATCCTCGTGGGCGTGGCAGGGCATCGTCGCCCCGGTGAATCGTGAAAGCTACCGAATCTTGCCGCAGCGTGGCGCCCCGCGATCGTAGGCATACCCGAACGCCCACGTAGCGCTGTCGCCCATGAAGACATCGCACTGGATTTCTGTCTTCGAGTTGATGGCGGTCATGCGAATCCCCTCGCTCCCCGCTCTGAGAATATAGAGTCTCGTGTTCGCCGGTCGATCGCGCTCGAGCGGTGCGAGGTCCTTCGTGTACTGTCCCTGCTCGGAGCGAAACGACTCTTCGTAGACCACCGCCGCGCGGAGGTAGCCGCCGATCCGCGGATCGAT
>JAYVPN010000163.1:0-4185 GCA_043757365.1 Gemmatimonadota bacterium | reverse complement strand
AGGGTGTGCAGCTCCATGATCTCACGCGCGTAGTTCTGGTTCGGTGAGGTCTTGGTGCTGGTGTTCTGATCGAGATAGGCGAGCATCGCCGCACTGTGGGCGCTCGCTTTCAGGAGCTGCGGAAAGGTCGTCATCGCGTTCGCGCGAATCACATCGCGATCGTCGATTACCTTGAGGTAGCCGACCTTACTGTATGCAATATTGAAGTGATCCGACCAGAACTCGACGAGGCGTTCCTTGAGCTGCCGCCCAGAAAACGCGCCTCGATACATTCCGGCGTACGACACCTGTGCCTGCAGCATGCCGTTGTCGGCGTTGTAGATCGTGTTGGCATCCCCCGCGAGCAGCGGGAAGGTCGTCGCAACGTATGTGTCAACGGCCGTATCGTTGATGACGTCCGCGGCGAGCTGGTACTCGAGATACTGCGCGTAGCCCATGCTGATCGCACGCGTCGCCTCGGCGTCGTTGAGCCCCATCGTGATGCGGCGGGCGAGGCGCAGCGGTGCACTCGTCCAGTTGAGCGATGGATCGAGGCCCGCCGGACGCGGCATCGCGCCCTGCGGCTGCGGCATGCGGCCTTCCGGCGAATCGGGACCCCTGCGTCGCACCTGAGCTCCGGCGACGGCGGGGATCATTAGCCCGGCGACAGCCGCCGCGCCAAGCTTGAGCAACGATCGACGATCACCGCGCTGCGCGAGCACCTCGTCGGCGCCTGCGGCGACTTCGGTGTCTGTTGTCTCGTTCCGTTCGGCCGTATCGTGACTCATCGGTCCAACCTCCGTAGCCTGCCACATAGGACTCGACTTGCGGCGCGACGTTAATGCGCCAAAGGGACATTCCCCATTTCTATTCATTCCGTCAAGCCACTTGATCGAGGCCGTGACAGGCGCCGTACTCACCGGAGCGGCCGGAACCGTCACAAAGTGCGCTTTTATGGAATCGACGTAACGCCCTTACTGTCCGACGATGTCCGCATCCTCTCCAACGCCGCCGGGCTTGCCATCGCGGCCGAGGGAGAGGAGATCGAAGCCGGTCTTGTTGCGGGTGCCGGGGATCGCGTAGATGTATGCGCGCCCCCACGGATCGAGCGGAATGTCTTTTCGGAGATACGGTCCACGCCAGTTGGCAGGCACCGGGCCGGCCGTTGGCTTGTCACGGAGCGCGGCTAGCCCTTGCTCCGTTGTCGGATAGCCGCCGTTGTCGAGCCGATAACTGTCGAGCGCCGCGCTGAGCAACTCGATCTGCGTCATCGCGGTCACGCTCTTCGCTTCTGATACACGTCCAAAGATCTGCGGTGCCACCAGCCCGGCGAGCAGGCCGAGCACGATGATCACGACAATCAGCTCGATCAACGTAAAACCGCGACGGCGGCGGCGGTCCCTCGCGGGACTCACTGCCGAACGGCGCGGCGTACGAACTTCGAAGATCACTCTTCGGTCATCTCGAGCTGGCCGTCATCCCCCGCGGCCTCGCCTTCCTCGCCACCCTCGCCACCCTCGGCGTCGTCCGTACCGTCTGGCACGACGCGCGCCACGGCGGTGATCGCATCGCCGAGCTCGAGGTTCATGAGCTTCACTCCCTGCGTATTGCGGCCCGCCACTCGAACGTCCTTGACGGGACTCCGAATAATCTGCCCGCCACGCGTGATCAGCATGACTTCGTCTTCGGCGAGCACTTCAAGCAGCGCGACGACATTACCCGTGCGTTCAGTGCGGTTCACCGTCTTGATGCCCTTGCCGCCGCGCTTCTGCACGCGGTAGTCGTCGATCCCCGAGCACTTGCCGAGCGCCTTTTCGGTGACGACCATCAGCGTCGCTTCACGCTTGATGACGACCATGCCGATCACGTGATCGTCTTCGGCGAGCTCGATGCCCTTGACGCCCATCGTGTCGCGTCCCATCGGGCGTGCATCCTGCTCGTGGAATCGAACCGAGAGTCCGTGGCTCGTCGCGATGACGATGTCGTTCGAACCGCTCGTCACCTGAACGTTGATGAGTTCGTCGCCCTCTTCGACCTTAATCCCCTTCACACCGGTGACGCGGACGTTCGAGTACTCGGAGAGCGCCGTCTTCTTCACGAGGCCCTTGCGCGTACAGAACATCAGGAACTCGTCGTCCGTGAACTTCTTCACCGGCACCATCGCGGCGATCACGGTATCGGGCGTGACGTTGATGAGATTGACGATCGGTTTGCCCTTGGCGGCGCGGCCGGCCTGCGGAATCTCGTGCACCTTGAGCCAGAAGCAGCGGCCATCCTGCGTGAAAACAAGGATGTAGTCGTGCGTCGAGGCGATAAACAGGTGCTCAATGAAATCCTCGGCCTTGAGGTCCGAGCCCTGTAATCCCTTGCCGCCGCGGCGCTGCTTGCGATACGTCGTGCTCGACGTGCGCTTGATGTAGCCGGTGTGCGAGATGGTGACGACCATCTGCTCGTCGGCGATGAGATCTTCCACCGAGAACTCGCCTTCGTCGGCGACGATCTGCGACCGGCGTTCGTCGCCGAACGTGTTGACGATCGCCGCGAGCTCTTCCTTGACAATGCCCATCCGCTTCGGCTTCGAAGCGAGAATCGTGTTGAGTTCGGCGATCAGCGTCTGCACTTCCTTGAGCTCTTCTTCGAGCTTCTCGATCTCAAGGCCGGTGAGCTTCGCGAGGCGCATATTCAGCACGGCCTCGGCTTGCTTCTCGCTCAACTTGAAACGGGCCATCAACTCGAGCGCTGCCTGCGCGCTGTCGTCGGCGGCGCGGATGACCTTGATCACTTCGTCGATGTTGTCGACGCAGATCTTGAGGCCTTCCAAGATGTGTTCGCGTTCGCGCGCTTTATCGAGATCGAACTGCGTGCGACGCACGATCACGTCATGACGATGCTCGATGAAGTGACGCAGCACCTCCTGCATCCCCATCACTTTCGGCACGAGACGTCGCGTGATCGGGTCCGGCACGAGCGCCAGCATGATCACACCGAACGTGCTCTGCATCGTCGTGTGCTTGTACAACTGGTTCAACACGACGCGCGGAATCGCATCACGCTTGAGCTCGATCACGACGCGCATGCCGTCGCGGTCCGACTCGTCACGCAAATCCGAAATGCCTTCCAGTTTCTTGTCGCGCACCTGGTGGGCGATGTCCTCGACGAGGCGCGCCTTGTTCACTTGGTACGGGAGCTCGGTGATGACGATCTGCGACTTCGTTCCCTTGTCATTCTCTTCGATCACCGCGCGGGCGCGCATGACGATCTTGCCGCGGCCGGTCTCGATGTAGTCCTTGATGCCGGCGCGCCCGTAAATGAACGCGCCCGTCGGGAAATCTGGGCCGCTGACAATGCCGCGGATTTGATCGACACTCAGCTCCGGATTGTCGATCATCGCTTCGACAGCCTTCGCCACTTCGCGCAGATTGTGCGGCGGAATGTTCGTCGCCATACCAACCGCGATGCCGCTCGAACCATTCACCAACAGATTCGGCAACCCACTCGGCAGCACCGACGGCTCTTCAAGTCGATCGTCGAAGTTCGGCACGAACTCGACGGTGTTCTTGTCGATGTCGGCGAGCATTTCGACGGCGACGCGCGTGAGGCGCGCTTCGGTGTAGCGATAGGCGGCGGCCGGATCACCGTCGACCGAGCCGAAGTTGCCCTGGCCGTCGACGAGCGGATAACGCAGCGAGAAGTTCTGCACCATTCGCACGAGGGCGTCATAGACGCTCGAGTCGCCGTGCGGGTGGTACTTACCGAGCACGTCGCCGACGACGGTCGCGGACTTCTTGTACGGGCGTCCCGGCACGAGGCCGAGTTCGTTCATCGCGTAGAGCACGCGGCGGTGAACCGGCTTCAGACCGTCGCGCACGTCGGGCAACGCGCGGCTGACGATGACGCTCATCGAGTAGTTGATGAACGATTCCCTGATCTCGTCGACGATCAGGCGCGGAAGGATGCGTTCGCGATTGTTCGGAGCGGTCATTCGGGGCGGAATTGGGGGATTCTGGCCGCTAAAACAGGATGTGGAAATCTACCACTCGGACCACCGAAAATCGACGCTCAGGCGACCGGCGTCGTCTCGTGCGTCGGGACCTTCACCGGCATCTTTTCGGCTGCGGGCGCGTCGTCGTCGAGCCCTTCGGCGGTCTCTTCGATTTTCACTTCACGATCGATCGCATCACGCTCGGCTTTGTACTTCTCGTACCA
>JAYVPN010000162.1:0-50017 GCA_043757365.1 Gemmatimonadota bacterium | reverse complement strand
CCAGCGTCTGCGACCCTGTCGTCACGAGTTGGAGCGTCATCTTCGGATTGAACGCGCTCTTCGGACGGACGAGTCCCTTGTCGGCGCAGGCCGACACGAGCACGCCAAACGCAAGAGCGCCGAATGTCACCAGCAGCCGGGCGCGGCTCGGCACGGTTTCGATACGTATCATTTGGCCTCCCGGCGCGCTGACACAGTGAACCCGATCGTCACGCCAATACCGGTAGTCTTCGCCTTGCCGGTGTCGAATGATCCATACTGTGGATGCACGAAAAAGCGCGTCCTCGTCGATTCACCGGCCCGCTCGATGCCGATCGTCACGCCGACGGCGGTCACGGCCGAGCCGACGAGTGCGTCGGTGAACTTCAATCCGGAATGCCAGCGGGCATCGGCACCGATGATAAATCCGGCACCGTAATTGCCGCCGCGAACTCCGCCAATCGCCGCTTCGAGATACGTCCCCGACGAACCGGCCACCTTCGCGCCGCTCGAATCGGAGAACTGCGATCGCGCTCGAACGGCGACGCTTATCGCGCTCTCGCGCCAGCCGGACGCGCCAAAGTCGAGGCTCGTCGTCGCCGTGACCTGCGGGCCAAGCTGGTAGCCAGTCGTCTGGTCCGTCGTGCCGGCGCCGGTGAGCTTCACCTTGTCCTTGGAAAAGACGTCGCCGACAATGAGCGCGCTCAGTCGGCTCTCACCGAGCGATCGGTCGACGCCAAACGTCACGTGCGCGGCCGTTCCAGGCGCAATCTTCGTCTCCGACTTGCCGCTTGCGAGTGCGAGCGCAATCGCCGAATACTCGGTGCGCTGTTCAATAGATGCGCCGATCGCAACCGCCCAGTCGTCGCCTTCGAACGCGCGAATCAGGCCGACTGTCGCACCGCCGCCGCTGCCGAACGAACCGAGTGGCATGCGCAGCGCCGGGGCGCTGATCGCCTGCAGCGCCGTCGTCTCATCAGCGTTGAGTCCCACTTTTCCAGTCGGAATGTTGAGGCCGGCCGTGACCAGAAGTCGGTCGCCCCAGATCGGGCCGGTGATGCGGAGCTTCAGGTCGGTCGGCCCGTAGATCGTGACCGCGCGATCGCCGTCGCCGCCGCTGCCGCTGCCACTGCCACTGCCACTACCACTGCCACTGCCACTTCCGCTGCCACTGCCCGACGTTTTCGACGCTGTGAAGTGCGCGGCACCGGCGACCCCCGCCCCCGAGAGATCGATGCCGAACTTCCCCCACACGGTCCGAATCCGGAACGGTACCGCGAACTCTACGATGTTGGCGAGACCGCCACCCGACTGCGGCAGCGGCGTGCTGAAATGCCACGCCGTCAGGCTCGAGCCGGTGCCCCATCCGGTGGACGGGAGCAACGCCTCCTGCGCCCGCGCAATCGACGCCGTCGCACACATCGCGAGGGCGATCGCCCACCCACTGCGGCGCCTCACGGGTTCACCCGAATCGTGAAGATCAGCGACAACACCGACCCCGAAGCAAGCGGCGCATCGACAGCCTCCGGAACGCGCACCGCAACGGGCGCATTCACCGCCGCCACGCTCAGATCGAGCACGCGCGTCACATTGCTCGCGCGCTGCGACGACGCCGGCGCGCCCGACGCCTGCGTCCGCGCCGCGGTGAACGTCGCGTCGAGCCGCGATGCATCTTCGAATGCGGCGGTCGCTCCGGCCGCGTCACCCTTCGCTTCCGCCTGCACGCCGCGCCCGTACGCGACGAGCGCCGCAAGCTGCGTCGTCTGCCGCTGCTCCACTTTCTGGCGCTGCGCTGGCGTCAGCGTGATGCCAAGCCGCTCGAACAACAGCAACGCGAGCTGCTTCTCGGCGTCGAGAATTCGATCGAGCGGTGCCTCGGCCGAGACGAGCTCCTGCACCGTGCCGCCGAGCACGTCGACGACGCGCGCGCTCAGTCGCACCGTACCGCCAGCGCCGCGCGACGCATCGCCGATCAGCAATCGCCGGGCGCCGATCAGCCGGCCGATGCGCGGCGCCTGCTTCGGATCGGTGATCCCTTCGTCCACGAGATTCAGTTCACGTAGCATCGCGTTCGTCTGCAGACGCTCGACGAGCTTGAGCTCCGGCGAGCGCGAGAGATCGTTCACGAGTACGTCGGCAATCCCGTAACTCAGCGGGGCGAGTAGCGTGTCGCCGGCGGCGACGGCGAACGGCATCACCGCCAGCGTTCGCGCCGGAATCTTCGCCGCGTCGATCGTATTTTCCTTTTCGATGGCGGACTTCGCCGCCTTGTCGGCCGAGGCGATCGTTGTCGCGCGTCGATTGACCGGTGTGCTTGCACAGGCGGCGGACATCACGGCGACGCACAGAGCGGCAGTCGCCGTGCCTCGAGCGCGGAAGTTGCGTAGTTCGAGATCCATCAGACGGGAGACCGGAAAAGATTGATCCTGGCCATCAACGGGCTGGAACAGAAAGTGCAATCTCTCCGTCGATATGGCAATGCGTCGGGCGGGTACGCCTATCCCGGGTCGGCGGCAAATCCCACGGCGCGCCAGCCGCCGTCGGCCGGGACCGCATGCAGACGGACACGCAGCGTCTTCTTCCCGCCCCGCCACTCGAGATCGAGGTAGAACTCGGTCTCGAAGCCGGTCGCAGTCAGCGTCGGCGCGGCCGGCACACGATCGAAGCCGGCCGCAAAATCGACCGCACTTTCGGTGAGCGTGATCAACTCGACGCGCACCGCCGCGTCGCCGCCCAGCGACTGGAGCTGCCCGAGTTCCCGATAGCGTCGCTGATTGAGGAGCGTTACGAACTCTCGCCCCAATTTTCGCGCATCGGCGAGCGTCGCCGAGGGCGCGGCGGTCGGCGGCGCGGTCGCAGCTCCAGGAATAGCCGATGCGGCGACCGGCTCGCGCTTCGCGGCCGACGGCGTCACGGCGTCGGCCGGCGGCGCACTCACCGCCCCACTCGATGTCGGCGTCGTGCCCGATGCGGTCGCGACACCCCCGGTCGACCCGGCACCGCCGGGCGCGTTTGTGCGCTCGTTCCCTGCCGTATTCGACGGCGCGACCGGAGAGTTCGCGGTAACCTGCGCCGCCGCAGACGAGGGCGCAGCTTCGGCCGGATTCGTGCGTCCCGCGCCACCGCGACTCAGCGCCATCCACGCGCCCATTCCTCCAACGACGAGCACGACCGCGGCGGCAATCATCGCCACGCCCCGTGATTTCGTCGACAGTACGACGGGCAGAGTCGGCGCACGCAACGTCGACTGCTCGGCGGTCGAAAGTCGCTGCGTCGACGCCGCACCAACGAATCCGGTTGGCGGGCGCCGCGCTGCCGCCACGACCGACGCCCCGGCGCCTTTGCCGACGACCTTCGAGTAGCTCGCGAGCTGCAACGTCGTCTGTCCCTCGTCCGGCACGAGCGTGCCGAACGTCCGCTCCGCCTCCTTCAGCGACGGCCATCGTTCGATCGGATTCTTCGCGAGCATCCGGTTGATCAGATTCTCGAGCGCCACCGGCACATCGGCGCGAATCGACCGCAGCGACGGCGGCGGTGACGTCATGTGCGCGCGCAACACCTCGGCTACGGTTCCTTCGAACGGCAGTCGCCCGGCGAGTAGCTCAAACGCCATGACGCCGAGGGCGTATTGATCCGTCGCCGGCGTGAGCGTATCGCCGGTGCGCTGCTCCGGACTCATGTACGCCCACGTTCCAAAGACGAGCCCGGTGTCGGTGAGTCGCGGACTGCTCTCGCGACGCGCGATGCCGAAATCCGAAACGATCGCGCGACCGTCATGATCGATCAGCACATTCGCCGGCTTCACGTCGCGATGAATCACCCCGCGATCATGCGCGTGCTGCAGTCCCGCCGCCGCATGCGACAGCAACATGCCAGCGAGCGGCACGGGCAACTGGCCACGGTCGCGGAGAATCGCATCGAGACTGCGCCCTTCGATGAACTCCATCACGATCGCGTGCACGCCGTTGCCGCTGCGCACCGCATACACAGTCACGACATGCGGATGCTGCAGCGCCGCCACCGTTCGTGCCTCGCCGAGGAATCGCTCGGCCATGCCGCGGTCGCTCGCAACTTCGGGCAACAGGGCTTTGACGGCGACGCGCCGCTGGAGCACCGGGTCGAACGCCGAGAATACTGCGCCCATTCCACCGCGGCCGAGCTCGCGCTCGAATTCAAGATCGGCGCCGAACAGCTGCTGCAGCCGGTCGCGCAGGTCGTCGGATGCGGCGCCGGGGAGTTCCGCCGTGGCGCCGCATTTCGAGCAGAACGACGACGACGGCGACAGCTCCACCCCGCAGTGGCGGCAGCGACGCGTGAAGTGTTCGGTCGTTTCGCCGGTCGCCATCAGGGCGCCTTCGCGAAGGAAACACCGATGTGAATCGTCGAGAGTCTAGCCCGGAGCATCATCATATGTAACACTTCCGCGCCCCGCTGACGATATCACGCCGCCCTTACCGGAGCATCTCCTCGACCGTATTCCGGAGTTGCCGCAGGGCGTCCATTTCGGTCGGCGCGTCTGCCGGATTCACCGGTGCGTTGACTGACGGTAGCTCCGAGCAGGTCGCTAGCATCCCATGCAGATACTCGACGACACCGCTGTCGCGCTCGAGCAGTGGCGTCGCCACCGCGAACGCGCCGAACGTTTCGTGGTTCTTCGCTCGCTCCCAGCGATGCGTCGCATCCACCCGCCGATGCGCGACCACCACGCCCTTGAGTGGCGCGAGCGGGCACCAGACATCGGGCGTCAGCGTGCGTGCGCCGCGCGATGGACGACGCGTGGCCCCGTCATTCGCGTGCGCGCGGTGCCAGCTCTCGACGACGATGCGCGACGGTTGCTGATGCGCGCGCCGCAGCAACAACTGCCCGTCGCTCACGAACTGGCAGCCGTCAAAGACGAAGCCGCACGCGAGCGCGGTGCGCGCCTTCGGCGCGCCGAGAATCATCCACGCGCCGCCGTCGGGTTCGACGATCGCCGATGCATCAACCAACAAGCAGCCCGCGCGGCCGAGCAACAATCGCACGGTCAGCGTGAGCAAATTCTCGAGCTCGACATCGTCGGTGCCGGCGTGCACGCGCCCGCTCTTTTCGCGCAGATCAATTTCCGCGTGCGCCGTCATACCGATTGCCGTGGCGCGTTCGTGATGTTCGTCGATCCAAACCGCGATGCCGTCTGAATCGAACATCGGCTTGCCGACGACGTCCTTGGGCGGTGGCATCTTGCTGATCCATATCGCCGCCGCCGGCGCATGCTCCGTCGGGAGACTGGCCTGCGGAAGCCACGCCTGGATACGGTCGAACTCCTCGCCGGTATCGGCGATGAGTCCGAGCGGACCGAGTCGGAAGTGACGGCGGCCGGGGGGCGAGTCACGACGTGGGATCATCGCGAGTTCTCGCCGACACAATTGAGACAGCCTTCACCACCGCTTCGCGTAGATATCGTCTTCATAACAGAAGAGGATATGAGGAGCGAGGGTCATACCAGCGTCATATTCCTACGGACAGCCCGATCAGCCAGTGCCGATACCCTACGAGTCGAGCATCTCCGTGCCTTCGAGCAGATCGCGGACGCGATCTGTCGGCGTTACGGCCTATGCAGCGCTTTACGGCCGTTGATTCGCCGCACAAACTGCTGCGCCTTTTGCCGCTGCTCCGGCGTAAGGTTCGACGGATCCGGCGCCGTCGCGCCCGCGACCGAGGTACTCGGACTATTCGTCGCCGCGGCGGCAGCAGAGGCGTCGCCGCCCGTCTGTTTTCGCTGCTGCGCCGATTGCGCAGCCGCGGCGGCCGCGCGCGCCGACATGAACACCACCTGCTCGGTGTCGTTCGGTGCGAGATCGACGTTGTATTCGAGCGGCAGAAACTCCTGCGAGCCGGCTGCACCCTGCACGGACACCGTGTGGCGGCCGGGCGAAACTTCAATCACCGCCGGCGACCTGTCCGCCATCTGTTTTCCGTCCACGAGTACGCCAGGGACGCCGCCCTTCACCATGACAAAGAGATGCGCGTGCGCCGGCTCCGCCGTCGCGACCACGGCCACCGTGCCCTTCGCCGTAGGCGGCGCGGGTTTCGCCGACGTCAGCTCGCGCCGGCGTTCGGCTTCCATCGCGATCTTCTTCGCGTCCTCGATTTCCTTCCGCAACGCCGCGATCTCCGCTCCCTGCTCCTTCTCGATCGCCATCAGCGAGTCGTTAAAGGGTGCCGCCACGACACCGACCGGCGGCGGTGCGACGAAGGCCGGTTTCGCCACATCGCCGTCACTACGCCGCGCCATCACGATCGCGCCACCGACCCCACCGAGCACCAGCACGAGCGCCGCCGCTGGCCACATCGACCGTGAAGGCACGCGCACCGGCGCTACGACCGGGCCGGTGTTGATCTCTTTTCGCACCGTCTTCGCGGCCGGTGCTGGAGTCGCCGCGCGGGCCGCACTGGGTGCGGCCGCTGCGTACGGCGTACGCACTGTCGGCGCGGCCACGCCGGACGTCGACGCGAGCGCCTCAACCAACGCCACGGCGCTCGCGAACCGCTGTTCCGGATGTTTCGACATCCCTCGGGAAATCGCCGCACTCATCGTCGGCGGCAGATCGCCGCGCAGCGACGTCACATCCGGCGGCGTGTCGGACAAATGCATGCGCAACAGTTCCTGCATCGACGCATCGGCGAACGGACGGCGCCCGCTCAGCAACTCGAACGCAAGAATCGCTAGCGCGTACTGATCGGCGCGACCGTCCACCTTCTCGCCGCGCCACTGCTCGGGGCTCATATACGCCGGCGAGCCGACGATTCCCGTTCCCGTCGCCGTCGCACCGCCGGCATCGTTCCCGAACGCCCGCGCGATGCCGAAATCGGCGACGAGCGCGTGACCGCTATCACCGACAAGCACGTTTGCCGGCTTGATGTCGCGATGGACCACGCCGTTCGCGTGCGCATAGTCGAGCGCACTCGCGACGTCGCGCAAAATCCCCATCGCCAGCGCGACCTCGAGCCCGGTACCGGGCGTAATCATCTGCTCGACACTCCCGCCGCGCACCATCCGCATCGTATAAAACGCGATGCCGTTCCGCTGGCCGACGGAAAAAATCGGCACGATGTTCGGATGATCGAGCCGCGCCGCGAGCTTCGCCTCGCGCTCAAATCGCGCGTATGCGTCGGGATTCAGAATCGGATCGAACGCGAGCACCTTGAGCGCGACATCACGATCGAGCGCCGCCTCGCGCGCACGAAAGACAATTCCCATGCCGCCACGCCCGAGCATCTCGCCGAGTGCGAATGCCTCGCCGATGCCGTCCTGCAACTTCGCGCGCACGCGCTCGGATCGTTCGGCACCATCACCGCTGCCGGTGATCACGGCCCCGCAGGCGCCGCAGGTCGTCGTGATCGCATCGAGCACGACACCGCATTGCGGACAAATCGTCGTCACGCCCACCGGCGTCGTGACGGCATCGTGCGATTGTTTAACGTCGTCGTTCATCGGCGAATCATAATGATCTTAGCGCGCCGAGATCCGGCGCACGGCGGCGAGCGCTGTCGTCCGCTCAGCCCACGACGGCAAAAGCATCTTACCGGCAGCGATGCACTTCGTGTCCGGCGCGGTGCTCGACGGACCGGCGATCGGCTGCCACGCATTGATGCACCGCAACACCGCGTCGCTCTCGTCTTGGGTCCAGCCGAGTGACTCACCGGCGATCGCCGGCGCGGAGACCGATGGCCGCGGCGACAAATTCCCGAGCGGCGCCATCTGTGGAGTTCCGCTATCCGGCATCGCCGCGGGGGCGCTGTTCATCGCCGACGAAAGCGCGGCCTTCGCGCCCTGCACGAGATGCCCCGTGCGCACTTTTGTAGTCTCGGACCGCGCCTCGCCCCGGTACAGCGCGTGCACCGCCAGTTCGACATCCTTGGCGAGTTTCTCCAAAATCTTGTCGACGTCGTTCGACATAAGCAGGAACTCCCCCAGTATGTTAAGCGTATTAAACAAAGTTGCCCTCAGCGCGTCGACGCGCAAACTTCTACGGTTTCTCCTCCTCTCAACAGGCAGGGTTCCATGCTGCATCGAAACGTGACACTCGCAGTTGCTGCAATCATATCGACCGTCTCCGCCGCGCGCGCTCAGGCCCCGGCGTCCGAACTGGGTCCGAAGGTCGGCGAAATGGCGCCCGACTTCACGCTCGGCGGCGCCACGAAAGATGGCGTCCTCACATCGCCGATCACGCTCTCGAAACTCCGCGGCCAGACCGTCGTCATCGCCTTCTTCCCGAAGGCCCGCACCAGCGGCTGCACCGCGCAGATGACCGGCTATCGCGATCAGTGGTCCACCCTGTTCAATGGCGGCAAAGGCGTGACCGTCATCGGCATCAGCACCGACGCCGACACGACGCAGGCCAACTGGGCCAAGGAATCCAACTTCCCGATGACGTTCGCCAGCGACTTCAAGGGTGAAGTCGGCAAGGCGTACGGCGCGTACCTCGAGAAGCCCAACATGGATAACCGCCTGCTCTTCGTCGTCGGCCCCGACGGCAAGATCTCGTACACCGCCAAGCCGTTCAAGGCGATGGTCGCCGACGCGTATCCGGAACTCGGCGCCGCTGTGAAGAAGGCCTCGGGCGCAAAGTGAGTCCGATCCGACGCACGCTCGTCGGCGCCGTGATCGCGTGTCTCGCGACGGCGTCGCCGACGGCGTTCGCCGGAGCCCAAGCTGCCCCGCAGGTGGGCGATCTGGCACCGGACTTCACCCTCGCCGCCGCCACCAAAGACGGTGTGCGCGCCAAACCCGTCCGGCTCTCCGAGCTCCGCGGACAAACAGTCGTCCTCGCCTTCTTTCCGAAAGCGCGCACGAGTGGCTGCACGGCGCAGATGGAACACTACCGCGATAAGTACAAGGAAATTTTTCGCGACGGCAAAGGCGTGACGCTGATTGCGATCAGTGTCGATGACGATTCCACGCTCTGGAGATGGGCGCGCGAAAAGAAATTCCCGATGCTCTTCGCCAGTGACACCGGCCGCATCGCCGGCAAAGCGTACGATGTGATGTGGAATCTCGTCGTCACCAAGATCGAGAAACGCGTCGCCTTCGTGATCGGCCCCGATGGACGCATCACGCACATCATGCGGCCGTTCAAAGAACTGACCGAGGATGCCTACACGGAACTCGGCGCCGCCATCGCCAAGGCGGCCGGCCCGGTCAACGGCGCGCCGTAACGCCGATGGCGCACGAAGATCTCGCCGGACTCGCGCGGGAGATCTTCGCGGCCGCGCTCACCGCCGCCGAGCCGGGAGCCTTCACCAAGAGCGCGCTCGTGCGGTGCCTCCCGACCGACGGCCTGCAGGCGTTCCGCAAACACTGGATCATTGCCGTCGGTAAAGCGGCGCCCGCGATGGCGCAGGCGGCGCTGCAGTACACGGAATCGAATCGACTGCGCATCGCCGGCGGCCTCGTTGTGGCGCCGACGCGCGACAGTTCGCCCAACGCGGTCCTCGACATGCTCGCCGGCGATCACCCGATTCCCGGCGAACGGTCGCTCGTCGCCGCCAATCGACTCGCCGACGTCTGTGATCAGATCTCGGCCGACGATCTCGTCCTCGTATTCATCTCCGGCGGTACGTCGTCACTGATCGGCGCGCCGGTCGAGGGATTGACGCGCGACGATTTCGCCGCGCTCACCGAACTGCTGCTCGCTTCGGGACTCGACATCGAGCGCACAAATGCGGTGCGCAAGCGATTCGCCCGTTGGGGCGCCGGTCGGCTCGCCGCCGCGCTCGCACCGGCGCCGGTACAGCCGATTCTCCTCTCCGATGTTCCGGGCGACGAACCGTCGGCGATCGGCTCGGGCCCGCTCTCCCCGGACAGCTACAGCGCCGACGAAATCGACGAAATTCTCAACGATGCCGGAATCACCGCCAAACTCCCGCCGCGCATCGCCGCGATGCTCGTCGCAATGCTCGCCGCAATTCGCCGCGGCGAACTGCCGGAAACGCCGAAACCGGGCGATGCGATCTTTCACCGGGTGCGCACGCCGATGATCGGCGGCAACCATGCCGCCCTTCGCGTCGCCGAGCAGTTCGCACTGTCGCGCCGCCTCAAGCGCGTCGCGCTCAACGTACGCCCGCAGGTCGGCGACGCCGCAGAAACCGGACGCACCATCGCGCGCGCGCTCCTCGCCGCCGAGCCGGGCACGTGCCTCCTCATGGGCGGCGAAACCACCGTCCGCCTCCCCGACGATCACGGCCTCGGCGGACGCGCCCAGCAGATGGCGCTCGCCGCCGCCGAAATACTCGGCGCGCCCGACGCACCGCCGACCGCCTTCCTCGCCGCCGGCACCGACGGCCGCGACGGCCCGACCGACGCCGCCGGCGCAATCGTGACGAATGCGTCATGGCGTGCCCTCGCCGACGCCGGTATCGATGCCTCGGCCGCCCTCACGCGCTGCGACGCCCATCCGGCACTCGCCGCGATCGGCGCCCTCGTACGCACCGGCCTCACGGGGACGAATGTCGGGGATGTCATTGTCGCTTTGCGGGGCTGATCGGTCTAAATTCGGAGTATGACCTCCAGACCGCCCGTCATCATCGGACTCATCCAGGACGCCGTCACCGGCGACCGGCTGCAGACGCTGACCGCGACCATCGTTCGCATCCGTGATGCGGCCGCTAAGGGCGCGCAGATCATCTGCCTCAAAGAGCTCTTCAATGCCCCCTACTTCTGCAAATCGCTGAAGCAGGAACACTTCGATCTCGCTGAAGAAATTCCCGGCCAGACGACTGAGGTCCTGCGCGCGCTCGCGGCCGAGCTCGAAATCGTCCTCATCATTCCGATGTACGAGCGCGAAGCGGCCGGCATCTACCGCAACTCCGCCGCCGTCATCGACGCCGACGGCGAACTGCTCGGCGTCTATCGCAAAATGCACATCCCGCACGATCCGATGTTCGAAGAGAAGTACTACTTCGCCCCGGGTGACGCCGTGAACGACGGCGAAGGAACCGCCGCCGGCTTCAAAGTCTGGAAGACGCGTTACGCCACGATTGGCGTTCTCATCTGCTGGGACCAATGGTACCCGGAAGCGGCGCGCATCACCGCGCTGCTTGGCGCCGAGATTCTTTTCTACCCGACGGCGATCGGCTGGCATCCGGATGAAAAAACCGAGTGGGGCGCCGCGCAGGTTGACGCCTGGCGCACCGCGCAGCGCGCCCACGCGATCGCCAACGGCGTGTTCGTCGCCTCGCCGAATCGCGTCGGTCTCGAACCGGAGCCGGGCACGAAGGGCATCGAGTTCTTCGGCCACTCGTTCGTCTGCGATCCGTACGGCCGCTACATCGCGCAGGCGAACACGGAGCCGGAAACGCTGATCGCCTCGTGCGACTTCTCGCTCATCGAGTACACGCGCCGCAACTGGCCTTTCCTCCGCGATCGTCGCGTCGACGCCTACGCCCCGATTCTCAATCGCTGGATCGGCGGATGACCACGAAGAAGCCGGGCGTGCGCTGGCCCGCCGAGTGGGAACACCACGTCGCGACGTGGATCGCGTGGCCGCATCACGAACCGGATTGGCCCGGCAAGTTCGCGCCGATTCCGTGGGTCTACGCGGAAATCGTCCGCGGTATTTCACAGCACGAGAAAGTCGAGATCCTCTGCCACGACGACGCCGTGCGTGACAACGCGTGGCACTGTCTCGAAGCGCACGGCGTGAAATCGTCCCGTTACCACCTGCATCTGTGCCCAACAGACCGCGTCTGGTTGCGCGACTCCGCACCGACCGCGGTCATCCGCGACGGCAAACCGGAACTCGTGAACTGGGGCTTCAACGCGTGGGCGAAGTACGACAATTTTTCGCGCGATGCCAAGATCGGTCCCGTGATCGCCGAGGCGACGAAGCACGGGTGCCGCGAACCACAGCGTCCGGACGGCAAAGGACGCGTCATTCTCGAGGGCGGCGGCATCGAAACCGACGGCCGCGGCACGATCCTTGTTACCGAAGAGTGGCTGCTCAGCAAGCAACAGGTGCGCAATCCCGGTCTCACACGCGCCGACTATGAAAAGGTTTTCGCCCACGAGCTCGGCTGCACCAAAACGATCTGGCTTGGCGAAGGGTGCGTCGGCGACGACACACACGGCCACATCGACGACATCGCGCGCTTCGTCGCGCCGGGCGTGCTCGTGCTCGCGCACGAAGAGGATCCGGCCGACGACAATCACAAGCGCTCGCTCGATAATCTGAAACGCCTCGAAGGCGCGACCGACGCGCACGGTGAACCGATCCGCGTCGTCACGCTCCCGTTCCCGCGCGCCGTCACGATGGATAACGAGCGCCTTCCGGCGAGCTACGCGAACTTCTACATCGCCAACGGCACCGTCCTCGTGCCGACGTTCAATGACACCAACGATCGCATCGCGATGCACACGCTCGCCGAGTTGATGCCGATGCACGAGATCGTCGGCATTCACGCCGTCGATCTGGTCTGGGGGCTCGGCACCCTGCACTGTCTCACGCAGCAGCAGCCAGCCGTTCACGGCCACTGAGCCGATGACCGTCAGCCGCGCGACCGTGATCTACGACGGCGGGTGCGACGCCTGCACCCGCTGGGCCGAAACACTCGGCCGGCAAAACGGCGCCGCGCAGCTCGACATCGTCTCCTCCGAATCAGTCGCCGGGCGCGATCGATTGGCGGCGATCCCGCGCGAAGATTTTGCCGGTTCGCTCCAACTCGTGCTACCGGACGGCTCTCGACTCCAAGGAGCGAACGCAATTGAGACACTCGTGACGATGCTCCCGCGGTGGCGGTGGCTCGCACCGCTCTTCTCGCTCCCGTTCGCGCGCCCAGTCGCCGATCGGGTATACCGTTGGATCGCCGCCCATCGTCATACGTTCTGATGGCAGCTCATACTGTCAATAAACAAGACAGTTTCGGAAATAAAGTCCCCGATACAGATTTGATGGGCCGGTATTTCCGTAATAGTCGCCCATTTTGCCCGAACACCGTTTCCCGAACCTCCAGCAAGTGAAATTTCGAGTCAGTTGCCTCGCGGTCGCACTTCTCGCGCTTTCCGCCTGCTCGGGCGGCGACTCAACGTACACGCTCGCCGCCGCCGGACCGTGGAAATTGAGCCACGGCAAAAACACTCGGGCGGGAATCGCGCTCGCCGTGAAAGAGATCAACTCCGTCGGCGGCATCAACGGCCACAAGCTGGTCATCAAGGATGCCGACGACAACGCCGATGGCGTGAAGGCGGCGCAGATCGCCCAGCGCTTCGTCGACGACGCGTCGATCTCCGCCGTGATCGGGCACGTCACCTCGGGCGCGATGGTCGCTGCCGCGAAAGTCTACGACGGCCACCTCCCCGCCCTCGCGACCTCGGCGAGTTCGCCCGATCTCACCGGCATCTCGCCGTGGGCCTTTCGCGTCATCTCGAGCGACTCGGCCAACGGCGTGGCCATCGCGACGTTCGCCTCGCGCACCGGACACAAGCGCGCGGCCATTCTATATGAGAACGACAACTACGGCCGCGGACTAGCCAATGCGTTCCGGAAGAGCTTCGCTGGCGAGATCATCAGCATCGACCCGATCCCGGCTGAGGCAAAGAACGCCGAGATCTACATCTCCTACTTCAAGGCGAAGCAGCCCGACATCGTCTTCATCGCCGGCTTCGAAGCGTCTGGCGTGGCGCTGTTGACCGAAGCGAAGCGGCAGGGATTGAAGACCGATTTCATGGGCGGCGACGGGTGGACCTCCCTCACCGCTCATACGGACGTCGCCGAGGGAGCGTACGTCGGCGCGCCGTTCACGGCGAGCGATCCGCGCCCCGACGCGCAAAAGTTCGTCGCCGCATTCAAAGCGGCCAACGGCGGCACCGAGCCCGACGGCAACGCCGCCCTCGGCTACGACGCGACAAAGACGCTCGCGGCCGCACTCGCCGCGGTCGGCCCGAATCGCGAGAAAATCCGCGACTGGCTCGCGAATATCAATCGCCCGCTCGACGGCGTCACCGGCCCGATCCGGTTCCTCCCGAGTGGCGATCCGATCGGCAAGACGATCACGATGACGCGCGTGCAGGCGAACGGCACGCTCGCCGTCGCCGGAGCGACCAGGTGAGCGATACGCGCCGCAACCGCGTCTTCTGGAAGCAACGCACGATCAAAGGCCGGCTCTTCCTCGGCTTCGGCGCGATGATGGTACTCCTGTTGCTCGCCGGAGCGGTCGGCCGACAGTCGTTGCTCTCCCTCTCGGGTCGCATCGCGACGTCGCTCTCGAGCGTCCGTCGCGAAGCGCAACTCACGGCGGCGATCACCGCGAACGTCGCGCAGGAACTCTCCGCCGCGACGCGCTACTTTCAGTCGCAGGATACCGCGAGCCTCAGCGCGTTCCGTCAGTTCGGATGGGCCGCGCACCGGGCGCAGAAGGAGCTGAATGCGAGCGAAGGACTGTCGAGCGAGGATATCGCGCTCATCGCGTCGATCGACCAGGCGCTCTCGCAACTCGAAATCCAGCTCGCCGCGTCGCACCGCCTGAAAGATCTGAAGCGTGACGCCGAGGCGTCCGCGACGGCCGCCGAGGCGCGTCCGCTCGAAGCGAAGCTCCTTGAAGACATGCAACGGCTCGGCCAGCGCCGCGCGCGGCAAATGGATGTCACCTCGGGCGAACTCCGCGCCGAGGCCGATCGCCGCTCGAGTTTGCTCGTCGCCGTCATCGTCGGCACGATTCTCCTCGGCATCGCGATTCTCGTCAGCACGACGCGCGCCATCACGACCCCGCTCACGCAGCTCGTGTCGCACGCCCGCGCACTCAGCACCGGGCGCCTCGACGTGCGCACCGATACGAATCTCACCGGCGAGTTCCGCGAGCTCGCCACCGCGATGAACATCACGGCCGATTCGCTCAGCAACATCGTGCAGGTCGCCGAGCACACGGCCGACGACGTCAGCACTTCCTCGCACCAGCTCGCCAACGCCGCCGAGCAAATCTCGCTCGCCGCCGGCCAGACCGCGACGGCGATGAGCGACGTTACCGAGGGGGCCGAGATGCAGGTGAGCGCCCTCCGCGGCGTCGACGACTCGCTCCACGTGATGCGCACTCGCGCCGACGCCGTGCGCACCGGCGCGAGCGAAGTGAAGTCGCTCGCCGAAGACATCGAACGCTCGGCCCGCGAGAAACGCGCTGAGATCGCCCGCAGCCTCGGCATTCTCCACGATGTCCGCACCTCCGTCGAACGTGCCTCCGCCGAAGTGCGCGAGCTCGACGCAACCGCCGAGAGCATCAACCGGTTCGTCGCGATCGTCAGCCGCATCGCCGAGCAGACGAATCTCCTCGCGCTCAACGCCGCGATCGAAGCGGCCCGCGCCGGCGCCGCCGGGCGCGGCTTCGCCGTCGTCGCCGACGAAGTGCGCAAACTCGCCGAGCAGACGCAGACCGCCGCCGACGACGTCGTCGCGCTCACGACGGTCATTTCGCAACGCGTCGGAAGCACGTCGAAGGCGATGCTCCTTGGCTCGCAGCGGGTCGTCGAGATCGAACGGCTGTCGCGCGACATCGACATCGCGCTGTCGTCGATCGCCCAGGCCGCCGAGCGCACTCTGCTCTCGGCGAGCGATGTGACCGTCGCGGCGAATGAAAACGTGAATGCCGTGCTCGAGGCGAGCGCCAACATTTCCGGCGCGGCGCGCACGGCCGAAAGCCACGCGGCCGCGGCGCAGGAAGTCTCGGCGTCCACGGAAGAGCAGAGCGCGGCGTGCGAGGAGATGAGTTCGGCGTCGACGACGCTGCTCGCCGGCGCGAGCCGGTTGAAGCAGATCGTCTCGGGGCTTCGTACCGGCGCGTAACGGCACGGCGTCCGTTACTTTTCCGGGGTGAAACCACCCGATAAAACTCCTGCGAACCGGCCGTGCGTTCTGCTCCTGAGCGGCGGGCTCGATTCGACGACGCTCCTCGCCCACGCGACGCGCAAAGGCTACGCCGTCAACGCGCTGACGTTCCGCTACGGCCAGCGCCACGGCGTCGAGATCGAGCGCTCGAGAGTGATCGCCGCGAAGTACGGCGTCCGGCGACACGTCGTCGCTGACATCGACTTGCGGCAGTTCGGCGGCAGCGCGCTGACGAGTGACATCGCCGTCCCGAAAGACCGCGACGCCGCCGCGATGGGCGAAGGCATTCCGGTCACGTACGTGCCGGCGCGCAACACGATCTTCCTCTCGTTCGCGCTCGCGTGGGCCGAGGTGCTCGAGGCGCAAGATATTTTTATCGGCGTCAACGCGCTCGACTACAGTGGCTATCCCGACTGCCGTCCCGAGTACATTCGCGCCTACGAGACGATGGCGAATCTCGCGACAAAGTCCGGTGTCGAGGGGACGGCGCGTGTGAAGATCAACACGCCACTTCTCGAAATGACGAAGCAGCAGATCATCGAGTTCGGCCTCTCGATGGACGTCGACTACTCGATGACCACGAGCTGCTACGACCCCGCGAGCGACGGCAGCGCCTGCGGACATTGTGATGCCTGCCAGCTGCGCCTGCGCGGTTTCGCGCAGGCTGGAACGACCGATCCGGCGGCGTACACAAAATGACGTACGCCGTGAAGGAGTGCTTCTACACGCTGCAGGGCGAAGGGTTTCATGCCGGACGCGCCGCCGTCTTTCTGCGGTTCGCCGGCTGCAATCTGTGGACGGGTCGCGAGCAGGATCGCGCGAGCGCTGTCTGTCAGTTCTGCGACACCGATTTCGTCGGGATCGGCCCCGACGGCGGAAAGTTCGAGACGCCGGATGCGCTCGCCGCGTTCGTCGAATCGCGCTGGCCGCCCGCCGAGAGTGGCGGTCGACGCTTCGTGGTGTGCACCGGCGGCGAGCCGTTGCTGCAGCTCGACGCTGCGGCGATCGGCGCGCTGCACGCCCGCGGTTTCGAAGTAGCGGTCGAGACGAACGGGACGCAGCCAGCGCCGCGCGGGCTCGACTGGATTTGTGTCAGCCCAAAGGCCAACGCGCCAATCGTTCTTCGCACCGGCGATGAGCTCAAGCTCGTCTTCCCGCAGGTCGGCGGTGAACCGGAGAAGTTCGAGCAGCTCGACTTCGCCAACTTCTATCTGCAGCCGATGGACGGCCCCGTCACCGCCGCGAATACGCGGGCGGCGATCGCCTACTGCATGAGCCATCCGCGGTGGAAACTCTCGGTGCAAACGCACAAGGCCGTGGGGATCCGATGAGTGACTCCGCGAGCGCGCCGATCTGCGAGGCCTACTGCGAGTTTTCGATCGCCGCGGCACGTCATCTGACCGGCGTTCCCGCCGATCATCCGTGCGCCCGCATGCACGGGCACACGTTCAATATCCGGCTCACCGTACACGGTCCAATCGATCCGAAAACGGGCTTCGTCGTCGATTTCGCCGAGATTCAGCGGGCCTGGGCGCCGATCAACGACCAGCTCGATCACCAAAACCTGAATCTCATCGCCGGACTCGACAACCCGACCAGCGAGAACCTCGCCCGCTGGATCTGGGCCGCCCTCAAGCCGAAACTTCCAGGGCTGGATGTAGTCCAGGTAACGGAGACTGGAAACTCGGGGATTATTTTTCGCGGGTGAAGGGTTCCGGTGTGACCTAGAATGCTATATGTTGATAGGACTGCCTCCTCGAACCGTGTCGAAATGACTCATCTGCGCAAACCTTTGCTGATCGGCGTTCTCGCCTTCGCTGCCGCGATTCCCGCGGCCGCGCAGTCGTCGTCGCGAGGTAAGGCTACCGCGCACAAGGTTGTTTCTAGGTCGCCGCTTCGAGCGATCGCCGATCGCACGGTCAACGCCTCGGGACCGTTCTCGAAAATCAGCTCGGCGCAGCGTGATTCGCTGAGCGAGTCGGCGCGCGAACTACTCGGCACCCGGTACAAGTGGGCCGGCATCACGCCGGAGAAGGGGCTCGATTGCAGCGGTTTCGTGAAGTACGTCTTTGCGAAGCTCGGCATCGATCTTCCGCACCGCGCCGCCGAACTCGCCAAGCTCGGCGGTTCGATCACGAAGGACACGTCGGCGATGCAGCCCGGCGACCTCCTCGTCTTCGGCAAGGGCAAGCGCATCTCGCATGTCGGCATGTACATCGGCGACGGCAAGATGATTCACGCCTCGAGCAGCAATAAGAGCGTCGTCGAAACGTCGGTCGTGAAGTACCGTCCGGCCGGCGGGCTGCAGTGGAAGGGCGTCCGGCGCGTCGTCTCGGTGGACAGCGGCGGTATGGGTTCCAACCTCCCGGAAGCGAAGTAGTCACAGACGCCGGTACCGGCGGGGTAGTACATGCGTCGCGCAGTGCGCGGCGCTTTTTTTATTCCCCGCGGCGGAACAGCCCGTGGTTTCCCTCTGGCGTACACCGGGGGAAACAGCGACGATTCCTCCTGACCCCATCCGGAGTTTTCATGCGTGTTTCCGTCCGTTCCGCGCTTTGCGGCTTCCTGCTCTTCGCGACCGCCGCACCGGCGATGGCACAGGCACGTGCCCAGAGCAAACTCTCGCTCGACCAGTACCTCGACTGGGAAGACGTCCAGAACCCGCAGTTGTCGCCTGACGGCACGCAGATCATCTACACGCGCCGATGGATCGACAAAATGAACGACAAGTGGGAGACGAGCCTGTGGCTGATGAACGCCGATGGCTCGCACCCGCGGTCGCTCGTACAGGGCTCCGATGTCCGCTGGTCGCCGGACGGCAAACGGATCGCGTACGTCGCGAAGGGCGAGCCGACCGGGGCGCAGATCTGGGTGCGGTGGATGGACGCCGAGGGCGCGGCGAGTCAGGTCTCGCGTGTGACGGAACCGCCGGCGGCACTCGAATGGGCGCCGGACGGCAAATCGATCGCCTTCACGATGAATGTCCCCGCGAAGGCCGACGCTGACTGGCGCATCGCAATGCCTGCAGCGCCAAAGGGGGCCAAGTGGATCGAGGCCCCAAAGATCGTGACGCGCCTCGATTTCCGCTCCGACCGTATCGGCTACACCGATGAAGGCTACCGCCACATTTTCGTGATTCCCGCCGACGGCGGCACGCCGCGCCAGATCACGAACGGCAACTGGAATCACGGCGGCCCGAGCTATTCGGCCGACAGCAGGCACATCGCCTTTTCATCGAATCGCGTCGACGACGCCGAGCACGCGTTCCGCGAATCGGAGATTTACAGCGCGAACCTCGAGAGCGGCGCGATCACGGCGCTGACGCACCACGCCGGCCCCGACAACAACCCCGCCTATTCGCCGGACGGCAAATTCATCGCCTATATGTCGGGCGATTCGGTCGATCACTCGGCGTGGCAGGAATCGAAGATCACGCTGATGAACGCCGACGGCTCCGGCCGTCGCGTGCTCACCGGGTCCGTAGATCGCCCGATCTCCGGCATGCTTTGGGCGACCGACGGAAGCGGCGTCTATTTCAACGTCGAGAGCGAGGGGTCGAAAAACCTCTATTTCGCGACGACCGCCGGCCAGGTCCGGCCGATCACGAGCGGGGCGCACGTGCTGACCGTGACCGATGTGGGGAAGAACGGACTCGCGGTCGGCGTCCGCTCGACCCCCGTGAAGTCGAATGACGTCGTGACGCTGAACGTTCCGAAGGCCGGCGCAACGTCGAGCTTCGCGCAGGTGACGGCGGTGAACGACGACGTGCTGAGCGGCAAGGAGTTGGCGCAGACCGAAGAAGTCTGGTACACGTCGAAGGACGGACTGAAGATTCAGGGGTGGATCGTGAAGCCGTCTGGGTTCGACCCGTCACGGAAGTACCCGTTGGTGCTCGACATTCACGGCGGCCCGCAGGCCATGTACAACGTCGGTTTCAGCTATGCGCGCCAGGACGAAGCAGCGAACGGGTACGTGGTGCTGTACACGAATCCGCGCGGCAGCACCGGCTACGGTTACAAGTTCACGAACGAGATCAAGAACGCGTATCCCGGAAAGGATTTCGACGATTTGATGGCCGGCGTGGATACGGTGATCGGACGCGGATACATCGACACCAAGAACCTCTTCGTGCACGGCTGCTCCGGCGGTGGCGTTTTGACGGCGTGGATCGTCGGTCACACGAACCGGTTCACCGCGGCGGCCTCCCTCTGCCCCGTGATCGACTGGATCAGCTTTGTCGGCCAGACGGACGGATCGGGATGGTACCGCAACTTCGACAAGCCGTTTTGGGAAGACCCGAGCGAGTACTTGCGCCGGTCGCCGATTATGTACGTCGGCAATGTGAAGACGCCGACGATGGTGATGACCGGTGTGCTCGATCTCCGCACGCCGATGCCGCAGTCGGAAGAATTCTATCGTGCGCTGAAGCTCCGTGGCGTGCCGACCGCGCTTTTGAGGTTCAACAACGAATGGCACGGCACGAGTAGCACCCCGTCCAACTTCTTGCGTACGCAGTTGTATTTGCACAGCTGGTTCGACAGGTACGCGAACAAGCCGGCCGTAAAGGCGGCACTCGAGTAACGTAACTCTTGCAATCTCGGGCTCTTGGCCCGAGGTTTCGTCAGTCTCAGGTCACGATTTCTACACGTTGCTGTATAGTTTGACGGCCGGGCCACCCCCCCGACCGACATCCCCTGTTTCACGAGGTGTTTTCTATGGTTGCTCGTTTCTTCAGCCGAATGCTCGCCCTTGCCGCGTTTTTCGCGGTCGCCGGCACGGCGCAGGCTCAGCAGGGCAGCATTTCCGGCAAAGTGACAGAGGCTGAAGGCGGCAAAGCCGTCGCCGGCGCACGGGTGCAGGCGGTGTCGGGTCTCCGGATTGCGGCTTCGGTCGTTTCCGGCGATGACGGCAGCTTCCGCATCACGGGCCTCGCGGCCGGCACGTACAATGTGATCGCGACGCGCATCGGCTTCACGACGAAGCGCGCCGAAGGAATCGCCGTGTCGACCAGCGGCTCGGCGAACGCGAACTTCGCGATGGCCGCGGTGGCCGCGCAGCTCAACCAGGTCGTGACGACCGCCTCGCGCGGCACGAAGCCCGAAAAGATTTTGGACGCGCCCGTGTCAATTGCGATCGTTTCCGCGGAGCGGCTCTCCAACAACCCGTCGCCGAGCATCGCCGCAGCGATGAAGTCGACGCCCGGCCTGTCGGTCTCCCAGGGCGGCATCATGCAGTCGAACATCGTCTCGCGCGGCTTCAACAACGCGTTCTCCGGCTCGATGCTGATGCTGCAGGACTACCGGTTCGCCGGCGTTCCGTCGCTCCGCGTGAACGTGCCGCTGCTCTTCACGGGCACGGGCGAGGACATCGACCGCATTGAAGTGCTCAACGGCCCCGCCTCGGCGCTGTACGGTCCGAACTCGGCGAACGGCGTGCTCCACATCATCACGAAGTCGCCGTTCAACTCGAAGGGAACGACGCTCACGCTCGACGGCGGCACGCAGTCGATTCTGCGCGCCGGTTTCCGCCACGCCGGTGTGTTCGGCGACAAGAAGTGGGGGTACAAGCTCTCCGGCGAGTACTTCACCGGCACCGACTGGCAGTACAATGATCCGAACGATCCGGCAGTTTTTCCAGCCAACGCCCCGGCCGGACGCGCCGGCAAGCCGATCGTCCGCGATTTCAGCGTGAAGCGCTACAGCGGCGAAGGCCGACTCGACTGGCGCCCGACCGATGACGTCGAGAATATCCTTTCGGCCGGTTACACGAAGGCCGGCAGCGGACTCGAAATCACGACGGCGTTCGGTCCGACGCAGGTGAAGAACTGGTCGTATCAGAGCTTCCAGGACCGGTTCCGCTACAAGAAGTTCTTCGCCCAGATCTTCTATAACGGCAACAACGCCGGCAACTCAAGCGGGACGGACCTCGCCGGCACGTACTACCTCGCCACCGGTCTCCCGGTCGTCGACAAGTCGACGGTGCTGAACTATCAGGTCCAGCAGGGCTTTGATCTCGGCGCCTCGAAGAATGTCATCGGCGTTGACGTGATCAACACGGCACCGCGTTCGGCCGGCACGATCTTCGGTCGCAACGAAGGCAACACCGACATCACCGAGATGGGCGCGTACATGCAGAGCACGATGCCGCTCGCGGCGAAGGTTGATTTCGTCGCCGCCGTTCGCGGCGACCAGACGAACCGTCTCGCCGGCACGCAGTTCTCGCCGCGCGCGGCCATCGTCTACAAGTACGACGCGGTGAATAACTTCCGCTTCACGTTCAGCCGCGCCTTCAACTCGCCGGCGAGCTTCGCGTACTTCCTCGATCAGATCGCGAATCCGAACCAGGCGCCGGGCTTCCCGCTGCGCGTCATCGGCAACCCGGCGAAGCAGGGTTGGCAGTTCAACCGCGGCTGCGACGCAACGATCAACAGCGGCCTGTGCATGCACTCGCCGTGGCTCGCATCGGGACCGACGACGAACGCGCCGTCGACCTCGTCGGCGGCGTTCCCAGGCTTCATCGCCGCACTGCCGACCATCATCAACGGGTTGCCGACACTCTCGGCCGCGCAGAAGGCGGGGCTCGTTGGCCTCCTCGGCCAGCTGAACCCGATTCTCTCGAGCCTCCGCCCGACGCCGGCCCAGCTCGGCACCGTGCTCCGCGTCGGCTCGACGCAGGTGCAGGTCGCGGAAGTGCAGGATCTGCAGCCGCTCCAGGCGTCGTTCAACAACACGTGGGAAGCCGGCTACAAGGGCATCATCAACAACCGGCTCCGCGTCGCGATCGATCTTTGGTATCAGGTCCGCGGCGACGTCGGCGCACCGATCGGCCAAATCAACCCGCTCGTCTTCTACGATCCGGCGACGCTCGCTGGGTACCTCGCGACGAACATCACCAACGGCCTCATTGCGTCTGGCGCTCCAGCAGCGGTGGCGCAAGGAACCGCCGCGGCCGCGGTCGGCGCACTCGTTCCGCTGATGGCCGCGCTCCCACAGGGCGCGTTGGCCTTCTCTAACGCGAAGCTCGGCGGCGATCAGTCGATCATCGCCTCGTACCAGAACGGCAAGGGGTCACTCGACGTCCGCGGCTTCGACCTCGCCGTTGACTATCAGGCGAACGACAAGTGGCTGTTCTCCTCGACGTACTCGCACATGGGCCAGAACGTGTTTCCGCAGATCGGCGGCACGCGGAACCCGCTCATGGCGAACTCGCCGAAGCACCGCGTCAGCGGCTCGTCGCACTACATGGACGAGACGAACGGCTGGGGTTGGGATGCCACGGTCCGCTACTCAGACGCGTTCTCGGTGAACTCGGGCTACTACAACTCGCTCACGCCGAACGCGTTCAACAACGCCTTCAAGCCGTATGCGCCGGTTCCGGCGAGCACGCAAATGGATCTCTCCTTCTCGTACAAGCTCCCGATCTCGCAGAAGGTGACGTGGTCGCTCAACGCCACGAACATCTTCGACACGAAGGTCCCGGGTCTCTCGGGCCTCGCGCCGATCGGCCGTATGGCGATGACGCGCCTCAAGTACGAGTTCTAGGCGCTCACGCAGTCTCACGAAGCAGCGGGGGCGGCCCATTCGGGCCGCCCCCGCTGTGTTTCACGCCCCGCCCCCGCCCTTATCTTTACCTCGTGTCCATACTGCTCGACCCACACGCCAAGCCGGTCGTCGCCCATCGCGGCAACTCCGCGCACGCGCCGGAAGACACCCTCGAATCGCTCCGCCAGGGGATCGCGCTCGGCGCTGACGCGGTCGAGTTCGATGTTCGGCTGACGCGCGACGGCCACGCGGTCGTCATTCACGATCCGACGCTCCAGCGGACCACGAACGGCGCCGGGGCTGTCGCTGACCACACGCTCGAGCAGCTCCGCGGGCTCGACTTCGGCTTCCGTTTCACCCGCGACGGCGGTCGCACTCACCCTTACCGCGGCCGCGGCATCACCGTCAGCACCCTCGACGAAGTACTGGCCGAGTTCGGCGCCGTACCGATGATCATCGAGGTGAAGACGCCGGCCGCGTCGGCGGAAACGAAGCGTCTGATCGAACGGCACGGCGTCACCAAGCGCTGCATCGTCGGCTCGTTTGACGATCGGGCGGTGGCGCCATTCGCCGACTCGGGGATCGCCCACTCCGGCGCGCGCGGCGACGTGATTCGGCTCTACCTGCGCGCACTCCTGCCGGGCGGGCCGAGCGCCCTCCCCTATGAAGCGCTGTGCATTCCACCGATCTTCAATGGACTCCCGTTGCCCGTTTTACGCTTTGCGCGGATGGCGCGGCGCGCGGGGGTTCGAACGCATATTTGGACGGTCGACGATCCCGACGAGGCCAAGCGCCTGTGGGACGGCGGCGTGAATGGAATAATTTCGAACGATCCCGGACGAATCCTGGCCGCCGCCGGCCGCGCACATACCGCAGTCCCCTCGACTCCCGACACGCACCGTAATGGCTGAAGTTCCGAAAAAGAAGAAGGTCAACTACGCGAACGCATGGGCCGAAGCGCGCGAACTTCTCCTCCGTCACCGCACGCAGCTCGCGATCGGCCTCGGCCTCATGATCATCAATCGCCTCGCCGGACTCGTCCTGCCGGCAAGCTCGAAGTGGTTGATCGATGAAGTGATCGGCAAACATCGCGGCGAGCTGCTCGTCCCGCTCGCGCTCGCGTCGGGTGTCGCGACGCTGATTCAGGCCGCGACGAGCTTTGGCCTCTCGCAGGTCGTCAGCGTCGCCGGCCAGAAGGCGATCACTGACCTGCGCCGCCGCGTCCAGGCGCGCGTCATGCGCCTTCCCGTCAGCTTCTTCGATTCGACACAGAGTGGCGTCCTCATCCAGCGCGTGATGGCCGACGCCGAAGGCGTGCGCAATCTCGTCGGCACCGGGATCATCCAGCTCATCGGCGGCGTGGTGACGGCAGGGATCGCCCTCACCGTACTCTTCTATCTCAACTGGCGCCTCACGAGCGCGACGCTCGGCATTCTCTCGCTGTTCGGTTTCGTGATGGCCTATGCCTTCACGAAATTGCGGCCGATCTTCCGCGAGCGCAGCAAGATCAACGCCGAGGTATCGGGGCGGCTCGGCCAGGCACTCGGCGGCGCGCGCGTCGTGAAGGTGTATACGGCCGAGAAGCGCGAAGAAATCGTCTTCACGAAGGGCGCGCACAAGCTTTTCCGCAACATCGCCGGTACGATCACCGGCACGTCGGCGGTGACGGCGTTCTCGACGGTCATCATCGGCGCCGTCGGCGTCCTGATGACGATCGTCGGCGGCCGCGATATTCTCGCCGGCCGGATGTCGCTCGGCGACTTCGTGATGTACATCTTCTTCGTCGGGCTCGTGACGTTCCCGGTCGTGCAGATGGCGGCAATCGGCACGCAGATCAGCGAAGCGTTCGCCGGTCTCGACCGCATTCGCGAGATCATGTTGACGCCCACCGAAGACGCCGACGACGCCAATCGAGAGAAACTCGATTCGGTCGACGGCGACATCAAGTTCGAGCACGTCTTTTTCGAGTACCGGAAGGGCGTGACGGTGCTCAAGGACATCAGTTTCACCGCGAAAGAAGGGACGACGACGGCGCTTGTCGGATCGAGCGGCTCGGGCAAGAGCACGCTCATTTCGCTGATCATGACGTTCGAGCGGCCGCTGAGCGGGCGCATTCTCGTCGCCGGCCGCGATCTTTCGGGTGTGCGGATGAAGGACTACCGCCGGCATCTTGGCGTCGTGCTGCAGGACAATTTCCTCTTCGACGGGACGATCGCCGAGAATATCGCGTTCTCGAAGCCCGGCGCGACGATCGACGAGGTGAAGCATGTGGCGCAGGTGGCGAACTGCACCGATTTCATCGCCGGGTTCCCCGACGGTTACAACACGATCGTCGGCGAGCGCGGCGTCAAGCTCTCGGGCGGCCAGCGGCAGCGCATCGCGATCGCGCGGGCGATTCTCGCAGATCCAAAAATTCTTATTCTCGACGAGGCGACGTCGAGCCTCGACTCGGAAAGCGAGCAGATGATCCGCGACGGTCTGCAGGCGCTGCGCACCGGACGCACGACGTTCGTCATCGCGCATCGCCTCTCGACGATCGTGAGCGCCGACCAGATTCTCGTACTCGAGCATGGCGAGGTCGTCGAACGCGGGACGCACAAGGAGCTGCTGGTGGCGAACGGGCGGTATCGTCAGCTTTACGACAAGCAGTATCAGCTGGAGCGCGACCAGTTCATCAATCCCGGTGAGGATTTCACGCCGGAGCCGGCGACGCCGGCGCCGATGGCGGGCAGCGGCCGGTCAGGAGCATTGTAATCAGCTCGACTTCTGTCCGGTAATCTTCGATCCGTCACCGGTCATCATCCATTCGCCGGTAATGGTGTTGTCCGACGCGAGCACGAAGTTGATCGTCCCTTCGGTGTTGTCCGGCGCGGTGAAGGTGATCTTCACGGAACTGCCGGAGACCTTGACGCTCGTTATAGGCAACGGCGGCAGTCCCTCTCCGGTCATCTGTCCGCCGTAGCCGCCGCTGTCTTTCTTGTCGAGGCGCAGAGTGAGCGTCATCGGGCTCCCCTGCGTGGTGAAGTTGATCGTGTAGAGTCCGACCACGTCAGCCGTGCGACGGATGTCGGCGACCATGTGAGTCGGCGAAGCGCGCTCCGCATTTGTTCCTGCGGCAAACGCACGCGTCGATATTGACGTCGACGTGATTGCAACGGCAGCAGACAAAATCAGCTGTACTGCGGGGCGTAGCGACATGCGTTGTTTCACCGTGTTAGGGTTGAAGCCTAAGTTGGAGTCGAATCGGCTCCGGCGCCATCACCTGCGCGATCCGTCTTTCTTCCCCGGCTATGCACACTTCTGATACCCCGTTGAACCTCGCCGAGTACGAATCGGCGGCGCGGGCGAAGCTCCCGACGATGGTGTTCGATTATTTCGCCGGGGGTGCGGCCGACGAAGTGACCCTCCGGGCTGCCCGCCTGGCGTGGGAGGAGCGGTTCCTCCGCTACCGCGTGCTGGCCGACGTCAGCAGTCGCTCACTCGCGACGACGGTGCTCGGACAGCAGCTCGACTTCCCGGTGATGGTGGCACCGATGGCCTTCCAGCGGCTCGCGCACGCGGATGGCGAGCTCGCGACGATGCGCGCCGTTGGACGTGCCGGATCGGGGATGATTCTCTCCACGCTCGCGACGAGCTCGATCGAAGAGGTCCGGAGCGCAGCCGACGCCCCGCTCTGGTTCCAGCTCTACATCTATCGCGACCGCGGCGTCTCGCGGGAGCTGGTGGAGCGCGCCGAGCGCGCCGGCTGCAGCGCGCTCGTGCTGACCGTCGACTCGCCGATCCTCGGGCGGCGCGAGCGCGACGAGCGAAACGGTTTTCACGTGCCGACGCATTATCCAATTCCGAATCTCACCGGTGCGTCGCGCGCGGCGCTTGCCGGTGAAGGGGCCGGTTCGTCGCTCGCCGCGTTCGTGGAGCAGTACTGGGATTCGTCGATCGCGTGGCCCGACCTTGCCTGGCTCCGGTCGATCACGACGCTACCGATTCTCGTGAAAGGCATCATTCGCGGCGACGACGCACGGCGCGCCCTCGAACATGGGGCCGCCGGTGTGATCGTGTCGAATCACGGCGGGCGCCAGCTGGACGGCGCACTGCCGACGGCGCGCGCGCTTCCCGAGGTTGCCGCGGCGATGCGCGGCGAGGGCGCGCTGCTCGTCGATGGCGGCGTGCGGCGTGGCACCGATGTTCTCAAGGCGATCGCCATGGGCGCGCATGCGGTGCTGCTCGGCCGGCCCGTTCTTTGGGGGCTGGCGGTCGGTGGCGAAGAAGGCGCCTACGACGTATTGCGGCTGCTGCGCGCCGAGTGCGATCTCGCGCTCGCGCTTGTCGGCTGCCGGACACCGGCAGAGCTGGCGAGCGACTTCATTGTCTGACGCGTATTGTCCGGTATGAGCATTCCGCAATGAGCCGTACGCGATGAGTATCACACTGCTCGGCGCCCTCGGCGAACTCGATGCGCCGCGCTATCGTGCGGAGCTGTATCGCGCGTGGGCAACGGCCAACAGCGCGGGCCTGTCGCATACGGCGGCGCTCGAAGCGCTCGGCATCAGCGGGTCGCGCACGATCGAGGAGGCGCGGCGCTTTCTCCTCGTCGGCGTTCAGCAGGGAAAGTCGGTGACGTCGCTCGTGAAGGCTCGGCCGAATCTGTTCGACCCGTTCGAGGCGGCAGTGCTGACGGCCGGCGAGGAGAACGACGCGCTCCCCCACTGCCTAAAGCTGCTCGCCGACGCGTATAGTCGCGAATTCAAACGGATGAACAGCATCCGGCTGCTGATGGGCTATCCGATCTTTCTCGGCGTCGCGCTCTCGTTCGTCGCGGCCCTGCCGGTGCTGCATCGGGGCTGGCGTCCGTATACGATCACGGTTGGCGTCCTGCTTTTCGCGTTCCTGATAATCGGCGGCCTCATGATCGCGCTCATCGCCGGCGCGATGTCGGCAGGCGCGGCGATGACCCGCGTGCGCTTCGTCCGGGCGCTTGCCGTCACGCTGTCGGCGGGTATCCCGCTCGGACGCGCCATCCGCTTGTCGGTGGATACCTCGCGCAGCGCCGCGCTGAGGACGCACCTCGCGGCGCGAAGTGAACGCGAGCTCGCGACAACGCCGCTCGCGACGTTGTTCGAGGGGTGTCGCGAGATCCCGCCAGCGATGCTCACCCAGATGCGCGTCGCTGACGCCACCGGCGACTACGTTCACACGATGCGCCGCTACGCCGACGAGCTCGAAGAGAAGTAGCAGCCGGCGGGCGCGCGGTCAGCACCGTGGTGCCGCCGCGTCAGGGCTTTCCGCCCTGCTTCCATTCCGGCTTGGGCCCGTCGGATAGCAGCCGAGTCGCCTTCGCCGCGGCATTGATCACCGCCGCCATGTGATTGAAATCGACGCGCGACAGATCGTCGGTCACTTGGTGATAGTCGGTGTGGAGGTTGAACGTCGAGAGCGTATGCGCGACGATCCCGCGGCGCGCGAACGAGATATTGTCGCTGCGCTCGAAGAAATGCTGGTCGAGGCGCTTATCGGCGACGATCGGGATGCCAGCGGCTGCGAGCTGCTCCCCCATGTTCGAGCGTTCGAAGCCCGTGAGCCACGCTTTGCCGGAGCCGCCGGCAAGCGAGTCGGGCCGGGCGATCATCTCGATCTCCATGTTCGCGACGAGCTGCGTGAGTGGAAAGGGCGGATGGGCAATGAACCAGTTGGTTCCTTGAAGCCCCGTCTCCTCACCGATCGTCGCGGCGAAGACGATAGTACGCTTCGGCCTCGTCCCCCCGCTGATTTGGCGAGCGATTTCGAGCACGGCCGTTACGCCGGAGGCATCGTCGTCCGCGCCATTGAAGATCGAATCACCTTTCACGCCCGGGCCGCGCATGCCGAGGTGGTCGTAGTGCGCGTCGATCAGCACGACTTCGTCGCGGAGTGACGGGTCACTGCCGCGAAGCACGCCGACGACATTCACCGCCGCCGGCTTGCGCGCCGCGGGGAACGAGTCGAGCGCGGCAAAATTCTCGCGCAGCTTCGGCGTCACACGCCACGCGGCCGGCGCGGTGCTGTCGATGACGACGATCGTCTTCGACGCATCCTTCGGATCCGAAACCCGTTTCCGCGTCGGAATTCGCACCGAATCGACGGTGATCGGTACGCGCTGGAAGAATCCGCTGTCGCCCATCGGCTCGAGTCCGGCGCGCTTCATCTCGCCCGCGATGAACGCCGCCGCGCGCTGGGCACCGCGCGTCCCCGTTCCGCGTCCTTCCATCGAGTCGTCGGCGAGCGCCGAGAGAATGCGCCGCGCCGAAGCCGGCGTGGTGGTCCGTTGCGCGGCAAGCGGCCGAGCATACGCTGCGGCCGACGCTGCAGCGAAC
Source organism: Gemmatimonadota bacterium (assembly GCA_043757365.1). Lineage (GTDB taxonomy): Bacteria > Gemmatimonadota > Gemmatimonadetes > Gemmatimonadales > Gemmatimonadaceae > Fen-1231. Next base: position 20,299 of record JAYVPN010000162.1, on the reverse strand, counting down.
ACCGCGGCGATAGACAAAAGGAAGGGGAGGACGCGACGCAGCATCGGACTCGTGGTCGGGGAAATGGCGGCCGGCCGGATGCCGACGCGAAGACGGAAGCTTCGGAGACTACTGCCTGCACCTTGCCCCGCGCCAGCCACGGCCCCACAATCCGGCGATGCCACTGAACGTGCCGGTGCTCGGCTCCAATGTTCCGGGACGGGGAAATGCCCTGACCGCATTTATCGCCCGATCGATTATGCGACTCACTGGATGGCGCTTCGAGGGGAGTTTCCCTGATATCGCGAAGTTCGTCGTCATCGTAGCGCCACACACGTCCAACTGGGACTTCTTCGTGGGGGTCATGGCCATGTTCGCTGCCGGATTCCGCGGAACCTTCCTCGGGAAGCACACCCTGTTTCGATGGCCGGTCGGCCTCGTCATGCGCTGGCTCGGGGGCGTCCCGGTGAACCGGAGCAGCGCGAACAATGTCGTTGAGCAGGTGATCGACTATTTCCGCACACGACCGGCGATGATACTCGCGCTCTCGCCCGAAGGAACGCGCAAGAAGCTCCCCGTGTGGCGCTCCGGTTTCTACAACATCGCGAAGGGCGCCGGCGTCCCGATCATGCCCGTGGCGCTCGACTATTCCCGCCGCCGGATCGTGTTCCTGCCGCCGATGTATCCGACGGACGATCGCCCCGCCGACTTTGCCCGGCTCGGCGCGAATTTCAACGCGCAGATGGCGTACCGACCGTCGCAGTACTGACCGCTCGCATGCCGACTCCCAACCCCGTCCTGCATTTCGGGTTGCAGCGCCCCGATCATGTTCCGCCGGAGACGCTGACCGACCGCGAGCTCGCGGACTCGATCGGGTCGCTCGACCGGAAGGTGCGCTCGGCGCGGCAGGCCTATTTGGTCGCGCAACTCGCCGGGATTTTGCTGACCGCGACGGTGCTCGGGCTCGGCTTCGCGCTGCTGTACTTCGGTCCGACTCCTTTTCTCGAGCGCGTCTTCGGCAAGTCGACGCCGGCGACGACGTACGACGTCTTTCTCTGGTGGATCGCCGTCATCGTGCTCGCCGTCGCCGGCGGCGCGTTCGGTGATCAGGTGCTGCGCGGCCGCCAGCGCACCGTGCGCGGATGGAAATATCGCGTCGCCGAACTGAGGCGGCGTCTCGAGGACGCCGAAGCCGTCCAGCGTCGTCGCGCTACGGAAGCGCCCCGATAAACGCGGCAATCGCCGCCGTGACGAACGCCGGCTGTTCAACCGATGATGAGTGGCCGGCATTCGGAATCATCATCAGCGTCGCCCCAGGAATTAGCGAAACGATCCGCTCCGCCTTGGGCTGAGGCGTGGCGACGTCCTGATCGCCGACGAGAACGAGCGTCCGCGTCCGGATGCGCGTGATCTCTTCGGCAACTCCCGTTCGCTCGATCACACCACGAACGGCCCGCACGATATGGCGGCCATTCCCGGCAAGCCGTTTCCGCCAGGCATCGCGCTCGGCGGCACGAGACGATTCCGTGAGAAAGTGGCGGCCGAACATGATCGGCATCACACGGCTCACCACCGCGCCCATGCCGAACCAGCGGGCGACGGCATTGAGCAGCGTGTAGCGGCCGACATTCTCCGGCGGTTCGGGGTCGGCAGAGGTCTCCAGCAGTACGAGCGAGCGTAGTAACCCCGGGCGGCGGGCGGCGATGCGCATCCCGACGAAGCCACCCATCGACAGTCCGACGAAATGGCAGGGGCCAATGCCGAGCTGCTCGATCAGCTTCACGGCGTCGTCGTAGCACTGTTCGATCGTGTGGATCCGTCCGCCCGGATCGGTGCTCCTGCCCTGTCCGCGATGGTCGTAGGCGACGCATCGGTAGCGCGGCGCCAGCGCGGCGATCTGGGCCGCAAACATCGCGCTGCTCATGAGGAGGCCATGGCTGAAGAGCACCGGCGTACCGGCGCCGCCGGAATCCTCGTAGTACAGCGATACTCCATCGACATCGGCAAAAGGCATCAGGCATTATGGCGTAGCCGAGAGTAGACCGCCATCTTTACGTCAATATGCCGGACTCCAGTTCCAACTCTCGACTAGCGGTCGGGCGACGTCCGCTGTACGTCGGCTTGGCCTACGGGCTGGCCCTCGCACTCGCGAACGCAATGATCGGCGGCACCGTCTCCTACAGCACCCGAATGGTGCTGTTCGACGACGTCCGCGAACAGCTGCGGTCGACAGCGAACACGGCGGCGGCGCTGGTGGACGGCGACCTCCTCGCGACCTTCGCGCAGCGCGACCCGCGGCAGTCGCGTCCGCTCGCCGACGCGATGCGTCCGCTGCAGGAGCTTCTGCGTGCCAACAGCGGCCTGCGCGCGGTTGCTGCCGGGACGTTGGGCGGCGACTCGGCACGTTTTCTGCTCGACGAACACAAAGACGGTCCGGCGCGCGCATCCGCCATCATCAGGCGGGTCGAGCCGGGGACGATGGAGTGGATGGCACCGGAGCTGCGCGAGATGTCTCGCGATCGCGACACGCACATCTCGCCGCCCGGCTCAGCGACGCTGCGCGGCGATGCGCCGATTCTCGGACGCAGCGGAGCGGTCGTCGGCTTCGTGTCGATCGTGCAGAACCTCGATCGCTACAATACGTCCGTCAGCCGTCTCGACCGAGCAGTGATCGTTGGATCGGCGCTCGGCTTCCTTCTCGCCCTTGGCAGCGGCTTCGCCGCCTACCGCGTCGAGCGGTCGCGACTGCGCGCCGAGATCGAAGTGCTCGAGGCGAAGGCGATCGCCGAGATCAATGCCCGCTCGAAAGGCGAGTTCCTCGCGAACATGAGTCACGAAATCCGGACGCCGTTGCATGGCGTGCTCGGCATGACGGAAGCGATGCTCGCGTCGACGCACACCGAGGCCGACCGCCGGTCGCTCGAGGTGGTCAACAAGTCGGCGTCGAGTCTGCTCGTCATCCTCAACGACATTCTCGATTATTCGAAACTCGAGGCCGGCCGCGTCGACCTGATCGAAGCGCCGTTCGATCCGCGAGCGCTTCTCGACGACGTCACCGATCTGTTCGCCGTCAAGGCCGAGCAGAAGGGTCTCGAGATCGTGGTGCGCGAATCGATCCGCGCCGAACGGTGGCCGGTTGGCGATGCGGCGCGTCTCAAACAGGTATTACTCAACCTCGTCGGCAACGCCGTGAAGTTCACGGAGCGCGGCCGCGTCGTGGCGGAGTTGCAGACAGTGATGATCGGCCGCAACACGATCTCACTGCGAATCACGGTGCGCGACACCGGTATCGGCATCGATCCCGAGCAACAGTCGCGATTGTTCGAGCAGTTCATGCAGGGCGAGGCATCGACAGCGCGCCGGTTCGGCGGGACGGGCCTCGGGCTCGCGATTTCTCGCCAGCTCATCATCCGGATGGGTGGCACGCTCTCCGTCTCGAGCATTCCCGGCGAGGGAACGGATTTCTCGGTCGATCTGCAGCTGCCGATCTCGACGGTGCTTCACACGGTACCGGGGCGGGCGCGTTTGACGACCAACACGCGTGTGATCGTCGCGTGCGAACAATCGGAAACTCGCGAGGCCATCCGTGAGATGCTGACGCGCGTTGGCGTTGAGGTCGAATCGTTCGCCGTCGCCCGCGATGCGATCGCCCGGCTCGCCGCCGGAGGTCGCTACGCGCTCTTCCTCACCGATGCGCCGTCGCCGAACGCGCCGGCGGAGCTGATGCTGCGCGGCATCGAAAACGCGCCACCGCTCGTCTTGCTGACATCGCTTCACCGCCCGTTGAATAACTCGACACTCGCCGAGCTCGGCGCCGTCGCGCAGCTCCGCAAGCCGGTGCGAGAAGATCATCTCGCCGTGCTGCTTGAGGACGTTGCCGCCGGCCGCGTCTCGGCGCGACTTCTCGAGGGTGAGCACACGCCCGACACCGTCCGCGCCGCCGCCGCATCGCAGATGGTGACGGTTACGGCGGTACCGCCATCCCAATCGCCCGCAGACGACCGGCCGCGCGTCCTCGTTGTGGACGATGTCGAACTCAATCTGATGGTCGCGCGCGCGATGCTCGGGACGCTCGGTGTGGAGGTGCTGAGCGCGAATGGCGGACAGGCCGCACTCGATATGCTCGCCAGCGAGACCTACGCGCTCGTGTTGATGGACTGCCATATGCCGGAGATCGACGGCTACGAAGTCACCCGTCGCGTGCGCGCGGCGGGCGGCGCCAATGCCAAATCCCCGATCGTTGCGCTGTCCGCGAGCGCGTTCGCCGAAGACCGGCAGCGTGCACTCGACTCCGGTATGAACGAGTTCGCACCGAAACCGATCGAACTCAACGGGCTCCGTGCCGTACTCGAGAAGTGGATCCCGGACTTCGAATCGACGTCGGCCGAGAAGAGTCCTTCACCATCGAACGCGAGCAGAATATGACGCAGGATCGTCGGAACTTTCTCAAACGCGCAGCAGCCATCGCTGCCGGAACAGTCGTCGTGGCTGGCGACGGTGGCGCGCAGAAGCCCGTGGCGACCGCTGCGGCGACTCCGGTGCGACGCGCGCTCGACCCCGGCACGCTCGCGGCGGTTGGGGATGCCGTGCTTCCGGAAAGCCTCGGCGCCGCCGGCCGCACGAAGGCCGTGCGAGCGTTCAGCACATGGATTTCGGCCTATCAGCCGATAGCCGAGGAGATGCACGGTTACGGCGACGCCGAGATCACGTATACGCCCGCCGACCCCGCGCCGGGCTGGAACGCGCAGCTCGAAGCGCTCGACTTGTTGTCCAAGCGAAAGTTCCGCCGCGGTTTTGTGGCGATCGATACGACGAAGCGACGCGAACTGATCACCGCGCAGATCGGACGTGCCGGTACGCGGCTGCCGGCGAATCCGCTCCAAGCGACGCACGTCGTGGTCGCGCTGATGGCGCACTGGGCCGATTCGAGCGATGCGACCGATCTCGTGTACCGTGCGAAGATCGGAAAGGGCGAGTGCCGCATCCTCGCCGATTCGCCACGGAAGCCGCTGCCGCTCGCCGGAGGTGAGCGCTAATGGCGCCGCGGGTGGTGGAGGCAGACATCTGCATCGTTGGCAGCGGGATCACCGCGGCGATGATGGCGCTCAAACTCGCGAACGAGCGGAAGGCGAAGATTGTGGTCGTCGAAGCCGGCGGCCCGAGCGTCGCGCTGCGAGATCGCGCGCTGCGCCGGGCGCGCTATCAGGCGTACGGCGAGACGCCGTGGCCGAAGGATCATCTCGACGACCAGAACGCCCTCGGCACCGCTTACGGTTTCTCACCGTCGATGAATGTCGGCGGCCTCGCGATGCATTGGGGAGCCGTGACGCCGCGCTATTCACCCGAAGATTTCCGCGTCAAGTCGATGTTCGGCGTCGGCGATGACTGGCCGATCTCGTACGACGAGCTCGATCCGTTCTATCAGGAAGCGGAAGAGATCATGGGCATATCCGGCGAGCAGGGACCGCCGGAGCTCGATCCGCGGTCGAAACCGTTTCCGTTGCCAGCGTTGCCGCTGACGTACAATCTCCTCCAGTTGCGCGAATGGGCGGCCAAAGCCGGGATTCCGATGTGGAGTCAACCGAGCGCGAAGAACTCGGTGCCGTATCACGGCCGCGGTGTATGCCAGCGCTGCGATACGTGCTATCCTGTCTGCCCGACCGGTGCGAAGTATTCGCCTGATTTTACATTCGATGAATTGGTGGCGAAGGGAAGGATCGTGCTGCACACGAACGTCCTCGTGCGGCGGTTGCATGCCGACGAGAAGACGGGGCGCATCGTTCGCGCGTCGGCGAACGCAACGACGGCGAGCGGCGAGGCGATCGAATATCGCGCCAAAACGTTCGTGCTCGCGGCCGGTTTTACGTGGAGCCCGCACCTGTTGCTCCTCTCGACAAGCACGAAGTATCCGAACGGCCTCGCGAATCGTTCCGGTCTCCTCGGCAAGTATCTCTGTGGCCATCGCAATGTGGCGGCGCAGATCAAGCTGCCGCTCGAGCTCTTCCCGGGCATCAACGTGCAGCACTCGCTGGTGACGAAGAAGTTCATGCGCCCGGGGGCGCTGGCGAAGTACGTCCGGCACGATCTGCGGGTGTGGGAATCGTCATTCGGACGGGACGCCCGATTGCGCGACGACGCGGGGCAGTTGTTGTTTGGCGACGCGCTGCTGAATGACTGGCGCGAGCGATCGAAAACGGGGGCGGCGCGGGTGCGCGGCTACTACGACGTTCTGCCGGCTCGCGAGAGCGAACTCACGCTTGATGGATCCAAGAAGAACCGGTGGGGCGACCCGATGCCGCATCTCACGTTTCGCGATTCTGCCGAGTCGGCCGCGCTTCGCGGACACACCGAGGAGACGATCCGCGCACTCTTCCGTGAGATGGCGCGGGCCGGCAACGGCACCGTGATTTCGTCGGAGAGCTCGAAGGACGACATCGGCCAGGAACATCCCGGTGGCGGCTGCCGAATGGGGAGCGATCCGGCGGCGAGCGTCGTCGACGGCTGGGGGCGGACGCACGATCACGAAAATCTGTTCGTCGCCGGCGCGCCGACGAATGTGACCGCGAGCTGCTGCAATGGCACGCTGACGTTCGCCGCACTCGGACTCCGGGCCGCACAAAAGGTGGGCGAGGAATTCCCCGCCCACCGCTGATCACAACGTGATCACGGGATGATCCGTCGTTGAGCGCCGGCGCCGCAGTATGCGGCCGCCGGCGCTTCCTTTTCGCTACGGCTTCTTCGCGGTGCCGTCGAGCCATTCCTTCACGCCGCCGTGCTTCGAGCACGCGCCGCTGTGGTTCTTCGCGAATGACTGCGTGCCGTCTTTGCACGTAGCGGTCGGTTTGCCGTCGCCCTTCCCACCCTTCGAGGACGTGCCGTCCGTGCACTTGACCGTTGCAGTGGCCTGAGCCTGAACAGCGGATACGGCAAAGAGAACAGCGAGCGCGACGAACGAGAAGCGGGAACGGATCATTTGCGAGCTCCAGAATGAGGGTGGGGTCGCGGAATAACATTAAGATGCTCCGTCCCGGCGTGCGAGTCCCGCACTTGACACGATGTCGTTATGTATCCGTACGAGTTACCTATGCACAGCTCGTCGCGCCTCGCTGACCGCGCGTCGGGAGACCGTGGGGATGCGAGTTCGCGGGAGGAGGGTATCTTCCCTTCCGGCCCCCTCCTTCCCCGTCCCAGAGGTTTGCGTGTCCGACCATTCGTCACTCGATCGCCGTTCATTCGTCGGCGCATCCCTCGCCGCCGGTGCGGTGATACTCGGCGCCCCGCTGTCCGCTTCTGCGGCATCCGTTCGCGGCGTCATAGCGCCGGCGCCCGGCGCATCGCTGCCACAGCGCGACGAACTGTTCGAACGCACCGTCGTCGAACTCGGCGAACTGATGCAACGCGGCGCTCTCACTTCGCGCGCGCTCACGCAGCGCTATCTCTCGCGCATCGACGCGATGGACAAGCGCGGTCCGGCGGTGAACGCGGTGATCGAACTCAATCCGGACGCGCTGACGATCGCCGACGAGCGTGACGCCGAGCGGAAGGCCGGGAAGGTGCGCGGCCCGCTGCACGGTATTCCCGTGCTCATCAAGGACAACATCGACAGCGCCGACAAGATGCGTACGACCGCCGGGTCGCTCGCGCTCGCGACGAATACGCCGGCGAAAGATGCATTCATCCTCGAGCGGCTACGCGCCGCAGGGGCCGTGTTGATCGGCAAGACGAACCTCAGCGAGTGGGCGAACTATCGATCGACGCACAGCTCGAGCGGCTGGAGCGGACGGGGCGGCCAGACGCGCAATCCGTACGTGCTCGACCGCAATCCCTGCGGCTCGAGCTCGGGGACGGGCGCTGCGATCGCTGCTGATTTTGCGACGGTCGGGATTGGCACGGAAACTGACGGCTCGATTATCTGCCCGTCGTCGATCAACGGCCTCGTCGGCATCAAGCCGACGGTGGGTTTGTGGAGCCGCAGTGGCATCATTCCGATCTCAGCGTCGCAGGACACCGCCGGTCCGATGGCCCGTACCGTCGCCGACGCCGCCGTGCTTCTCGGCGCCCTCGTCGGCGTCGATTCGCGCGACAACGCCACCGCGGCGAGTCGCGGCAAGAGCGCGACGGATTACACGCAGTTCCTCAAGGCCGGCGCGCTGAAGGGCGCGCGCATCGGCGTCGCGCGCAATCTCGCCGGCTTCAGCGATTTCGTCGACGCTAAACTGAACGAGGCCGTCGCTGCGATGGAGCGCGCCGGTGCGACGATCATCGATAAGACGAATCTCACGACGGCGGGAAAATTCGGCGACGCCGAAGGAATCGTGCTTGACTACGAGTTCAAGGCGGGGATCAACGCCTATCTCGCCTCGCTCGGCGCGAACGCGCCACGCAAGACGCTCGCCGATCTCATTGCCTTCAACGAACGGGAAAAGGCGCGCGAGATGCCGTGGTTCGGGCAGGAAATATTCCTTCGCGCCCAGAAATGCGGTCCGCTCACCGACAAGAAGTATCTCGACGCCCGCGCTAAGTGCCTGCGACTCGCGCGGACGGAAGGGATCGACGCCGTGATGACGAAGCACAAGCTCGACGCGATCATCTCGCCGTCGAATCAGCCGGCGTGGCCGACGGATTGGCTCAACGGCGATCACTCTACCGGCGGTGACACGTCGTTTGCGGCGATCGCCGGCTATCCGAGTATTACGGTGCCGATGGGCTTCGTGCGTGAGCTGCCGGTCGGACTCTCGTTCACCGCGCGCGCGTGGGAAGAGGGGAAACTGATCGGGCTCGCCTACGCCTTTGAGCAGGCCACGAAGACGAGGCGGGCGCCGGCATTTCTGCCGACGCTCACTTGACCGGCACGTAGTCGATTTTTTGGATCGACCACGTGCCGTCGGCGTTGCGTGACACGACGAAACGCCACGCCGTCGCACAGTGCTCGCCGCACGATCGACCGACGGTGACCGTAGCCAGCGTGTCGGCACTAAACGTCACCGGCGAGAGCTCAACCAATCCGCTCGACGCGGGATAGCGGCGGAAGAACGCTTCCCATCCGTCGGGATTGCCGCGAAATATCGCCGCCATCGTGTCGGCGGTGATACGATGGACGCTGGCGCCCGTCCGCGTCGGCACGGGCAGCGAATCGGGAACCGACGAACGGATGCCCAGCACCGAGAGCACCGGCCCAGCTCGCGTGCTGTCGGCCCACAACTCGATGCTGCGCGCATGTTCGCGCTCAAGAAACAAAAACGAGACGACCGCTGACTGCACGGCCGTCCCGCCCTTTGCCTTCGCTCGCCGCTCGCCGCCGCACGCCGCCGAAACCGCTACCACAGCCGCCAGCGCGAACGACGCGAGACATCGCATCGGCAAACTACTCGTCGAGTGCGACGACACTCACTTCGGCTTTGCCTTCCACGTCGTAGCTCACACTGACACTCCACGGCTTGCAGCAGACGGCGCAGTCTTCGACATACTCCTGCGCGCCACCGCTTCCCGGATCGAGGGTGATTTCCACTTCTTCGCCGCAGTACGGACACGACACGGTGGCTTCCGTTTCCGCCGTCCCGTCACCGAGTTCGAAATCATCGTCAAACGTATCTTCGTCCATCATCTGAGTATCGTCACCAAGAATTGAGTGCGGAAAAGGGGTGCTGATCTTGAGTATCGGCACATCAGAAAGATATCCGCGGTACAGCACAAACATCGTCCGTATTTCTACGTCCCTGTTTTCTCGGTCAGTGCGTGCGTTCTGGCCGACCCATGGAGCGGATCAGCGCTCGGCTGAGACGCCGAAATGTCGCTCGAGAATCCAACGACGATGGAGAATCGCCGCGTCGGAAAGCTCGGCGCCATAGGACATCGGCGCGAGATAGAGAAAGAGCAGCGTGGCCGACCCGAGGACAGCGACGAACAGCCGCGACGAACCGGTGCGCGCACTGAAAATCGGGACACGCTCATCGTCCCAGCCGGCGAGCGCGCCGACACCGATCGAGACGAAAAGGACGCTGTATACCAACGCGAAGAAGTAGTGATACAGAAACATCGGCCGCTGAATGAGGGCGAATGGCAAAATATTTGCGAGATAGCCGACGCCAAGCACCGCGAGCACCTCGCCGCGGCCGGCGAGCTGCGGCGCGCCGCGCACCCAGCCGACGATCACGGCGAGCGTGCCAACGAGGACGCCCCACCAGACAATCGGGTTCGCGAAGAGCACGATCCATCGTTCGCTCCCCTGCTCCGCGTTGCGCATGGTGTAGTAGCCGATCGAATGCTTGGCGATCGGCCACGTGTACCACTTCGACGCCGCGTCGTGATCAGTATTCCCCCACTCGCCGTTGATCGCGCCCATCTGTTGGTTGAGCTCGAGAAATGACGAGGTGAACGACACATGCGCGCCCCGGTCGTAACCGGGCTCGCCAATGAGCGTCGACCGAAAGGCCTCGGACATCCAGAGATCGCCTGGGCCGGCATGCGGCAGAAGCGCGAAATGCACCGCGAACGTGGACAGATAGATCGCCGCGGGGACCACGCCGAGCAGCGCACCCTCGAGAACGACGCGCCGAAGGTTGGCCCGTGACCGAAGCGATTCAATGATCCAGACGAGTCCGATCAGTCCGAGCGCCGACAGTCCGGTCCACTTGATACTGCACGCGACGCCGGCGGCCGCCGCGGCACCGGCAATCAGCCAGTTTCGCCGCAACCCCTCGGCACCTCGCGACCACGCGAAGAAGAGGACCGCGAGTAATCCGGAAAAGAGCAGCGGGACGTCGGGAAAAATGAAGCGCGATTCCACAAGCAGCGCGTTGTCGACGAGCAGCAGCGTTGCGCCGAACGTCGCCGTCCGGCGACCGGCGCCGAGTTCGCGGAGCAGCAGATAGACGAGCGGAATAATCAGGGCGCCGCAGAGTGCCGGAACCAGCCGCAGCAACGGTGCCGGCTCGTTATTCGCGAGCGCCGCACCGGACACGCCGAGCAGCTTCGCGGTCGCCGCAAAAAACAGCTTCCCGAGCGGCGGATGCACGTCGATGTAGTAGTTGCCGGTGAAATACGCGCCGGCGAAGCGCTCGTAATGCACCTCGTCCCACACGACCTCATGCGGCGAGAGCAACCCCCAGAATCGCGTGAGAAACGCGACTGCGGTGAGGACGAGCAGTTCAGGCGAAAATCGGCGCGGCCGGGGACGCATGCGCTGCAATCTACGATCCACGCGCCGGCCGAAGCGATCGGTGCCCTCGCGATGACGAGGTCGACGGACCGGGCGCTCAGGCAATCGGCGGCGTAGATTCCCCGGCATGAGACTCTCCATCTTCGCCGTCATCACCGCCGCCGTCGTCGCTGTCGCCGCCGTTCCAGCGGATACGCAGGCCCAGGCCCCGCAGCGCGTCGATCGCGCCGAGCACCACGAGTTCGTGATCAAGAACTTCCGCACCGAGAGCGGCGTGACGCTCCCCGAAGCGCGCATCGTGTACGGGACGTACGGCCATCTGAATGCGGCGCACGACAATGTCGTGCTGCTTCCCTCGCACTACCTCGCCAATCACCACGGCTACGAGTGGCTGATCGGCCCCGGACTGGCGCTCGATACGACGAAGCTCTTTCTCGTCGCGACCGAATTGTTCGGCAATGGCGCGTCGTCGTCGCCGAGCAACACGCCGGAGCCGTTTCACGGCCCGCGCTTTCCGGTAACAACGATCCGCGACAACGTCGAGGCGGTGCATCGGCTGCTCGTCGACGATCTCAAGGTGCAGCATCTCAGAGCCGTCATCGGTTTCTCGATGGGCGCGCAGCAGGCCTTCCAGTGGGCAGTGAGCTATCCGGGGTTCACGGATCGCTTCGTCGCGACGAGCGGCACGGCGAAGACGTACGGCCATGGCGTAACGCGGCTCGAAGGCCAGATCGCGGCGCTGACGGCGGACGCGAGCTGGAACAACGGCGACTACACGGCACCGCCGAAGAAAGGACTCGAGGCGTTCGGCATGGTCTGGGCGGCATGGCTGTACTCACAGGAATGGTGGCGTAAGGAACTGTGGCGTACCAGCGCGCCTGCGGGAACGACGTTCGAGCAATTCATGAACTCGTTCCGCACCCGATTCAGCGCCGACGCGAACAACTACATCCTTCAGGCGCGTACGTGGGAGCGCCACAACGTCGGCGACACGCCGGGCTTCGGCGGCGACGTCGAGAAAGCGCTCGCATCCATCACGGCGCCGTTCCTCTACATGCCGTCGGAGACGGATCTCTACTTCCCGCTGACAGACGCGAAGTACGAGATGCAGTTCATGAAGACCGTACAGTTCACGCCGATCCCGTCGCTCTGGGGGCATCCGGCTGGTGCGGCAGCGAATCCGGCGGACAAGAAGTTCTTGAATGAGAAAATCGCGGAGTTCTTGATCGCTAAGTGAAGATCCGCGCAGCACGCGTTCGACACAGAACACGTCCTGCGCGGATCCCGTCGTTACGGCTTTACAAACTGCCCGCGGTCATCGTTGCGGCCTTTCTCGCGCGACTCGGGGCGCTTCTCTTCCGGCTTCGGTCCCTGCGGCTTCTGCTCCGGCGCCTTCGGCTGCTGCACGGTCTGCTGCCGCGGCTGCTGCTCATGCTGAATGTCCTCCGGCTGCGGACGCGACCGGCGATCACGCGGCTGCGCATCGCGCGGCTGGTTGTCACGCCCCTGACCACGATCGCGACCATCGGTACTGCCGTTTCCTTTGCCGTTCCCGTTCCCGTTGCCATTCCCGTTGTTGCCGTCGCCAACTCGCGGCGTCACCGTCGGCGGAATCGCCGTGCGATAATCAAATCCGTCGTTGCGTCCGCGTGGCGGCGTCGCCCGGTCGCGACCATGGTCGCGGTCGCCGCCGCGATCCCAGTCGTCGCGGCCGCGATCACGATCATGATCGCGGTCCCGACCGCCGTTGATATACACATTCGTCACCTGCACGTACGGACGCGAGCGCACTCTCCACCAATCGTAGCCGTAGCCGCGATCATTCCAGCCATCATAGTCCACTCGGCGACCGCGCCAATCGACATCATACGAGAGCCACCCGCCGATCGGAAAGCCGAGGCCCCACGAGAAGTACCGGCTACCGCCGCGCACGTAGAACACCGGGCGCGAGTAGATGACGATCGGATCGTACACCGGCACGTAGATCACCCGCGACTGCGCCGGCACGATGATATAGTTGCCGTTGTCAATGATGACGGACTGCTGCTCCGTGCTCACGAGGTTCCCCTGATCGTGCGCGAGTCGGCGCATGTGCTGCACCGACGCCATCACGTCGTATGACTGTGCCGCGTAGGCCCTGCCGAGCGCCGCCGTCCAGTCGAGACGGTCCGCCATCGACTGGAGCACCGTCGGATAGTGGGCGACGGATTTGACGCTCACATCCCACGACTGATAGTCGATGTCCCCCGTGCCCCGCGCACGCACGTACCGCGCGGCACTCTCGATCTGGTCCGGGAGGGTCGCGGCGACGAGCACCTGCGCGAGCAGAGCGTCGGGGTAGAGCGCGACCGGGCCGACGAGATTGTCGAGGTCGCGATCCGAGTACCGCCCCGCGCCGACTCGCTCGTCCGGACGATCGTACAGCGGTCGAACCACGATCGACGGCTGCTGAGCGCCCGCACATGCGGCGAGCGACGACGACGTGAACGCCAGAACGAACGGAATGACCACGCGTGTACGCATCATAAAAACGCTCCTGAGCGGGAACTCGTAATTGGTTTCCCTACCGCTCCGTAATGCATCACTTGTGCCGTTTGGTAACTCACTGTTCTACAATATGTTACAGCTATTGAACCCGCCCTGATATCCTAATTTTAGGACAACGTTCCAGCGGGTAAGACACGGATGTACACGGTCGTTACGCATGATCGCTTCCGGGTTGGGTGTGTTCTCAAGGTATTACAGCAACTGCGACCAGCAGTTGCTGTTCCCTTTACCCTGCTCAGATCTTTCCTTGAGCTGTAGCAACTCACGAACTCTCTGGAGCACGTCGCTCAATGAACGCCACGAAAGCCGCCCGCTTCGCCGTCATCGCTGTCGCCGCCGTCGGCGCGATCGCGCTCTCCGCCACGCGCCTCGACGCGTGGGGCGATGCGGGGCACAAGATGATCGGACTCGCCGCCGCACAGGCGCTGCCAGCCGATATGCCCGCGTTCTTTCGTGATGCGGCCGCGCAGCTTTCGTATCTGAATCCGGAGCCGGATCGCTGGAAGGACCGTAGCGAACGCGACAAGGATCCGGCGCTCGAGCAGGGCACGTCGCCCGAGCATTTCATGGATATGGACATGATCTCGGCCGATCGCATGGATAACGCGCTGGCCGCACCGAACCGGTTCGCCTACGCCGACACGCTGCGACTGCTGAACCTCCAGCTCTCGGTCGTCGGACTGCTCCCGTTCCGTATCACCGAACTGTCGCAGACGCTGCGCATCGAATGGAAGCTCTGGCGCGCGGCCTCCGACGACGCCACCAAGCGCGCGATCGAAGCACGGATCATCAACGACGCCGGAATCCTCGGTCACTACATCGCCGACGGGTCAAACCCGATGCATACGTCGCTGCAGTACAACGGATGGACGGGGCCGAACCCGAACGGCTACGCCACCGACCGCGGCGCGCATTCGCGATTCGAGTCGATCTACGTCGGTGCGAAGATGAAGATCGCCGACGTCGCACCGCTCATTCCGAAAGAGATTCGTCCGATCACCAACCTTCGCCGCTCGACGATCGCCTACCTCAACGAGAGCCGCAGCCAGATCGAACGGCTCTATCAGCTCGACAAGGCCGCGCCGTTCGGGGCCGAGAACGTCGCGCCGGAGAACAAGCAGTTCACGGCCGAACGACTGGCAGCCGGCGCGCGCATGCTGCGAGATGTTTGGTACTCGACGTACGTCGCGAGCGCGGTGCCCTGAGACTCGACAGCCACAGGACTGTCGTCGCGCTATATTTCGTGCGACATGATCTTACCACTTCTCGCTGCCTTTCAGCTCGCGGCAGCGTCGCAAGCGACGGCAAAAGACGCCGTTCAGCCGGTCTTCCACGGACGTAACGGCCAGACCATCGCGCGCGCGGTTGCCGTCTCTGCCGCTGCCGCGCGCGACTCAGTCGTCATCGACGGCAAGCTCGACGAGCCGGTCTGGAAGCGCGCCGCGCTCCTGACCGGCTTCTCGCTGTATCAGCCGGTCGATCAACGCCCGTCGCCCGACTCCACCGAAGTACTCGTCTGGTACACGCCGCAAGCGATCTACTTCGGCATCCGCGCCTTCGAGCCGCACGGGTCGGTGCGCGCCACGCTCGCCGACCGCGACCGGGTGGGCAACGACGACAACGTCGAAATCCACCTCGATACGTTCCGCGAAGGACGGCGCGCCTTCATCTTCATCGTCAATCCACTCGGCGTGCAGGCCGACGGCACGAAGAGCGAAGGCGGCGGCTTCATTCCCGGCGCGAATCTCGCCCCAGGGCAGAATGACCTCAGCCCGGATTTCCGTTGGGAATCGAAGGGGCGACTTACCGACTACGGCTACGAAGTCGAGATCCGCATTCCGTTCAGCGGCATTCGCTATCCGGTCGCGACGAATCAGCGATGGGGGCTGCAGATCAATCGCAAAGTGCAGCATAGCGGCTACGAAGAAACGTGGACGCCGGCGCTCAAGGGGCGGGCGAGCTTTATTGCGCAGGCCGGCGAACTCAACGGACTCGCGAACTTGGAGCACGGCCAAGTCTTCGAGATGAATCCGGAACTCACGAACACGGTGAACGGCGCACCGGCTGCCGCGCCGAAGACGGGGTGGAACTACTCATCCAATCCGCAAATCGGCGGCAACCTCAAATGGGGCATTGGCAGCAACTTCGTGCTCAACGGCACGGTGAAGCCGGACTTCTCACAGGTCGAAGCGGACGCCGCCCAGATCGCGGCCGATGCGCGCTTCGCGCTCTTCTATCCCGAGCGGCGTCCGTTCTTCGTCGAAGGGAGCGATCAGTTCAACGTGCCGAATACGCTCGTGTATACGCGGCGAATCGTGCGCCCCGATGAAGCGCTGAAGTTCACCGGCAAAGTCGGCGGCGCCGACGTCGCCGTGCTCTCGGCGATCGATCAGAACGGTCCGTCTGGCGGCGGCAAGCCGTTCGTGAACATCCTGCGCATCAATCAGGGATTCGGCGATCAGTCCACGGCGGGCCTCCTCTACAGCGAGCGCGTCGGTGGCGGCCGCGATAACCGGATGGTCAGCGCCGACGTGCACTACGTCTTCGGCGGCTTGTACTTCGCGCAGTTCCAGACGGCCCTCAGCACGACGCGCGCCGCGGCCGGCGACCGCTCCGGTTCGCTGTGGGAGGCCGTCGTCGATCGTACCGGCCGCACCTTCGGCTTCCATTACGGTGTGCTCGGCGTCGCCCCCGATTTTGCGGCCGACAACGGATTCGTGAACCGCACCGGCTTCGTGAAGCCGATCGTCGCCAATCGGTTCACGGTATTCGGGACGCCCGGCCGCTGGTTTGAGCGCTATCAGGTATTCGGTTTGATCAACGGCACGTGGAAGTACGCCGACTTCTTCAATCGCGACGCTGTCCTCGAGAAATCCTTCTCGATGAGCAACTCGTTTACCTTTCGCGGCGGCTGGTCGCTGTCGGTCACACCGAATCTCGCGAACTACGCCTTTGACTCGTCGGCGTACGCCGGCACGCGCACGAAGACTGTCACCGGCATCGTGAAGCCGTTCGTCCCGCTCGGCCGCCTGAGCACCACGGTATTCAACGTCAGCGCATCGACGCCGCAGTTCCAGCGTTTCGCCGCCTCGGTAAGCGCGGCGCAAGGTAACGACGTCGACTTTTTCGAAGCGGCACAGGTCCGACGTCAGGACTACAGCGCGTCGCTCGACCTGCGTCCGAGCCAGCAACTTCGCATCAGCGCCACCTACGTGAGCTCGTCGTTCACGCGCCGGAGCGACGGGGTGCAAACGCTCACGGCACGCATTCCGCGTCTGAAGGCCGAGTACCAAGTGGCGCGTCCGCTCTTCCTCCGCATCATCGCCCAATACGAAGCGACGGTGCGTGCGCCACTTCGCGATCCGGCGACGGGTCAGCTGTTGCTCTCCTCGAACGGCGACGGGACATTCTCACCGTCCGTCGAGCGCCGCACGAACGCTCTGCGCGCCGACTTTCTCTTCTCCTATCGTCCGTCGCCGGGCACCGTGCTCTTCCTCGGCTACGGCAACAGCATGACGGAACAGGATCCACTCGCCTTCCAGCGGTTGCGCCGCGTCGGTGACGGCTTCTTCGTGAAGCTCAGCTATCTCTTCAGCTCGCTCGGACGCGCGCCGGGCACGTGATGACAGTCGCCGGATCGCGCAAACGCCCCTCCGGCATCAGTCGGAGGGGCGTTTGTCATTACGCCAGCTTCGGATGCTTCTTGACCACGTCCGTAGCGATCTGAAACTGGTGTGCGACGGAGAGAATCTTGTCGTCGTTGTAGAGTGCGCCGGTGATGACGGCGCAGATCGGCTGGGGATCGAGCGCCGGTGCCGGCGCCGCTGGCGCTGCGCCGGGGGCACCGCCGCGACCTCCGCCCTGCACTGCCGGTACGTCGAACTTGTACGGCACGACGACGCACGGATGTCCCGTCTGAGCGTTGGGCGCGACGTCGGCCTGTGGATTGCCGATGAACATGTCGAGATCCTTCATGAACTCGCCCCACTTCTGGACGAGCACGAGGCGGCGGCGTTGGTTCTGCAGAAACTCGAACGCCTTCACCGAGCGGCCGACGACGAAGCGCGGATTCCAGTCGGCCGGCGCCATCGGGTTCGTTGACGCGACCGGCGGAGTGCCGGCACCGCCGGCGCGCCCGATATTCGCTGCCGCGGCAGTCGCCACCGCATCGAGATCGACGCCTGTTTCCTTCGCCTTCCGATTCACGTACTCGTCGAACGCCGCCGCGTACTCGACGTTCAGTCCGCCCTGCGCCATGCCGGGTACCGTCGGCCGCGCACCGATTTCTTTCGGCTTCATGCCGAGTTCCTTGAGCTTATCGATGAGCTCCTTCGGCGCGTTCGCATCGACACCGATGCGGAGTGACGCGAGATTGATCTTGCGATCGAACTTGAATGGCGTCGTGATTGTCGACGGATCCTTCTCGTCGGAGCCGTGAATCACGTTGAACACCATCGCCGCGTCTTCAACTGTCCGGCAAATGGGGCCGACGCGATCCTGCGTCCACGCCAGCACCATGCCGCCGTGACGTGAGACGCGCCCGAACGTCGGGCGCAGCGCGCTCACTCCGCAGCGGATCGCCGGCGAGACGATCGAGCCCTGCGTTTCCGTGCCGATGCTGAACGCCACGCATCCGGATGCCGTCGCCGACGCCGGACCGGCCGACGATCCGCTCGACCCCTGCGAGAGATTCCACGGATTGTTCGTGCGGCCGCGGAACCACTGATCGTTCTGAGCAAAGAGGCCAGTCGAGAGCTTCGCGATCAGCACTGCACCGGCTTCGCGCAGCCGCACCACAACCTCGGCGTCTTCATCGATGATGCGTGTCGCGAAATCGGCGGCGCCCCAGGTCGTCGGCACACCTTTGGTAGAGAAGAGATCTTTCACGCCGTACGGCAGGCCGTGCAACGGGCCGCGATACTTGCCGGCCTTGATCTCGGCGTCGGCCTTCGCCGCTTCGACGAGCGCCTGCGATTCCATGATCGTGACGGCGCAGAGCAGCGTCGGGTTCAGGCGCTTGAGGCGCTCGAGATAGATCGTCGTCAGTTTCACCGAGGTGATCTTCTTCGCCTTGATCATCGCCGAGAGGCGGTGCGCCGGCATGAAGACGATCTCTTCTTCGCTCGTCGGCACCGCGCCGACGAACGGCTCGGTGGTGAATTTCGCGCGGTCGAACATTTTCGCGCCGTGTTCCTTGACCATCTTCTCCATCAGCGCGCCGGTACCGCCCGGATACGGCATGAACTGCTCGGCCGGCGCTTCGCCGTTGCCGAGCGGGTATGGAGCGACTGCCTGCTGCGCTTGCTGCAACGGGGCCGCAGGAGCGGGCACCGCAGCCGCGCCGCCGGTCGTCGCCTGGGCGCGCACCGCCGTGGCGCCGAACGTCGTCGCCGCCGCCGCGACGAGCGACCGGAACATGAACTGACGGCGATCGATTCCCGCGATTTCCTCGGCCTGTTCGGCGAGCGGGGCGAGTTCGAGTTCGGTTTGGGACAGAATGTCTTCCGGAGTGTCCACGGGTGCCTCGAGAGGGGATCGGTGTGCCGAGTGCGGCATCGCACTGGAGTGACGATGGCGAATCTATCGGCGGTGACTGCGCGGCGTTAGTGAATCGTTCGTGAATGCATGAGGCGTTCGTCCCGGTGCTCGGGCTGGCAGAGCTTGCCGCGGCGTGGATCAATCCTCCGAAGCACCTCGCATCCGGGCCGGTTGCTCAGCAAGTTCACTCGACCCAGTTTCAAACTCGTTGACAGGTTCCGGTCAACCCCAATCTGACGTGTACGACTCGGGGGATTTAGTACGATGCGATTCGCGCGACTGCTACTGCTTGCAACTGCGGGACTTGGGTTTGTTCCGCTTCCGACGCCAGCCCAGGGAATCGCTGCGGACTACGCCCGATCCGACTCGCTACGGGCGCGCATCGACGGACTCGTACTCAACGCGCCGGAGGCCCCCGTATGGCTGGGGCACGGAAGCAGCCTGTTCACGTATCGCAAATCGGTAAAGGGCGGCAACGCGTTCGTGCTCGTGGATGCCGCGACGCTCGAGAAGCGTCCGCCATTCGACCCTGACCGTCTCGCGACGGCGATCAGCGCCGCGATGCAAAGCGGTCGGCGGGTGACGGGAGTGACGCTCCCCTTCACGCGCTTCACGTTCGTCGACAGCGCGCGCGCGATCGAGTTCACACCCGTTGCGCGACCGCTCGACGGTCCGGCCGATAGCGCCCGGATGCGATGCACGCTTGTCACGTACAGCTGCTCGCCTGCGCCGGTGCGCGCCGACTCCGCGGCTCGCGGCCGACGTGCCGTGGGCGGAGGGCTGTTCGGAAACGCACCGGTGCCGGATCTGCGGCCACGCCAATCGCCAGACGGCAAGCTCGCGGCGTTCGTGCGCAACTTCAACGTCGTCGTACGCCCCGTCGGGGACCCCGTGGCGGACCCCGTGGGAGGTCGTAACGTGACGATCCTGAGCAGTGACGGTTCCGAAGGGGATGCCTACGATCCGCAGTCCATCGCCTGGTCGCCGGACTCGAAACGGCTGGCGGCGTATCGCGTTCGTCCCGGCTATCGGCGTGAAGTTCACTATGTGCTCTCGTCTCCCGAAGACCAACTGCAG
>JAYVPN010000161.1:0-4297 GCA_043757365.1 Gemmatimonadota bacterium | reverse complement strand
TTGAACATCTCGGTCCGGTGAGATTTTGATGAAGCGCCTGCACCTGCAGCTGCACCCGCTGTCTTCCCTGCTGCTCGCCATATTTGCGGCGTCCGCGGCCACTGCCCAGACGGCCGACACGATCGCCACGACGAGCGTGGCGCCCGGCGTTACGCACACACGCTTCGTGCGCAACGTCGGCCCGTGGATCGTCAACGTTGTGCGAGTTGATCTGCGACGGACCGATCTCGATTTCGAACATGCGCGGGCCCACGATCAGCTGCGAACGCGTGAGCGCGTGACCGACATGGCGAAACGCTACGCCGCCGCCGGCACGCCGGTCCTCGTTGGCATCAACGCCGACTTTTTCAACCTCCAGAGCGGCGAGGCCGAGAACAATCAGATCGTGCGAGGCGAATGGTGGAAAGGGGTCAAGGTTACCGACTCGCCGTTCGACACCTTTCGCAACGCTCATATCCAGTTCGCGCTCGACTCGGCGCGGCAACCGATGATCGACCGTTTTCGGTTCGATGGGGTCGTACGCTCACGCAACGGTGCGCTGTCGATCAGCGCACTCAACGCAGATCCCGGCGCCGGTCCGGAAGCGACCGCGCTCTACACACCGCGGTTCGGACCGACTACGCCGCGCGACACGGTGCACGTGACGAGCGAAGTCGTACTGTCGGCGGCCGGTCGCCGCGGCGATACGCTGCTGTATCTGCGTCGCGGTGTGCCGTCGAATGTCTCCGGTACCGCGATTCCGTCCGACGGCGTGGTGCTTTCCGGCTACGGAGCGCGCGCGAAAGAGGTCGCCGCGATCGCGGAAGGAGACACCCTGCGGGTCGTCCTTGCCGTAAATCCCCGTCCGGCGAGCCGGGCACCGATGCAACTCCTGATCGGCGGATGGCCGCGCGTCGTTCGCGACGGGCAGAATGTGGCGGCAAATGCCGCCGTCGACGAAGGAACGATCTCACGCAATGCCGAGGTGCGGCACCCCCGCTCGGCGGTGGCGTTCAACCGGGACAGCACGCAGTTGTTGCTCGTCGTCGTCGACGGCCGCTCCGAGAAGAGTGTCGGGATGACGACCGTCGAGTTGGGCGCGCTGTTGATCGAACTCGGCGCGTGGCAGGGGATGAACTTCGACGGCGGTGGCTCGACGACGATGGTCATCAAAGACAAGATCGTTAATAGTCCGTCCGACGGCACCGGCGAGCGCGAGGTCGGCAACGCATTATTGGTGCTATCGAAACGCGCGGCCGCCCCCGCGCGTAGTAGTCGCAGTACTGACACACCCCTCACATCCCCCCGATGAAACGCCCCGTTGAAATTTCGCTGGTGCTGGTGCCGCTGCTGGTCATTGCGTGTAGCGGACAGCACGCGCCCGATCCCTGTCTTCCGGCGAACTACAACGCGCCCGCGTGTCAGTATGCCGTGGACCATCAAGGCTACTACCGCGACGGCGCCTGGTTCCCGCACGTCTATTCGCACCCGTTCTTCTTTTATGCTGGCGGTTATTCGACCTACATCGCGGGCGGCGGTCGCGTTAATGCCATCGACGGCGCGCGGTACGCGCCGTCCGCGGCGGTGAGCGGCGGCACGACGCGCGGCGGCTTCGGCAGCAGCGGCGGCGTGCACGCGTCGGGCTCGTTGGGCGCCGGTTCGTAAGATGCAACGTCACGAAGGCGCACCGCGCGCGAACTGGAAATCGCGGGTCGAAGCTCGCGGCCTCATCTGGCATACGCCCGATCTTCCGTATTGGAATGAAGGGGTCTACTACTCGTTCACGGCGACCGAAATCGATCTCATCGAGCGCGCGACAAACGAGCTGCACGCGCTTTGCTTGCAGGCGGTTCAGCACGTCATCGACCATCAGCTCTACGCAAAGTTCGGAATTCCAGAGATCGCGATTCGGCTGATCGAAGCGAGCTGGGAAGCCGAGCCGCCGTCGATTTACGGCCGCTTCGATCTCGCGTATGATGGGCAGAGCCCGCCGAAGATGCTCGAGTACAACGCGGACACCCCCACGTCACTGTTGGAGGCCGCGGTTATTCAGTGGGATTGGGTGCAGGACGTCCATCCTGGCGTCGATCAATTCAACTCGCTGCACGAGCGGCTGGTGAAGCTCTGGCGCGAGATGCAGCCGTACTTACCGCCGGCGGGGCCGCTCGGTCAGGTGGTGCACTTTGCGTCAATGGACGACGTCGAAGACGGCATGACCGCCGCGTACCTTGCCGACACGGCGACGCAGGCCGGACTCCGTGTGAAAATGCTCGACATCGTCGACGTCGGCTGGAACGAGAGCGACGGCGAGTTCCGCGATATCGACGACGAACGGATCGCCACGCTCTTCAAGCTCTATCCGTGGGAGTGGATGGTCTCGGAAGCGTTCGCCTCGCAGATCGGCCCGTCGCGCGCCCAGATCATCGAGCCGGCGTGGAAGATGGTGTTGTCCAACAAGGGTATTCTCGCCATGCTGTGGGAGCTCTTTCCGGATAGTCCGTATCTTCTGCCGGCGTTTTTTGACGAGCCGACGGGACTCTTTGAATGGGTCCGTAAACCGCTGCTCTCGCGAGAGGGGGCGAATGTCACCATTCACACGATGCAGGATCACATCGAAGGAACAGGAAGCTATGGTGCGGAGGGATTCGTCTTTCAGCAGCTCGCGTCGGTTCCGATCTTCGACGGTCGGCGGCCGATCATCGGCAGTTGGGTAATTGGGCAGGAAGCGGGTGGTATGGGGATCCGCGAGTCCGACGGCTGGGTAACAGACAACAGCTCCCGGTTCGTTCCGCACCTCTTTCGGTAGCCGCATGAAAACGGCAATGCCCCTCGCCAGCGCGGCGCTCCTTTCCGCCGCGCTACTCGGCACTCCGCTGTGCACTCCGCTGTGCACTCCGCTTTGCGCACAGCGGAGTCTGCTCCCGGCGATCGACTCGGCGCGCCTCGTCACGGCGCTCTCCGTACTGTCTGCCGACTCGATGGAAGGGCGCCGGATCGGGACGCCGGGCAGCGCACGGGCGCGCAGCTACCTCAAACAGGCCGTCGACTACGCCGGACTCACGCCGATCGGCGGATCGCTCGAGCAGCCGTTCACGGCGCGCGGGCGTGGCGGCGAGGTGCACGGGGTCAACCTCATCGGCGTCGTGCGGGGAACAGCTTTTCCGGAGCGCTACATCGTCGTCTCGGCGCACTACGATCACCTTGGCGTTCGCGGTCCCGGAGTGAAAGGCGACTCGCTCTACAACGGCGCGGACGACAACGCATCCGGCAGTGCGGCGATCCTCTCGCTCGCCACGTGGTTCGCGGCGCACCCGCCCGAGAACTCGCTGCTTTTCGTCTGGTTCGACGGCGAAGAGCAGGGCGAAACCGGTTCGAAGTATTTCGTCGATCATCCGCCGGTGCCGCTCGCGTCGATCATCGCCGACGTCAACCTCGACATGGTGAGTCGCAACGCGAAGGGCGAGCTCTACGCGGCCGGCGCAACGCCGTGGCCGGTGATGAAGCCGCTCCTCGATTCACTGGTCGACATCGCAGCGGTCACGCTCACGCTCGGCCACGACAGCGGTGTTGGACAGGACAACTGGATCCATCAGTCCGATCAGGGCGCGTTCGCCGACAAGAAAATTCCGTTCGTCTACTTCGGCGTCGAAGATCACCCGGATTATCACAAGCCGAGTGACTCGTTCGATCATATTCAGCCGGGTTTCTATTTCCGCGCGACGATGACGATCGCCGAGTTCGTGCGCCGGCTCGATCTCGGATTGGGGCGTGTCGCGGCCGTACGATAAACCGCCCCAATCCGGCAACGACGCAGCGTGCCCGACTAAAAGCCGGTTGAGATCGCGACCTTCAGCATGCGCCCCGGCTCGGGACGGAAAAAGCTCGAGTTCGCCGTCTCGGCGTACAGCACGTTCGCCAGATTGTTGACGATCACCGTGAGATCCTGACGCACGCCAGCGATCATCCAGCCACGAATGCCACCGCGGATCGACTGCACCGTAAATGCCGGGAGTACGTTGCCCACCGGGCTCGAGCCGACCGCGATGTCCTTCTGATCGCCGTTGCGGCGGACAGCGTACTCCGCCCAGAGACGGCCGTGACGTTCAGTCCAGCCGAGCGCGAGATTCAACTTATTTGCATACGTGTCGCCGATCGGGAGCGCCGGGTTGGCGACGTTCTTGGACTTCAGCGTCGAGAAGTTGCCGGAGACGGCGAAGCCGCGCTCGAGGAGCACCGTCGCCGCGAGCTCGACACCCTGCGCGCGAAGAGAGCCGACATTCACATTCGTATAGACCGGCAGATTATTCTTCTTCGCGCC
>JAYVPN010000160.1:0-4303 GCA_043757365.1 Gemmatimonadota bacterium | reverse complement strand
CTTACTGATTCCCCGGACATCCAGGGCAAGTTCGGTCATAGTCTCCCTTGTAGGTCAGGCGTCGCGCCTCGAATATACGACCAATGACAGCGCGCGCGATTTCCGTACGATTCGACCGGAACGAAGTTTCCGGCGCTTTTGGCGATTTGGGGACCTCGTTGCCCCTCATTGTCGGGATGATCGCGGCGGCGCATCTCGATGCCACCAGCGTGCTT
This sequence comes from Gemmatimonadota bacterium, assembly GCA_043757365.1. Lineage (GTDB taxonomy): Bacteria > Gemmatimonadota > Gemmatimonadetes > Gemmatimonadales > Gemmatimonadaceae > Fen-1231. The sequence continues at coordinate 4,088 of JAYVPN010000160.1, read as the reverse complement.
GTGGCGTTCGGAGCACTGCAGATCGGCACCGGGTTGGCGTACGGCCTTCCGATGCCTGTCCAGCCCTTGAAAGCCGTCGCCGCGATCGTTATTTCCCAGAAAGTCGGGGCCGACGTGGTATACGGCGGCGGATTTGCGATCGGCGTCCTGATGCTGCTCCTGGCGACGACCGGGCTGCTCGATTGGCTCGCGCGGGTGGTCCCGCACGTCGTCGTACGCGGCATTCAGTGCGGCCTTGGGCTCCAGCTCGGGCGGATCGCCGTCGCCGACTACATTCCGGCGGCGGGTGCGTGGGGGTATGCGCTCGCCGGCGCTTCGTTTCTGATCGTTGTTGCGTTGATGGGCAATCGACGTTGGCCGCCGGCGCCGATCGTGCTCGCCCTCGGCGCGGCGTTCGCGCTGACCGTTGGTGGTGCAGGGGCCGGCGCTTTTGCCGCCCTCGGCGTGCATCTGCCGGCATTGCATGTGCTGACCTCTGACGCCGTCTGGCAGGGATTGCTGTTGCTCGCACTGCCACAAATTCCTCTTTCGCTCGGGAATTCCGTGCTCGCCACCAAACAAGTCGCGGCCGATCTCTTTCCTGATCGGGCGCCGCTGGCGATTCGCACCATCGGGCTGACGTATTCGGCGATGAACATCATCAGTCCGTTCGTCGGCGGAATTCCCGTCTGTCACGGGTCCGGCGGCATGGCCGGGCACTACGCGTTCGGTGCGCGTACCGGTGGATCGGTGATCATCGCCGGCACCGTGCTCCTGACGGTCGGACTGCTCTTTGGCGGCAGTATCGGGGAAGTCGCGATGCTCTTCCCCAAGCCAATGCTTGGTGTGCTGCTGCTTGTCGAGGCGGTGACGATTCTCACGTTGCTTCGCGACGTCACCGCCGTGCCGCGAGACTTCGCGCTGGCGATGCTGCTCGGCGTGATCGCCGCCGGATTACCGTATGGCTATCTCGTCGCGCTCGTGCTCGGCACCGTGCTCGCGCGTCTCGGTTCGCGGGTCACCCCGTGACCGCGGCGCGGAAGCGACCACGGCTTGCCCCCGGCGTACCGCAACGGCTGCTGCCGTTCTTCGGCATCGCGATGCTCTTTCTCGCGGTGCTCTGGCCGTATCGGAATTACGTGCCGATCTGGGACGGTCGCGTCTATGCCGACTGTGCGATTCAGGCGGCGGAGCAGGGACTCTCGCTCGCGACGCTGCGCTGTGCCGGCCATCCGTCGCAGGGCTACGCGTTCTTTCTCGCCGCGTCGCAGCTCGGAGCGCCAGGTGACACGGTGTTGCTGCATCTCACCGACATTATGCTCGGCCTCCTCGCGATCGCGTCGTTTCGCGTCGTGCTCGCCCGTGTCTTTCCCGGCGAGATGCACCGTCGCTCGCTCGATGTCGTGACGCTCGCCGCGGCGATGCATCCGGTACTACTCTCCTCGCTGCTGCAGGTCAACGTCGATTTTGGTGTGTATGTATTCTTTTTCGCCGCGCTCGCTGCCCTGATGAGCGGGTACATGCAGCTCACGATTCTCTTCGGCACGCTGCTCTGCTTCTCGAAGGAGACGGGTGTGCTCGCGTACGGGCTGATGCTGGCGCTGCACACGGCGTTCACAATGCGCGTCGCCGCGGGCTCGACGCGCGAACGCGCCGAGCGGCTCGTGCCGCTCCTACCGACGCTGATCCCACTGGCGCTCTTTGCCGTCTACGTGCTGACATGGCATGAGACGCGAGCCGAGCCGGTGATTTGGAAGCATGGCTGGCAGACGACGACGATCGATGGATTCAGTTTTTTCGACCTCAGCGATCCGATTTTCCTGAGCTATGCAGCCGGCATCTTCGTACTCGGCTTTGGCTGGGTCGTGACGGCGATTGTGTCGGCCGACTTCTTCGCCGGTGCGGCCCGCATGGCGAGGCGCCTTCCGGGGCGTGCGGTAGAAGGGGCCAACGCCAACGCGCTGGCGTTCATCACGGTGCTTACGGTTGTACTGACGTACGTGCTGACGTCGTTCCGCACGTGGAGCAACCTTCGTTATTTCGCTTTGCTGTACCCGCTGATTTTACTGCTCGGATATGCGGCGCTCGTGCGGCTGCGCGTTCCGGTGCTCGCGAAGAACGGCGTGCTCGTCGCACTAGTGATTCTATTCTTCGTCGCGCAGACCCGATCGATCGATCCCGTGTCGCAGCGCGTCTACGGCACGTTCTCGGCCGGTCAAAAGCCGATGTACCGGATGTCTTCGATCACCAACGAGTATCACGGCCCCGGGCGCGACGAGCTCGTCTATAATCTGGAATTCACCGGCTATCACGACGTGCAGAATGCGTTCTTTACGCGCCTGCCGATGACCGACGCGACGGCGATCGCGACGTCGAATTCCGTTGGCCTCAAGCTCTTCGCGCCAGTCGACTGGGGAACCCGCCGTCGCACGCTCCGGCCGACGAGCATCATCACGCCGCGCTACACCGATGAAATCGAGCTTCTGGCAGACGTCGGCCGTCCCGCGGAAGTCTGGTATCTCGAGTTTTCGAATCGTCCGGACAACGATCGCGCGCTCGAGTCGCTCCACGCGCTGTACGCCGAGGGCGGGATTGTCCGGACGTACAAGGACGGCCAACTGCTCGTTGCGCACCGATTGACGTTGAAGGCGAAATGAGCACGGAGCGCTGATCGTGCGCCGCTGGTGGCCGCTCATTCCGGCGGCGCTGCTCGTCCTCCTCGTCTGGCCGGCGCGGGGGTTCGTCGCGATTTGGGACGGCGACGTCTACCTCCGCTGCGTCGTCGATGCGGCGGCGCACGGAATGAATGTCGAGTCGCTGCGGTGCGGCGGTCATCACTCGCAACTCTACATGGCGTGGCTATCGCTGACGCAAATCGCCGCTCCAGGAAGCACGACCGCGCTGCTCGTCGGCAATCTCATTGTGGCAGCCGTCGCATTGGTTTCGTTCCACGCACTCCTTGCGCGGTTGATTCTCGGCGAGGCATGGTGGCGCGAACGCGCCCTGCTGGTGACGGCGCTTGCGGTGAATCCCGTGGTGACCGCATCGCTCGTTCAACCGAACTCCGATTTTGGTGTCTACGCGTTTCTCCTTGCCTATCTCGCCGCACTGGCTGCGCGCCGTTACTGGCTGGCCGCTCTCACCGGTCTCGCGTTGTGTTTCTCGAAGGAGACGGGTGCCATCGCCGCCGTGCTCACGTTGGCGGTATTTGCACTTTCGGTGCTGCGCGAAACGTCGGGCCCGTTCGCAACGAGACTCCGCACTGTGGCGAAATCGCTCTGGCCGGCGACGCTGCCGATGCTCCTCTACCTCGCCTTCCTGTGGTGGTGGTCCGCCACCCAGCACTCGTTCGCGATCTGGAATCAGGGCATTCACGAGCAACCGTGGCGCGGCGTCCGGCTCCTCGACTTCGACGACGTCATTTTCCGGAGTTACGCGGCAATCATCTTCATCCTCGGCTTCGCGTGGATCCCGACGATTGTGATTGTCACCGACGGCTTCGTCGGGGCGCGAAGGACGTTGCGCGGTCTCCCGGATCGTCCGATGGCCGACGTGCAACCGGGGCTTGCGACGATGCTCGTCACGCTGACGATCGCGTTGACGTACGTCCTAACGACGTACCGCACATGGAGCTTTCCGCGGTACTTCGTGGTCCTCGTCCCGCTACTGCTCGTTACGGCGCTTCTGTCGTTGATCCGGCTTGACGTCCGAGTTCGGACGCGTCGACGGGCTCTCGTGGTATTCACCGTCCTCCTGCTGGCCGCGAACTTCCGTTCTATCGATCCGGTGTCGCGCGCCCTCTTTGGGGTCGTGAAAGTCGGAACGGTGTCGCTCTACGATGTCTCGGGCATTGCCCACGACTTTCGGGTCCGTGACGCCGATCATCTCTGTTATAATCTCCAATTCGTCGGCCTCACGCTGGCGATCGATGCGGCCTATGCGGGGATACGCCCCGACAGTCAGACGACGATTGTCTACCCAAGCACGAACCGCTGGGGCTTCTGGAACCCGCTCGACCGGAAGACGTTTGCCCGTACTGCCGCTGCGGAGGGCGCGATCACCCCCCGCTATGCCGACGAACGGACCATCGCCGCGATGCGTTCGGAGCG
>JAYVPN010000159.1:0-16452 GCA_043757365.1 Gemmatimonadota bacterium | reverse complement strand
TCCGTCGGCTGGGTCTTGAATGAACCGGATCTTCAGTTCTCCGACAGCTCGTCGTCAAACTTCGGCCAGAAATTCACGCAAAATCAGCTGAGCTTCGGTCTCGGCGGTCCGCTGATTCGCGATGCCGCCTTCTGGTTCGGCTCCGCCAGTTGGAACGGCCGTTCGGCCGGCCTCCAGTCGCTCCTCAGCGCCAACGACCAGATTCTCCTCCGCAACAACGTCAGCCCTGATTCAGCGGCGCGCTTCCTCGGCCTCCTGCGCGGATACGGCGTTCCCACCGCGACGGTGCTCACCCCGGCCGACGCAAACACCGATCGCATGACGGCGCTCTCGCGGGAAGACTTCGCCCTCGGCGACCGCCACACGCTGACCATTCGCGGCGACTGGAACTGGCAGAAGACCGACGCGACGCGCCTCAGTGCGCTCTCCGTGCCGTCGCACGGCGGCGACACGCGATCGCTCGGCGGCGGATTGCTCGCGTCGATCAGCTCGACGTTCGACAACGGCATCATCAATGAAGTGCGCCTGTACGCGAATCGAAGCGAACAGGAACAGCGCCCGTTCCTCGTGATGCCCGAAGGTCGCGTTCGCGTCTCGTCGCTGCTCACCGACGGATCGACCGGCATCAGCACGCTGACGTTCGGCGGCAATGGCGGGCTTCCGACCGACAACACCACCAAGCAGCTCGAGTTCAGCAATGAACTCTCGTACCTGAAGGGCGGCAGCACGCACCGTCCCAAGCTTGGCGTACTCGTGAATGTCAGCACCTTCGATCAGACCGCGGCGGCGAATCAGTTCGGCTCGTACACGTACAACTCGCTTGCCGATTTCGCGGCCAACGTGCCGTCGCAGTACACGCGCACGCTCGAACCGGCGCGCCGTCAGGGCGAAGCGGTGAATGCGGCGGTTTACTTCGGCGACACCTGGCGCGCAAATCGTGCCTTCCAGATGACGTACGGTCTTCGCGCCGAGGGGACGCGTTTTGATGGCCGTCCGAAGTACAATCCGGTGATTGATCAACTCTTCGGCCGCCGCACCGACAACTTCCCGAGTGAAGTGCACGCCAGCCCGCGTGTCGGCTTCACGTGGACGTCGAATATTCCAGCGCCGCGTCCGGCGGACAGCACGCGCGCCGGTGGTGATCAAGGCGGACGTGGCGGAGCCGGCGGCTTCGCCGGCGGTGGCGGACGCGGTGGTGGTGGCGGTTTCGGCGGTGGTGGCGGCGCGGGAATGTTTGCCGGCACGTCGTCGTGGATCGTGCGCGGCGGTATCGGTGAGTTCCGCGGCAAAGCGCCAACGGGTCTCTTTACCAGCGCGCTCGGCGCGACCGGTCTCATCGGTACAGAATCGCAGCTCGTCTGCATCGGCCCTGCAACACCGGTCGCCAACTGGGCGGCCTTCCTCGCCGATCCAAATAACATCCCGAGCGCGTGCGCCGATGGTGGCAACGCCGCCGGTTCGATCTTCGCGCAGACGCGCCCCAACGTGACGACCTTCGCGCCCGACTTCGGCGCACCGCGTTCGTGGCGCGGCTCGCTCGGCGTGCAGCATCATCTCTTCGGCCGCTACACCGGCTCGCTCGATGCCTCGTACTCGCTCGGAACGAATCTGTACGGCGTGCGCGACATGAACCTCAACGCGGCGCCGCAGTTCCGTCTCGCCGCCGAGGGCAATCGTCCCGTCTTCGTGACGCCGACGGCGATCATTCCGACGACCGGTGCACTGCAGTCGCTCAACTCGCGCGTCGCGCCGGCGTACGGCAGCGTCTTCGACGTGTTCTCCGGACCGCAGTCGCGCACCGGGCAGCTGGTTGCATCGATCAATGGTTTCAACAGCCTCGGCATGCAGGTCAGCATGTCGTACACGTACTCGCGCTCCACGGACCAGAGCTCGTTCTCCGGCGGATCGGCGGCCGGTGGCTTCTCGTCACCGACGACTTCGAGCAATCCGAACACAGTCGAGTGGGGCACGAGCGATCTACAGCGCTCGCACACGCTCATCGGCACGGCGACGTGGCCCGTGACGCCGTCGATCGAGATCACCGGAGTACTCCGCTTCAGCTCCGGCCAGCCGTACACGCCGCGCGTCGCCGGCGATATCAACGGCGACGGATCGCGCAACGATCGCGCGTTCATCTTCAGTCCGACGGCGACGACCGACACCGCGATCGCCAACGGCATGTCGCGCCTACTGAGCAAGGCGCCCGCCCGCATTCGCGACTGCTTGCAGTCGCAGATCGGACAGATCGCCGGCCGTAACAGCTGCACCGCCGGCTGGGTGCCGAACCTCAGCCTTCAGATCAACTATCGCCCTGACCATTTCGGGCTGAAGCGCAACTTGATGCTGTCAGCCTCGCTCGTGAATCCGCTTGCCGGCGCTGATCTGCTCGTTCACGGCGCCGACAAACTGCAGGGCTGGGGACAGCCGAACCGCGTCGACCCGAACCTGCTCTACGTCACCGGCTTCGATCCGGTCTCGAATAACTTCAAGTATCAGGTCAACGAACGCTTCGGCGATCAGCGCGCGGCGACGGCGATCGTCCAGCAGCCGTTCCAGATTTCGATCACCGCGCGATACACCATCGGCCCTGATCGCCAGCGCGAGATGATGCTCGCCGCGCAGTCGCAAGCGCGCGGTGGCCGCGGCGGAGCGGCGGCCGGCCCCGGCGGATTCATGGCCGGCATGGTACGCCGGTACGCGCCGAACACGTTCAAGGACATTCTCGATCGCAACGACACGCTCAAGCTCACTCTGACCGATGCGCAGAAATCGATTCTCACCTTGATGAGCGATTCGCTCGCGAAGCAGCTCGACACGCTCTCCGCCCATCTCGAAGCACGCGTGAAAAAAGCCGGTAGTAACGTCGATCAGGCGGCGCTCACGGCGTACCTTCGCCCGGTGCTCACCGAAGCGCAGGATCTCGGCGCGAAGTCGATCGGCGAAGCGAAGCTCATCCTGACGAAGGAGCAGTGGGACAAGCTTCCCGAGCGGATCAAGAATCCGACGGCGATCTTCGGTTCGGGCGGTCGCGGCGGACCGCCCGGCAGAAATCCATAGTCAATGTCCGAATACACAGAGCGCCGCCCATCACGGGCGGCGCTCTGTTTTCTGCGGTATCGACGACGCGACATCCATTAAGCCTGAGTATTTCGTATTCTTGTACACATGTCCCCCCGACTTCGCGGCTTCCCGTTGGCCATCGCCCTGGCCGTGTGCTGCGGTGTAGCCGCACCTTTCGTCGCTCCGGCCCCTGCCGTGCGCCACGAAATTACGATGACGCCGGAAAGCTATCGGCCCGGCGACCTCACGGTGGAGCGTGGGGATACGATCGTCTGGCGCAATACCGACATCGTTGTTCACACCGCGACGAGCCGCACCGGCGCGTTTGATAGCGGGCGGATCAAAGCCGGCGAGACGTTCGCCTGGATCCCCAAAGACACCGGGCGCTTTGCGTACATCTGCACGAAACACAAACTCATGCGGGGAACGCTCACCGTGCGGTGAAGCGGTGCCCGCATGAGGTAGCGCAGCGGCGCACTGCCTAAGGCATTGCGCTGCTTGTTGTTAGGCTGTTCTAAGATCAGTTGATTCAGAGGACTGGACCGCCGATTTTGCTGATTTTGCACGTTTATAAAGACAATTGACCAAGTTTTGAGTTGAAAATTCAATTTATCGTGGCTAGATTTGTAAGACCTGCACAATTTGCAGATCGCATGTAACAGACACCCTTCGCCTTCGAGCCATACTCACTATGCCGAACTCGCTGACCCCCCGGGCGACCGCCATGCGTGCCATCAGCACGCGCAGCGTCATTGCCCCCGATGTCCCCAGTGTTCGTGAACATCCGATTCCGACGTCGGAGTACTTCGGCATCAACACCTTCGGCGCGCGCCATATGCGCGACAAGCTCCCGAAGGAAGTCTATCAAAAGCTCGTCTCGGCGATTCGACTCGGCAAAAAACTCGACATCGAGATCGCACCGACGGTCGCGCAGGTCATCAAGGAGTGGGCTGTCGCGCGCGGCGTCACGCACTTCTGTCACTGGTTCCAGCCGCAGACTGGGCTCACCGCCGAAAAGCACGACGCGTTCCTCAACTTCGACGAGAACGCAAGCGCGATCGAACAGTTCACCGGCGACCAGCTCATTCAGAGCGAGCCGGACGCGTCGTCGTTCCCGAGCGGCGGCCTTCGCGCCACGTGGGAAGCGCGCGGCTACACCGCGTGGAACCCGGCATCGCCGGTTTTCATTATGGAATCGGCGGGCGCCCGCACGCTTTGCATTCCGTCGGTCTTCATCGGCTACCATGGCGAAGCGCTCGACGAAATGACGCCGCTCCTCCGGTCGAGTGAAGTCCTCTCGCAGCGCGCGATCGAGCTCCTCGATCTCATCGGCGACAAGGGCGCACTTCGCGTCATCACGACACTCGGCGCCGAGCAGGAATATTTCCTCATCGATCGCGAGCACTTCGCGATGCGCCCCGATCTCGTGATGGGCGGCCGCACGCTCGTCGGCGCGCCCCCGCCGCGCGGTCAGCAGCTCGAAGATCACTACTTCGGCGGCATTCCGGAGCGCGTCCTCGCGTGCATCGCTGAAGTCGAGTTCGAGCTCTACAAGCTCGGCGTACCGATCGTCACGCGTCACAACGAAGTCGCACCGTGCCAGTTCGAGATGGCGCCGATCTTCGAGGAAACCGACATCGCAGTCGATCACAACCAGCTCGTGATGACGATTCTCAAGAAGGTCGCCGTGCGTCACGGGCTCCAGGCGCTGCTCGCCGAGAAGCCCTTCGCCGGTATCAATGGGTCCGGCAAGCACTGCAACTGGGCAATGGCGATCTCGAGCGACAACGAACTCGACGGCGTGAACCTCCTCAAGCCGGGCAAGACGCCGCACCAAAACATTCGCTTCCTCCTCTTCCTCGCCGCCGCGCTCAAGGCCGTGCACAAGCACGCCGGTCTCATTCGCGCCGGCATCGCGACGTCTGGCAACGAACACCGCCTCGGCGCCAATGAAGCGCCGCCGGCGATCATCTCGGTCTTCATGGGTGACATGCTGACGCGCGTCATCGAAGACATCGCGGCCGGCAAGACGGGCAAGCAGGGCGCCGCGCAGGCGATGATCCAGCTCGGCGTCGCCAAGCTGCCGGAAATCGCCAAGGACAATACCGACCGTAATCGTACGTCGCCATTCGCCTTCACTGGCGCGAAGTTCGAATTCCGCGCCGTCGGTTCCTCGCAGTCGATCGCCTTCCCGGTGATGCTCCTCAACGCGACGGCCGCCGAGGCCATCGGTGAGCTTACGGCGGCGATCACGAAGGAACTCAAGACCACCAAGTCGAAGGACGACGCGGTGCTCAAGGTGATCCGCGAGGCCTTCAAGTCGACCGAGACGATCCGCTTCGAAGGCAACGGCTACTCCGCCGACTGGGTAGTCCAGGCGAAGAAGCGCGGCCTGCCGAACTTCCGCCGCTCGCCCGAGGCGCTGCAGCAGATCGTCACCAAGCAGTCGCTCAAGCTCTTCACCGATCTCGGCATCCTCACCGAGGAAGAGGTGAAGTCGCGCTATCACATCCGTCTCGAACGCTACATCAAGGACATGCTCATCGAGCTGCACACGCTCGCTGAAATCGTCGACACGATGGTGCTCCCGGCCTCGTACGCGTACCTCGGCTCGCTTGCCGATGCGGCGTCGAAGGCGAAGAGCGCCGGCATCAAGCCGATTCCGCAGGTGGCCGCTGCAAACACCGCCGGCGCGCTCGTCGAAAACCTGCAGAAGCGCGCCGCAGTGCTTCACGCGGTCATCGCAAAAGCGGAAGGATTGCACGACCACGCCGAGAAGCAGGCTCAGCTGCTCACCAGCAGCGGCGCCGAGACGATGGAAGCGGTGCGCGGGATCAGCGACGCACTCGAGATTTCGATCGGCGACGGCTACTGGCCGCTGCCGCGTTATCGTGAGATGCTCTTCCCGGTCTGATCACGCCCGCGTGGTGACGAAGCCCCGCCAGTTGGACCGGCGGGGCTTCGTTCGTCCCGAACGGACGTCAGCGCGCTGATTCGCGCAGACCGTCGCGGAACCGACCGGCGTTGAGCCACGGGACGGTGGAAATCGAAATGATCCAGCGGTTCGGCAAGCTCGTGTTGCGCCAAACAATTTTCCCGATGTCAATCGCCACGAGCGGCTGCGTCGGCTGATTGCGGACGCGCCGAAAACCAATCCCGACGACAATCGCTTCCTGATTCGACGCGACGCCGGTCGACACGTCGAGACTGTTATGGCGTTCGGTGTAGGTGGTGAAGAGCGCGCCGTCTAACGCCCACCGCCCTTCCGTCGAGTACAAGTGCAGTGAGCGCTCGGCCGTGATCGTCAACGCCGTCTCGGCAAGGCGCGAGTTCGCCGTGATCGCGCGCAACATCGGGTCGAGAATGGAGAGCGCGAATACGTCAGGGTCCGGATTGTACACACGTTCGTTGGCGACGCGCAGGATCCAGAGCCCCGCGCGCGCACGTTGAAAGATCGCCCCCGCGAGGCGAAGCCTCCCGTTCGATACGGAATCACTATTGAAATAACCCGACACCCAGGCGTCACCGGTCAATACGGTTCCCGGTGAGAGCAGCGACGTGAAGCCCGTCCAGCCGTCGAGATGTCCGATCGCCCCGTTCGTCGCGAGATCGTGTCCGAAGCTTGCGACGACTTCACCTTCAAACCCAAGCGGTATCTCGGCCGGCGCTTGCCCCGGCACCAGCCAGTTGATCGCGCCGAAGCGCAACAATCGCCGGGCGACCCCGAGCAACGGCGCCGTGAAGTCGCGCCGAACGCTGGATCGTCCGAGCAAGACTCCGCGGCGAATGATCGAAAGCTTGGCGTACTCATTCTCCACACCGAACACGAGCGCGTACGCCGCGTCGTCGTCCATCGCGAAGCGCCAACTCGCCGTTGCCGAGACGGTGCGCCGATCGATGCTGTCGGTCGTCTGGGTCGCCGGATTGACCCCGAGCCGCCCGAGTTGGTAGCTCATCAGTGCCACGCGCCACGGATCGCGCGGCGAAAGCTCGCGGGTGCGCAGACTCCATTGCCAGGCTCGTCCATCGCCGTAGTTGCGAACCAGTACGGCACCGCGCAGACGGCGTCCCGCCAACTGCGGATCGATCAGACCGATACTGAGCGCATTGCGATCTTCGAGCCGCTCGGCCGCGACAGACAGCGAGCGGCCGGTGCCAAACAGATTGATCTCGCTGAGCGCAATCCGCGACGAGAGGCGGCCATAACGCGCATCGGCACGCAGACTCCACGCATCCTGCGAGATCACCCGAAAATTTACGGCGCCGGCGCCGCATCGTACGCCAGTGACGACGGTCTCAGAAAACAACTGGGTGCGTCGCAGCCGTCGCACGGACTCGAGAATGAGCAGAGAATCCACCGGATCACCGGCGGCAAAACTCAACTCCGTCTCGATCACGGCCAACCGCGTCGGTCGGTGCACGACGTGCACCGCGGCGGCAAGAAACGGCGACGGCGCTTCGACATTCCGCGAGTCAATCGTGATCTGCCCGACGGTCGCCCCGATCCAGTTGCGCGGGAACCCCGCGTTCAGGGTGTCGGTGCGACAGTCGGATCGGTCGCTGGCCGCCTGTGCCTGAATCGGCCGTGCCCGCACGGCAGACCAAAGCGAGACGACCGCGACCGCGATCGGGGAAATCCAGCGACGTCGTGCCGGCACGCCTCAGTACTTCGCGAGGTAGTTATCGAGTTCCCACTGACTGACCTGCGAGATATAGTCGCGCCACTCCTGACGCTTCGCCGCGAGAAAGTTCGTCGTGATGTGGCGGCCGAGCGCCGCCTGTACGACATCGCTCTTTTCGAGCTCATCGCACGCTTCGTTCAAATCGTGCGGCAGATCGTCGATCCGCAGACGCCGCTTTTCGCGGTGCGACATCTCCCAGATGTTCTCGTTCACGGGCTCGCGCGACGACGCTTTCTGCTCGATGCCATCGAGTCCCGCCGCGAGCATCACGGCGAGCGCGAGGTATGGATTCGCACTCGGATCCGGCGAGCGCAATTCGACGCGCGTCCCCGTGCCGCGGCGCGCCGGCACGCGAATGAGCGGCGAGCGGTTGCGCATGCTCCACGCGACATTGATCGGCGCTTCATAGCCGGGCACGAGCCGCTTGTACGAGTTGACCAACGGGTTCGTGATCGCGCTCATTCCGCGTGCGTGCGTCAGCAATCCGCCGATGTAATGATGCGCGTTCGACGACATTTCGTACTCGCCCTTCGGATCAAAAAATGCGTTCTTGCCGTCGCGAAAGAGCGACTGGTGTGTGTGCATGCCGCTGCCATTCTGTCCGAAGATCGGCTTTGGCATGAACGACGCATGCATCCCGAACTGCTTCGCCACATCACGCACGACGAAACGGAACGTCGCGAGATTGTCGGCCGTTGTCAGTGCATCGGCGTATCGGAAATCAATCTCGTGCTGTCCGTGCGCCACCTCGTGATGCGCCGCCTCGATTTCAAATCCCATCTGCTCGAGCCGGTCGACAATCGCGCGGCGTGCGTCTTCGCCGAGGTCCACCGGCGTCAGATCGAAATACGACCCGACATCATGCGTCGCTGTGCTCGGCGCGCCGTCGGGTCCGAGTTTGAACATGAAGAACTCGGCTTCCATCCCCGCGTTCATCGTGTAGCCGAGCTCGGCAGCGCGCGCGACCTGTCGTTTCAGTGCGGCGCGCGGATCGCCGTCGAACGGATCGCCGTCCGGCGTCGTGATGTCGCAGATCAGACGCGCGACGCGGCTCTCCTCGGGACCGCCGGGAAAAATCTTGAACGTCGCCAAGTCCGGCGTCAGCAACATATCGGACTCTTCGATCCGCACGAAGCCTTCGATCGATGATCCATCGAACATGATGTCGCCGTCGAGCGCCTTCGCGAACTGCGACGACGGAATTTCGACGTTTTTATTGACGCCGAGAATGTCAGTGAACATCAAGCGGAGATAGCGCACCGAGTGCTCCTCGGTCAGCGCTAGAACGTCCTTCTTGGTTACGCCGGATAAGTCGGCGAGCAGCGATCGGGTGCGACCGGCCACGGCGATGTCATCCCTAGTGGAAGTCTCCCGCGCGGAACCACTCCGGCGGACGACGAATAATGGCGGCTCCCGCACGGTGCCGCACCCCCCACTCTGCGGTGTAGTTTATCAGATATGATTCCCTCTGCTTCGACCTCCTGCTCCCGCTGCGGCGGCGCTGCGGCCGGACGGTTCTGCGCGAGTTGTGGTGCCGCGCTCGACGGCGCATCGTGCACCGCCTGCAATCGACCGCTCACGCCCGGCGCCCGCTTCTGCCATCACTGCGGCGGAGCCGCCGGCTCGGGTATCGGCTCGCGAGCCTCTGGCGGCGGCGTTGCCGGAGGCTCGCGCAACCTCGTGGCTTGGCTCGTCCCCGGTGTCGCCCTCATCTGCCTCGCCGCGTTCTTCATCGGACAACAACTGTCGCGCGGGAAAAGCGCGCCTGATACGGTCGAGCAGAACACTCCGCTTGGCGGCGCCGGACTGGCCGCGCCTTTTGCCGGTGGAGCCGGAGCTCCGAGCGGCGGCGGCGCGGCCAGCGGCGAACGCGCGCCCGACATCTCGTCGCTCTCGCCGCAGGAACGGGCCGACCGCTTGTTCAATCGGGTGATGCGGTACGGCGAAGAAGGAAAGCTCGACAGCGCCCGCATCTTCGCACCGATGGCGATTCAGGCCTACGAAATGGCCGGCCCGCTCGATGCCCATCGCCGCTACGATATGGGGATGATTGCCGTCGTCGCCGGCGATGCCGGCGTCGCCAAAGCACAGGCCGACACCATACTTTCGATGAGCAAGACGCACCTCCTCGGCCTCGTACTGGCAATGAAGAGTGCTGGACTTCGACAAGACGCCGCAGCCCGCGCCGAATACCAAAAGCGCTTCATCGCAGCAGCACCGGCTGAACGTGCCAAAGGGCTGAAGGAGTACGAGGACCACAAGCCGGACATTGACGCTGCGCTAACGGTTCCGACCAAAAAGCCATAATTCAAATCATAAAAAGAACAGTACAGAGACAGTATAGCGACCCTACCTGATTTTATTACTATTACATCGAAACGTCGATGACTGAGTCGACCCACACCGCCGCGCGAATTACCCGCGTATTTTCTGCCCTCACCGACCCTGCGGCGAGGCGGGTATTGGTCGTCGATGACGAAGAGTCGATCCGACTCGCGCTCGGAAAGTTCTTGCGGTCGCGCGGTTACGACGTCACGACGGTCAACGACGGCGCCGCTGCCATCGAGGTGCTCCGGCAGGCACGATTCGACGCGATGCTCTGCGATGTCCGCATGCCGGGAATGACCGGCATCGCCGTGGTCGCTCGGGCGCTCGAGATCCACCCCGATCTCGCGATCCTGATGATCACCGCTGTCTCTGATGCGCCGACCGCCACGGAGGCGCTCGCGAACGGTGCGATGGATTACCTGATGAAGCCGGTCGAGCTTGTCGATCTGGCGCGCGCCGTCGAGCGGGCGCTCCACAAGCGCGATCTCGAATCGCAGCTGCGGAACGTCGAACGGGTCGTCCGCGACGAGGTCGAACTCCGAACCGCCGAGCTTCGGCGTGACGTGCTCCGGCTCGCCGATGCCGTGGAGGCGCTGGCCGCACGCGCCGGCGTCGACCTTGAGCCGGCCGTCCGCGAGATCCTTGAGCGAACGATGATCGAGCGTAAATCCCTCTAGTTCGGCAGGCGCCGCATCTAAAATGTCGGACCCGCCTTGACGAGGTGACGCGAGCATTGTATTCAGCGGTTGTACTAAACAACCACGAAAATTCAGCGGGAGGCGTCCATGACGCTTGGAGACGATATGATGGGTGAACGAGGATTCGGCGGTGACGACGACGAAGAAGTGAGCAGCTTCAGCGGCGGCGGCGCGTCGTACGACGACGACGAAGACGAAGACGGTGGTTGGGCGATCAACAAAGACCAGAGCGATTCGCTCTGGGACAGCGCCGAGGACAACGACGACGACGACGAGGAAGCCACCGAGCTCGTCGACGCGGCCGAGGGCGCCCCTGAGGAAGAGGAAGATCTCTTCGGCGGTGGACTCAGCGCGCCGCGGCGCCGGGGTCGTCGGCCGGCTGAAAAGCCGGCGCCGGTGACCGCAGAGTTTCCGGTCGTGATCGCTGCACCGGCAGTCGTCGCGCCGAAACCGGCCGCCAAACCGGCGGAGAAACCAGCCGCAAAGCCAGCTGCCAAGGCGAAGGTCGCAGCGAAGCCCGCGCCGAAGGCGAAGGTTGCCGCCAAAACGAAACCGAAAGCCAAAGCCACAACCAAGCCAAAACCCGCCGCCAAGAAGGTCGTCAAGGCGAAAAAGGTGGCCAAAAGTGTCGTGAAAAAGGCCGCCAAAAAGGTCGTCAAGGCCAAAAAGACCGCGCCGAAGGCGAAAGCCAAGAAGCCGGCGCCAAAGGCGAAACCAAAGGCGAAACCAAAAGCCAACGCGAAGCCGAAAGCCAAGGCCAAGAACAAGAAGTAAGCCGCGGCAATCGCCGTGGCGAGCGCCGCCGGGCGGCGGAGCGCTATGCGCTTCGCCGCCCTTTGCTTGCCCGCTCCTCGCCGCGCGCCGGAATCCCGAGGCGCGGTTTCCTCGAAGTTTCCCTCCGCGAGCGTTATTCTACGCCTATGTCCGAGACGCCCGTCGCTCTTCTCCGCGCTCACGCGCGCCACGCGCCCTGGAATGCGCGCGGCCTCGCGGCCCATGCGACGGCGCTCGTCGATGCCGCCGGCTTACGCCCGACCAACGCCTCCGCACGCTCCGCGCCGAGCGCACGCGCCGTTCGCTTCTACGTCGCGAGCGGGTTGCTCGATCATCCGGAGGGCAAAGGCACCGCCGCGACGTATCACTACCGTCATTTGCTGCAGCTCCTCGCGATCAAAATCCGTCAGCGGGAAGGGCAGACGCTCGAGGTGATCAAGGGCGAGATGCATGGCGTTACCGGCGCCACCGGCGATCAGCTCGAACGGCGCGTCGCGCAATCGCTGGCCCCGGCGCTCGGCGTCGGCGCCGACACGGCGGTCTCGCACGACGACGATGCGCCCGCCACTTGGCGGCGCCTCGCGGTCGCCGACGGCATCGAACTCCACGTTCGACACGATTCGCCCGCCGCCCGCGACAGCGCGCTCATCGCGATCCGGGAAGCGGTTCGCGCCGCGCTCGGACGAGAGGACGTGAGATGAGCGACACGCTCGCGCCACGGTTCGACGGACAGCGTGTCGTCGTCACCGGCGTCGGGCGGGCGGGGCAAGTCGGCGAGTCCGTGGCGCGCGAGTTCGCGCAGCGCGGTGCGGCCGTTGCGATCATCGACCTGAATGGCGCCCTCGCCGAGGAGCGCGCCGTCGCGCTGCGCGCCGAGGGACTCGATGTTACGGCCTTCGGCGGCGATTTGAACGACGCGACCGCGACCACCGAACTCTTCCGTCGCATCGCCGCGCCTTTCGAAGGAAGAATCCACGCGCTCGCCAACGTCGCCGGCGGCTTCGGCGCGAGCGGTCCGCTCGGCGAGAGCGATCCGGCGATGTTTCAGCGACAACTCGCGATCAATCTCGGCTCGGCGTTCGGCGCGACGCGTGCGGCAATGCCGTTTCTTCGCGCCGCACGCGGCTCCATCGCCTTCATGGCGTCAGCCGCCGTGCTGCCGGGTGGATCGAGCGCCGGCATCTCCGCGTACGCGGCCGCGAAAGCGGGCGTTCTCGCGATCATGCACGCGGTCGCGCAAGAAGAGGGCGTCAACGGCGTGCGCGCCAACGCACTCGCCCCGACATCAATTCGCACCGCCGCCAACACGGACGCGATGGGCGACGGCGTGAAATACGTCGAACGCGAAGCCGTGGCGGCGATGATCGCCTTTCTTTGCTCGCCGGCGGCCGTGAACATCACCGGCCAAGTCATCACGCTCGCTTGATGGCCACCCGCCGACGGCAGCTCTCGCGCACGGTAGTGCTCGACCGCTCCCTCGAGGCGCTTCCCCTCTTTCGACTCAGCGATTCGGCCGACGACTCGGCCATTACCTACTCCCCGCCTCGCGGGGGCCGCTGGCGCGTACTTCCTGCGCCCGGTGAGCGACTCCCCGGCACCTTCGATCAGGATGTCTACGTCGAGCTGTTTCGGCGTTTTCACGAAGCGGCATCACCGCTCGACGGCGCACTGACGTTCACCCTGCACGCCTTTCTTCGGTCGATGGGCCGGCGCGTCGACGGCCGCACCTATGAGCAGCTTCGCGCCGCGCTCAATCGACTCCAGCGGACGATGCTCGAATCCGATGCGGTCTATCACGATAACGCGTCGGGCACGGCGTACACCGGGCAGATGACGGTGCTGTCGTCCGTGCACATCGATCGGCGCCGGGAAACCGACCGCGAGCAACTGGCGCTCTTCTCGACGCTCACGAACAACGAACCCGGCGACGCCCGCGTCGTGATTGCCGCGCCGCTCCGGGCGAACATCGCTGCCGGACACTCGGTGACGATTTCCGCACCTCGTTTCTTCGCCCTTTCATCACCGGTCGCGCGACGCATCTATCGTCTCTGCGAGGTCGTGCGGCTCGAGGGAGGCTCCCCGTGGCGGATCTCGCTCGAGGCGCTCGCTGAGCAGTTGCCGCTCATTCAACGCTTTCCGTCGCACCTGCAGCGCGTCCTCCAGCCAGCGCACGAAATGCTTGTTGCGGCCGGTCTGCTTCGGGACGCCCAGTTCGAACAGGACGGAAAGTCTCGCGTCGCCGTCTACACACTCGGGCCAAAGGCGAGCTAACACGCTGCCGCATCGTGGGTTGCAGGCGACTCGGTCGGAATAGCTCCGGTGCGAGAAGTGCGGGAACGATCCTTTGCGCACCGCGTATTGAATAGGTATTCTCCTACTCCTCTCTCTACAGTCGGCTGGGTCCATAATGTCACGCGCGCGCAAAGCGGCCGTTCTCGGCCTTCTTATAATCCCGATCATTGCTGGCGGCTTCGTCGTTCAGGAACGTTCGGCGCGGAACGGCGAGCAGTTGTTCGGTCAGGTGCTGTCGCTCATCAGCGAGCGGTTCGTCGATTCGGTCGATGTCGGCACGCTGTATGAGAAAGCGGCGCGCGGACTCGTCGCCGAGCTCAAGGATCCGTACGCCGACCTCTACTCGCCGAAGCAACTCGAAGCATTCAATCAATCGACCGGCGGCTTCTACGCCGGCGTCGGAATGCAGATCGAAGATCAGCAGGGCGTGATCACGATCGCGAAAGTTTTTCCGCACACGCCGGCCGACGAAGCGGGCATTCGCGTCGGCGATCACATCGTCGGCATCGATTCGGCCGTCGTCCGCAATTGGAAAGTCGAACAGGTCTCCGGCAAGCTCAAGGGACCGCCAGGGACAAAGGTGTCCGCGAAGTTCTCACGCCCCGGCATCACCGATCCGTTCACGGTGCATTTCACGCGTCGCGTCGTCCGCATTCCTGCGGTGCCGTACGCGATGATGATCGACAACAAGGTCGCGTACATCCCGGTCACAGGATTCAGCGAAACCGCCGCCGGCGAAGTCGCACAGAATCTGCAACGCCTCGTTGGCGAGGGCGCGAAGAGCATCGTGCTCGATCTGCGCAGCAATCCGGGCGGCTACCTCGATCAGGCGCTCTCGATGACGAACATCTTCCTGCCGAAAGGCAAGGAAGTCGTTAGCGTGCGTGGCCGCGGCCAGCCAGACGAGAACCACAAGACGGAAGCGGACGCGCTCGTGCCGAATCTGCCGATGGTAATTCTTACTGACGGCTACACGGCATCAGCGTCGGAGATTGTGGCCGGCGCGCTGCAGGATCACGATCGCGCGCTCATCATCGGTACGACGTCGTTCGGCAAAGGCCTCGTCCAGGGAATGTTCCGTCTCGACGGCGGCTACGCGATGAAGCTGACGACGGCGAAGTGGTACACGCCGAGCGGACGCTCGATTCAGAAGGACCGCAAGCTCACCGAGGACGGACAACTCGTCGAAGTGCACCCCGATTCGCTCGAGAGTGATTCGGCGCGCAAGGCGCGTCCGAAGTTTAAATCTGACGGCGGTCGCATCGTCTACGGCGGCGGCGCGGTGACGCCTGACGTGATCGTGAAGTACGATACGCTCACGTCGGCCGAGCAGCGACTCGCGAAGGCGCTCGTCGCGAAACAGCAGGACGCCTATCTCACGCTGTATGACTACGCGTTCGAGATGAAGGCGAAGGTGAAGTCCGACTTCGCGGTGACGACGGACATGCGCAGCGAGTTCTACGACCGTCTCGTGAAACGCGGCATCACGATCGACCGCAAGGAATACGACGCCGGCGGCAAGTACATCGACCGAATGATCGATTCGAAGATCGCGAGCCTCGCGTTCGGCGACTCGACGGCGAAGCGCCACGCGATCGGCGAAGACGTCCAGCTCCGCAAGGCGCTGGAGTATCTGCGCAAGGGCACGACGACGAAGGATCTGCTCGCGCTCGCTTCATCGAGTTTTATCGCCGCGCCGGCGCGCACTCCCAATAAGTAATTCAAATTTCTCGCACATGACCCTGAACATTTCCGCTCTGGCCGTCGTGCTCGCCGCGACGGCCACCGCCGTCGGCGCCCAGACGAACATTCCCGCCGCGGCGGGACTTGGCGAATCGCACCTCTCGAATATTCGGCAACTGACCAACACCGGGACGCAGGCAGAAGCCTACTTCAGCCGCGACGGCAAGCGCATCACGTTCCAGTCGACGCGTGACGGCCGCAGCTGCGATCAGCAATACGTCATGAACGTCGATGGCACGGAGATGAAACAAGTGTCGACCGGCGGCGGCAAGACGACGTGCGGCTGGTTTCTGAACAACGGCAAGAAGTTGTTTTTCGGCTCGACGCATCTCGCCGACACCGCGTGCCCACCGAAACCTGATCCATCGAAAGGCTACGTCTGGGGCATCGATCCCTTCGACATCTTCACCGTCAACAGCGACGGCACGGGGATGAAGCGCCTCACCAACTACAACACGTATACCGCCGAAGGCGTCCTCTCGCCGGACGGCAAGACGATGGTATTCACGTCGCTGAAGGACGGCGACCTCGATATTTATACGATGAAGATCGACGGTACCAACGTGAAGCAGCTGACGCATCAGGTCGGCTACGACGGCGGTCCGTGGTGGTCGCCGGACGGCAAGAAGATCGCCTATCGTTCGTATCATCCGACCGATCCGAAAGAACTCGCCGACTACAAAGATCTGCTCGCCCGTCACCTCGTCCGCCCGAGCAAGATGGAGCTCTGGGTAATGAACGCCGATGGCTCGGATCAGCATCAGGTCACGCATTTAGGCGGCGCGAATTTCGGACCGAGTTGGACGCACGACGGGAAGCAACTAATTTTCTCGTCGAACCATCCGAATCCGCGGAGCGGAAATTTCGACCTCTAC
>JAYVPN010000158.1:0-16531 GCA_043757365.1 Gemmatimonadota bacterium | reverse complement strand
TTACCACGGACTGCGTGGCGCCTTTCTCGTCCTTGCCCCAAGCCTTGAGCGGACGCTCGGCTAGCGTGCCCTTGGCCGTTCCGAGCACGTAGTAGCCTTCGTCGTTCTTCACGTAGTCCGCCGCGACACCCTTGAGCTTCGCCACTCCGATCGTGGCGGCGAGCTGGTCTGCCGAGCGGATATACCGCTCGCCGTACATCACGCCGAAGGTCTCACCAGCCGCCATCCGGAAGAGCGCCGTGTTACCGTCCGGGCCAGTCATGAACGGCTGCACGCCGAGCGCGGTGATCTTCGACCGCGTCTGGTCGCCGGTAATGTTGACTTTCCAGGTGTAGTTCTGCTTCGCGAGAAGCAACGCGCCCAAGGCGAGCTCGTGCGTGTAGCCCTCGAGCGTGCCGGCGTTCTGCCACTGCGAGCTGTAACCGGCCGCCGAGGAGAGCGGCACGTCCAAGATCTGATCCGACGTCACCTTCTTCGAGTACGTGTACTCCAAGGTGAAGTTGGTGAGGAAGTTCAGGTTGAAGCCGACTTCCGTCTCCTTGGAGAAGGCGGGCTTCAGGTTCGGGTTGCCCTGCCGAACCTTCTGCGGACTGCCGGCGATGATGTTGAGCGTCTGGTACTGCGCTTCGAAGATCGGGCGCAGACCCGCCGTTCCGACCGAGGCGTGGAGCTTGAGTTCGTTGACGCCCGGGATATGGAAGTCCTCGGAGAGGCGATAGGCGCCCGAGTAGCGATAGTACGTCTGCGAGCGCGCCTTCGCGCCGAAGAGCGACGACTCGTCCTTGCGGATGACGCCGTCGATGATGTAGCGGTCCTTGATCTCGAAGGTCGAGACGAGGAACGCGTTCTTCGCGCGGATTGCCTCCGTCTTCGAGTTCGGCTGGATCGGCGTGCTAGGATCAGGCGACGCGGCCGCGAACTCCGGCACGCGACCAACCGTCAATGCCGTCGCGTTGACCTGCAGCGAGTTGTTGAGCTGATCCTCGTACACGTACGCGACCTTGGTCGTGTTGTTCAGCCACTTCCAGCTATTGACCGCGGTCAGCGTAGCACCGGTGTTGTAGCTGCGGTTGCTCGTACCCTGCTGGAAAAGGCTTCCCTTGCCGATCGCGCCAGCTGAGCTGCTGAAGCCGAACGGGGTGAAGTACTTGTAGTTCTGGTTCCCGACGTCGTAGTTGAAATTTCCTTCCGCCGTCAGCCACGTGAACGGGCGATAGCGAACGCGGCCGTTGCCGCTGAAGCGATCGCGCCCGTTACTGACCTGGCGATTGTTGAGCACGTAGAGCGGGTTCACCAAGTTGCCCGACTGCGGCGGCTGCTTGATGTTCGCGATGAACGGCGAGCCATCCGCGTTGTTCGCGCGGATATTGATGTTCGGCTCAAGGAAGCGAAGACCGAAGAAGATGCCCGAGTCCTCGCCCTGATCGGCGGTCGAGCGGCCGTAGAAAGCACCGACCGAGGCGTCGATCTTGTCACTCACCTGTTGATCGACGTTGACGCGGAAGTTCTGGCGGCTGTAGCCCGTAAGGAGATTCAGGACGCCGCTCTCTCGCGCATTCTGGAACGAGGCGCTGAAGTTTGTCGCGCCCTTCCGCTGGCCGATGGCCAAATAGTTCGTGATCAACGAGCCCTTGTGGAAGACCTCGCCGAGATAGTCGTACGTCTTCTTGTACGGCTGGTCAGAGAAGTGCGACGGCTGGATCACGCGGTTGCCGGAGGCATTACGTTCGAAGCCGTCGGCGCTCGTGGCCGAGGTGATGTACGGATGCGACATGTTGCCCGGCACCGTGCGCGGGAGATCCTGACTGCCGATCTCGTTGCGGAAGGTGAAATAGGTCTGTCCCTCCGCGAGCTGCTTACCACGCTTGGTGAAGATCTGGACCACGCCATTCGCGGCGTCGGAACCGTAGAGGGAGCTGGCCGCCGCACCCTTGATGATCTCCACGCGCTCGATGTCCTCCGACGAGATGTCGGCGAGCGTCTGGCGGGTGATGGTGCCATCGACGATGATCAGCGGGTCACTCGAACCCGTGATGCTCGTGGCGGAGCGGAGGCGAATGGCCGGCGCGGAGCCCGGCTGGCCGGAGAGCGTCACGACGCTCGCGCCGGCGATCTTGCCGCTCAAGCTCGCGATCGGCGACAGGCCCGGCGCTTCCTTGATCGCGCCGGCGTCAACCGCCGCAACTGTAAAAGGCGCCATCTTCTGCGACGTGGCGGCGGAAGTGCCGGTCACGACGATCTGGTCGAGATTGAGCACGTCCCGCACGAGATCGAAGTCCTTCGTCACGCGCCCCGGGACGAGCGTGACGCTCATCGTCTTGGGCTTATAGCCGATCGACCGGGCGGTCACGATGACCACACGTCCGGCGTACTTGGCCATGTCCACCGTAAAGGTGTACTTGCCGTCCGCGTCGGTCACGGAACCGAGTCCGAGAGACGAGATCCCGACAGACGCCGCGCCGAGCGGTGAGCCGGCCGACGAAACCTTTCCGCTGAAAACCGCGTTCTGCGCGATCACGGGGGTCGCGACCAGCGCGATCCCGAGCGACGCAGCTGCCAGCACGTGCCGCCATCCGATCTTTGCCGAGTGCATGAAGGGCTCCTCTTTCACCAGCGGTGGGGGGAGGTAAGTGCCTCAGCGGATCATCGCCATGGCTACGCACCTGAAACTACGGCACAGCGACCTCGCCAGTCCGTGCGTATTGCACGAACGTCCGGGAGGTGACGCGGTAACTCCGGCCTACAATACGGTAACTTTCCCGTAACGCGCAAGGGGACCGCCTGTTTTCGTTACGACCCTTGCCCGCGTCGCGCGGAGAACGCACCATATTGGAAGCTCGCTTACAACACTCCTTACCTACCCGGCATGCAACTCCGTCACAAATCGGTGCTGGCGGGAATTCTCTGCCTCGCGGCGGTCTCGTCCGCGGCCGCCGCTCAGGGTGGCGCTTTGGCTGGACGTGTCCTCGACAACCGTACGCAGCAGGGCGTCCCCAACGCGCTCATCGTCTTCGTCGCCGATTCGCGGTCGGTGCGCTCGGACTCGCTCGGCGAATACCGTTTTAAGCCGCTCCCGTCGGGAATCCTTCGCTTCACGATTCGTGCGCCGGGATTCAGCACGTCCAGCATCACGGTAGCGCTTGCGCAGGGGGAGCAGATGGGGCGCGACATCAGACTCGACTCCATCGGAGTGATCGCCTCGGCCGGCTCGTCCAACGCGCAAAAGCTCCCGGCGGTCTCCGTGCGGGTGGAACCGAGCATGGACCCGCGATTCGCGGACTTCGAGCGACGCCGACGCACCGGGCGCGGGCAGTATCTCGGACGCAAGGAGATCGAGAACTCCAACGCGACCTCACTGCAGGACGCGGTCCGCGGGATGCGCGGCGTCACACTCGATTGCGGCGGCGCGCTGATGTGCGCCGTCCGGATGGCGCGGGCGCCGGCGCAGTGTCCGCCGAACTTCATCGTCGATGGCCGGATCGACAACTCGTTCGGGCCACGCACCTCCGTTCGCGACATCGAAGCGATCGAGGTCTACACCGGACCGAGCGAGCTCCCAGGAGAATATGCCGGTGTCGAGAACGGCTGTGGCGCCGTGATCATCTGGACACGCTCGGCGCCCCCCCGGCGGCCGAAGCCGTAGAAACCTTAGCAACCGTAGGCGCCGTCAGTCGCAGCTCCCTGGTGCCGGCCGTGATCGGAACCGTTTGGGTCTTGCCTCCGGGCCACCGGACCCAGAGCGAATCGGCTTCGGCGGGGAGCGGCATGACGGTGACCGCACCATCGACGGACCAATAGCCGGAGCCGGCGCGCACCTCACGCACGGCGAGCGCCCTGCCCTTCACCATCACGCGAAGTTGCGCGCCGATGCCGGTGGGGTTGCCGGCGCCGGCATTGAGATGCACTCGTACGCCGGGTGCTCCGATGGCGTTATGAAACAGTCGCGTGGCCGCACCGTTCTGGCTCACCGCAAGATCGACGCGACCGTCGCCATCGTAGTCGGCAGCGGCGGCGCCCCGCTGGTCGCCGAGGACTGAGATACCGCTCGCCTGCACGCTGAGTGGTGTGAATCCGCCGGTGCCATCGCCGCGCAGTACGAGGCCGGCGCCGGCGTCGAATCGCAAAGTGCTGATGTCGGTGGGGAAAAAGTTCTGGCCGAGGAAGAGATCCTCGTGGCCATCCCCGTCGAAGTCGGCGACGACGGCGCTCATCGCGGTGGCCATTTGCGCGGCCCCTGGGAGCGGACGTGCCTCGAAGTGGTCGCCGCGATTGAGGAAGAGCATATGATCGAAGGTCGTCGCACCGACGCGCAGTGCGCGGTCGACGAGTGGGCCGAGTACGGTTGCCACATCGTTCATCGAGTACTCGGTATAGGAGGCCATGCGCTCGCGCACCTTCGGAATCGCGATCCCGAGCCGCGACAAGGACTCGAGCGGCATCTCCTTGTGCGTCACCGCGTCGTCTTGCGCGAAGACGAGCCCGACACTCGAACCGAAGTTGCCGACGAGCAGCACGAGTGGCCGCTCGGGAGTGGCGTGCCAGGGCACGTTGCGCCCCCAGCTCGTGGCGACAATATCGAGCTTGCCGTCGCCGTCGAAATCGCCGACGACGACGCCGTTCCAGCGGCTGGTGATTTTGTTGAGGCCGAGCGATGCGGTGGCGTCGGTGAGTTTGCCTCCAACGTTCAGCAGCACCCGGACCGGCCCCCACTCACTGGTGACGATGAGGTCGGGGCGCCCATCGCCGTTGAGATCGGCAAAAGTGGCACCACTGATGAGGCCGAGCGATTTGAGGGCGGCGGCGTTGGCGGTGTCGAGCGTGAAGCTGCCGTCGGCGTTGCCTTTGTATAGATGTGAGCGCGCCGGGAGTGGCCACGCACCCGGCTTGATGCGGGCGCCAACGAAGAGGTCAAGTATGCCGTCGCCGTCCACATCCGCGAGGGCGAGGGCGCCGACCGTGGCGGAGTCACCGCCGACAATGGTGATCGGCGCGGCGGGTCGCCCGCCCTGCAGCGCAAAGCCGATGACACCGGAAATACCGAGCGCCTCGGCCGGCGTTGCGGCCTCATAATTGGACTGGCTCGCGAGCAGGCGTGTTTGGCCACCGCGCACGACCGGCACGACCGTGCCGAGATCGCCCGCGAGTGCGCCGCTGCTCCTGATGGGAGTAAAGCCGTTCGGGCCGTTGCGAAGAATTGTCAGTGCGCCGCCTTTGCCGTCGCCGACGACGAGATCCTCGCGGCCGTCACCATCGACGTCGATCCAACTCACGCCGGGACCGAGCTGCGAGAAGCGATTCGGGAGGAGAGGCTGTCGGGTGTCGTCGAAGAGGGACTCGTGATGGGTGTGTCCGCCGAGGAGCGGAGTGACGTCGGTGAAGAGCGCTGTCGGCGCGGGCGGTATGGCGGCGGCGACCGACGTCGCGCCGGTTTGTTCGATTTCGTAGAGGCGATTGGCCGGCGCGCTCGGGATGACGCTGGTCGTTCCATCGCGCCAGCGTACTTCAATCCGCACGGCCGAATCAGTGCCGGTGGCGAAACTGAGCAACGGTTGGTTCGACGACAGATAGGAACCGCCGTCGGTCATCTCACGACGTTGGGGTGCGCCGTCTTTTGCGAGCGAGGGTGCGGTGACAGTGACTCGCGCGCCGATGCCGAAGCGGTTCGCGCCTATGCCCTTGAGTTGCACGGCAATCCGAGGCGCATTGGATTCGTTTCGATAGACGACGGGCGGCGCACCGTAGCGTCCGACGATGACGTCCAAGTCTCCGTCGCCATCGATGTCGGCGAGGGTGAGCGCATTATTGACGGCACTGTCGCCGCCGAACTTCCACGCCTTCGAGACATCGGTAAAAGTCAGGTCACCGTTATTCCGGTACGCCACGTTCGGGACTTTCAGTTGCGGGAACTCCCCTTGCTCGCGATTCCACGCGACGCGGGGGAAGCTGTTGCGAATCCGCTCAAACGTGTCGGCATCACGAATGTCCCAATGATGACCGGCCGCGACGAGCAGATCGTCCTTGCCGTCGAGATCTATATCCACGAGGGCGGAGCCCCACGTCCAGTCAGTGGCGCTGACGCCGGCGAAGTCGGCGATCTGCGCCCAGGTACCGTCGCCGCGTGAGACCTGCAGCATGTTGCGCATCCATTGCGCGCGCTCCGGAGACTCGCCGATCGTCTTGGGGAGCGGCGTATGCGTGGGTATCTGCCGCTGCCGCGACGCGAGCGTTGGGCTCAGCATGTCAGCGGTGAAGAAGTCCACGTTGCCATCGCGATTCACGTCGCCAAACGCGACGGACATACACGTATTGCTCGTGGCGCGCACGGCGAGCGGCGGCACGAGCCGGAAATTTCCCTTCCCGTCATTCAGCCATATCTGGTCGGGATCTTCGAAGTCGTTGCAGACGTAGAGATCCGGCGCGCCATCGCCGTTGATGTCGTAGAACGCAGCGGCGAGGCCGAAGAAGTCGGGGGCTTGAGTAAGCGGTTTCCCCTGCTCGTCCTTCCAGCGCGCCCCGAACGTCGGCGTCTCGGTGAAGTGTCCCTTGCCGTCATTCAAAAAAAAGAGATCGCGTTCGGCGCGCTGCGAACGCACGATGCTTCCGAGATCGGCACGCGTCTCGACGCGATAGTCGTTCTTCCACTTGTCGTTCACTTCGTAGCCGTTCCCGACTTTATGCACGACCTGATCGAAGGCGCGCTCTTGCGGCGTCGCGGTGTCGAGAAGGTTGTGTGTCTTGTAGGTGGCGACGTAGAGATCGAGGGTACCGTTGCCATCCACGTCTGCGAACGTGAGGGTGGTGACCGCGAAACCCGGTGTGAGGCCGCTCGAGGCGGTGGCGTCGGTGAAGTGTCCTTTGCCGTCGTTGAGATAGAGCTTCAGCGGACCGCCGAGGGTGCCGACAACGAGGTCGGGAGAGCCGTCGCCGTTCACGTCGGCGAAGGCGGCACCGGTGGTAGCGAGTCCTTTGGTATCGATGCCGCTCGCGGCGGTGACATCGGTGAACTTCATGCCGCCGTTATTGTGATAAAGCGCAGCGGGGCGCTCGACGGACGCGAGGAAGACGTCGGGGAGTCCGTCGCCGTCGACGTCGGCGATGGCAACGCCCGCGCCGAGCATCAGATTGCGATTGGCGAGCGCGTGTTCGTCCTCAACGATGTTGGCGTGCGTGATGCCGGTGGCACTCGCATCGAGCGGCGTGAAGCCGGGATGCCCCTTCCGCGGCACGGCGAGGGCGCGCCAGCGATAGCCAGCCTCTTGGTGCCACGAGGTATCAACTTTCGAATCGCTGCACGCCGCAAGCGCGAGAACGAGCGCGGCCGGTGCCAACGCCCTGAGGCGAAACAGAATCACGGGGATCGTCGGGTCTTGAGTTGCAGGACACGCTTGGCGATGCAGTTGCCTTGCGTCACGCCGTTGATGATCGCGGGAAGGTAATGGACGCCGCCGTAGAGACGCGACAACGCGACCTCGTCTCGGGCCGCTCCGAACGAGGCGAAGGGGCGTGGCTTCTGGCCGACGTCGACTTGGGTGGAGTCGATGAATGAAATGGTGTCGCCGACGAGCTTTTCGAGCACCGTGACCGCAGCGCCTGATTGGACGGAGTGACCGGATGGGTACTCTGGAAATGGCGGCGTCGGAAAGACCGTTTCGAACTTGGGGTCGAAGACGCGATGCATGTAGGTAACGGGACGCACGACATTCGCGCGGTACTTCTCCTTCCAGCAGCCGATGAAGGCGTCGGCGATCGCAATGCTCATGAGAGCGTACACCTCCGCGGCTTGCGACGCGGTCTGCTGTCGGCGCGCGACCATCTGATTCGCGACGCTCACCCAGTGGAAGCCGGGAGTTCCTGTCGCGACCGGGTTGTCCGCCCAGA
Source organism: Gemmatimonadota bacterium (assembly GCA_043757365.1). GTDB lineage: Bacteria > Gemmatimonadota > Gemmatimonadetes > Gemmatimonadales > Gemmatimonadaceae > Fen-1231. Next base: position 8,653 of record JAYVPN010000158.1, on the reverse strand, counting down.
AGAGCGCGGTCTCTCGCTTCGCCGGGGTCAGGGCGGACATGGAGTCACGGAACTGCGCGACCATCTGATAGTGCGGCGAACCCTTGACCTCGGAGTACTTCGGGGGCGGGGGTGGTGCGCACTCGTCGCCGTTGGCGATCACGAACGTTCGAAGCTCTCCCCAGTATGGAGCGGTCGGCTTCACCGGATTGAAGACCGGAAGAGTCGTCGGCTTGGCATCCTTGGGGCGATTGGCGAGCACCCAGCGTTCCGAGGCACGATCAAGTTCCATCGCGGCGTTGGGGTTCGTCGGTCGCACGACGTCGGTCTCGCCGGACATCATCAGTGGGATGTATTGATCGACGGTCGCGGTATTCTCCCAATATTCCCGACCGACGGGCGGTGTCCACACTCGCGTGAGCGAGGCGTAAAATCCGTCGGCGGCGGCCCACGAGAGAAGCGCGGCAGCGATTGCCTTACCGTGTGACTCCGACGCAGTTCGCACGGCGCTGCTGACTCCGGCGTTGACGCGCACATTGATCTGCGCCGCCGCGAGCGAGTCGATCGTGCGACGCGTACTCGCAAAGCCATCGCGAAAGAGCGAGTCGAGCACGATTCGCTCGGCCACCGCCGCCGCGATCGCGCCGTCCACCCGGGCCGCCGGACTCGGTAGCGCGTGCAGTCCATTGAGCTGGCCACCGAGCGACTGCAGACCGGACTGCTCATCGGCCGCGTAGCCCTCGTATAACGCGAGACTGGCGTACGCCGAAATCCGTGAGGCGATCGGTGGGCCCAGGCGCTCCGCGCGTACAATCGAGAGCGAGGACCGCATCCACTGCGCGACCATCTGCGGTTCCGGCGGCCCAGCCTTCCTGCAGGCGGCGGCGAGCACGATGGAGAGCACGACCGCGCTGCGAAGTGAACGGAGGAAGCGGCGAGGGCTAGGCATTGCTGTAGGAGAGAGGGGGACGACTACGTCACGGCTGAACTTGTGTTGCGATGCGGCCGGAAGGCAAGAGTTCTTTCACGTAACTTCCAGCGCACTGCGCGGCCGACTAATTTCCCCCCTTCACGTTCACTCCGCGAGTTCTCGATGTCCCTGCGTACGGTGCTTCTTGCTCTCGCAATTCTGGGAACCGCCTGCGACAAACCGCAGGCGCGGAAGTCGGTCGCTGCGGCTCAGGTTGGGATCGCAGACAACAGTCCGATCCGTGATTCCATTCGTGCCCGGGCGCGCGCCAGTTTCGCAAAACGCCCCGACACGCTGCTGGCACGCGCTGATCTCGCGCGCACGATGGGCGATTCGACGGCGCGACTCTGGGTGATCCTCATCGGGCAACTCCAGTGCCCGGCGTGCAATGCGGCGATACGCGAACTGGTGCCGATGATTCGCGCCGAGTACGCGGAGCACGGCACGGTCCGCCTCGCGTTCGTCGCCGCACGTGCGCCAGACACCGATTACAACGCGCGCTTCGCGTCGCACGCAGCCTTCTGTGCCGGCCAAGCAGGGAAGTTCTGGCCGATGCTCGAAAAGATCGCGGCGACTCGCGAGACGTGGGCACCGCTACCGGACCCTCAGCCACACTTCGATTCGCTGGCGATCACGCTCGGCGCGCAACCGGCGGTGCAACACAAGTGCACCGAGCAACAGCGCATGCTCCCGCTCGTAATGTGGGATCAGCAACGCGCCGCCGAGGCCGCCGAGACGCTGCCGACGCTACTGATTGGTTCGAAAGCCTTCACCGGCGATCTCTCCGCGTCGCGGGTTCGACGCGAGATCGATGCGGCGCTCACGGAACTCAAGGCAAAATGACGCAGGCCCATCGGCCGTGAACGACCGATGGGCCTGCCGAACTCTCTTGGCGACTACGGCGCCTTCGCCGGCGTCTTCGTGAAGTCCACCGTCGGAGCCTCGCGCGCCCCCGGATTCGTTACGTCGAAGTACTCACGCGACTTCGCGCCGACGACCTTCGCCGTCAGCACCTGCGGAAACTTGCGGATGAACTCATTGTAATCCTGCACCGCCGTGTTGTAGTCGGTGCGCGAGACAGCGATCCGATTCTCCGTCCCCGTAAGTTCATCCTGCAAACGCAGGAAGTTCTGATCGCTCTTGAGCGTTGGATAGTTCTCCGAGATCGCGAGCAATCGACCGAGAGACCCGGTCAGATTCTGGTTCGCGTTCGCCATCTCGCCGACGTTGCCGCCGCTGATCGCTCCGGCAAGACCGGCACGCGCCTGCGCAACCTTTTCGAACACCTCGGCTTCCTGCGCGGCATACCCCTTCACCGTGCTCACGAGATTCGGCACGAGATCGGCCCGGCGCTGCAACTGAACGGAAATCTGCTTCTGCGCGGATGCGGCACGCTCATCCATAGTCTGGATTGAGTTATAACCGCAGGCGCCAAGAAGGAATGGAAGAGCAAGTACAAGCGAACGGAATCGCATCAGCGTCTCCGAGAGAGAGTCAAAGGGTCCGTCACACTAACGAAAGAACGACCGTCGAAGATTCCGCAGTCCCGTCCAGTCGCCGAACTCGAACAGTGCAAGCCTCATGCCCGCACAAAAACATAAACTATAAAGTCTTATAAATCAATGAGTTACGATCAATTCACCACAAGCGTATCGACGTATCCCACGAACCGCTCCAATCCGTCATGATATCCTGACAGGACTTCCGCCACGAGCGCACCGCGCAAAATCGCCGCACCCCGCCGATGCGCAACGACCGCGACGAACGGTCCTGCATCGAAGCCGCCAAGCTCGGCGACCCGTCGACACAGCGCTTCATTGTCAGCGGACGGTGTCTCACGAAGGAGTCGCAGCAACGTTCGGAAAAGCACCAGCACCTGACTGCTCGTCGTGACGAGCAACTCGGTGCGCCGCGTAACATCGGTGCCGGCGGCGAACATCACGTTTCGCATCCGCAGCAATGCGCCAAGACATTCGTACTCCAACTGCCGACGGAGGTCGGCCGGCTGCACCGCGATGCCGCCGAACACATCGTATCCATCAGCGACGAACAGCAGTTTGTGCCGCTCCAGAATATCGGCGTGCTCCATCGCGAAGACATCGACGCTGGAGCGCCACTCGGCCGCCGTCAGCGTCAGCGGAGGACGATGTCCGCCCTCCGTCCACGCACGCGCTACCGCCCCGGCCGCGCCGAACTTATCGAGTGTCAACGACTGGACGATGACCAGCACATTGTAGTCGGAGTGCTTGTCGTGATGCTCGCCGCCAGCCGCCGAGCCGTAAAGCACGACGGCGCGCAACGCGTCCGCATAGGCGCCGCGCAGCTGCGCGACGAGATCATCGAGGGTCATTTTCGCCATAGTCTACCAGCTCCCACTCGAGCCACCGCCCGAGAATCCGCCGCCGCCACCGAAACCGCCGAAGCCACCACCTCCGCCGCCACCTCCGCCGCCACTCCAGCTGCCACCACCGCCACCGCGACCGGACGAAAGCAAGAGCCACAAACAGCCGCTGCTGCTGCCGCGACCGCGCGTCAGGATCATGAAGATGAGCGCGAAGACTATTAGCGCGAGGAATGGCGGGAATCCGCCGCGCCGCTGACCGCGCGCCTGACCGCGCGGCTCGCCGATCGCCTGACTGCCGGCCCGTGGCATACGCGCGACCGAATCCAGCGAGAATCCGAAATTTCCGGCGTACCGCTCGGCGATTCGCTGGGTCATCAGTTCGATCGCCGAACCGTAGTCCTTCCGCTGGAAGAGCGGAATCGCTTCACGCTGAATGTCGCCGGCCTGGCCGTCGGTCATGAACCCTTCGGTCCCCTGCCCGACCTCGATGCGCACGTGTCCCTTGCCATCGCTGCTCGATGCTTTTGGAATCACGAGCACGATGATGCCGGTGTTGCGCGCCTTGTCGCCGATGGCGGAGTTCGCACCGACCTTCCACTCGCGGCCAATGCGCAGCGCGATGTCAGCAACGTCGCGGTCGCCGATATCGGGGAGCGTCACGACGACGATCTCGCCCCCCGACTGCGCCTTGACCATCTCCGAGATCGCCGAGATGCGCGCTGCCTGCTCGGCAGGGATGACGCCGGCGAAGTCGTTCACCAGGCCGCGCGGCGGCGGAATGTCGGGCCCCTTTTTCTGGGCCGACAAAGTCGGGGCGACGAGGAGGAGCAGCGTATACAGCAGCGCGCGAAGACGCAGCGACATCCGAGACAGATCCCTGGGAGGGGGAAGCGGCCGAACGTGACGGCCTCCTTCTATTCTACCCTACGTACGGAGATGGCGGGAGCGAGGTTACAACTGTAGCTCGGGCACAACCGAATTGTACGGTGTACAGTTGTCCTTGCCGCCCCCGAGTCTCCCGTCGCGCTATCCCAACTATTTGTATAGGTTTAGACACAACTCGAACACCTCTCGCTTCGATAAATAATGCGCCCTACTATACTCGCCCTCGCCGTCCTCGCCGCTGTCAACGCCTGCTCCAAAGGCAACGCCGAGCCCGCGAAAGCGCCGCCCGTTCCCACGACCTCGGCCGCTACGGTCGTCGGCCGCGACCCCGACATCGAAGCGGCCGATCGCGGGCGCATTCTCGGCGCCGCGACCGCGCCGGTGTGGATGCTCATCGTGAGCGACTTCCAGTGCCCGTACTGCAAAACCTGGCATGACAACTCGTTCGCAGAAATCAAGAAGAACTATGTCGACACGGGCAAACTCCGCGTCGCGTACGTAAACTTCCCGCTGCGCATCCATCCGAACGCAATCCCCGCCGCCAACGCGGCCATGTGCGCGTCCGCGCAGGGCAAGTTCTGGGAAACGCAGGACAAGATTTTCGATACACAGGACAAGTGGAAGGACGTCTCCTCTCCCGCTGCCTACTTCGACTCGCTCGCGGTCAGTACGGGCGTCGACGCCGCCAAGCAGAAAGCCTGCTCCGCCGGCGGCAAGATGAAGACGCTGGTCGATGCCGACCTCGAGCGCTACTCTCGCGTTGGCATCCAGTCGACGCCAACGTTCTACGTCGGATCGCGAATGATCCTTGGCGCGCAGCCGACGCCGGAATTCCGTCGCGTGATCGACTCGGTGATCGCCGCGACGAAGAAGTAACGCGCTTCGACCAACACGGCACCGCGACCGAATATGAATCCGCTCGTCGCGTTGCCGTATGGAATCGCCGGTCAGCTCGCCCGCGTCGGTGCGGCGCTGGCGCCGGCCACCGGCGGAAAGGTTGCGCGATCGCTTCATGCGCGACGTGGCATTCGCGCCCGTTACGAAGCGTGGGGCGCATCGCGTCGCGACCGCTCGCGGCCGTTAATCTGGATGCACGCGCCATCGGTCGGCGAGGGACTGCAGGCGCAACCGATCATCGCACTGCTGAGAGCACGTCACCCCGCCCTGCAAATCGCGTACACATTTTTTTCGCCGAGCGCCGAAAAATTCGCAGCGGGCGTGGGTGCCGACTTCACCGACTACCTGCACTTCGACACGCACGGTGACGCGGTCGCGTCGCTCGCTGCACTCCAGCCGACGGCGCTCGTCTTCAGCAAGCTCGACGTCTGGCCGACGCTCGTCGCAGCGGCCGCCGCGCGAGGCGTACGAATAGGACTGATCTCGGCGACGCTCGCCGCCGAGTCGGGGCGCGCGACACGGCTCGCGTCGATGTTGCTCGGCGATGCATACCGTGCGCTCGATGCGGTCGGCGCGATCGACGAGCGCGATGGCGCGCGACTCGCAGCGCTCGGCGTGCGCAGTGACCGCATCACGGTCACCGGCGACACACGATATGACCAAGCGTGGACGAGAGCGCAGAGCGCCGACCGATCGTCGGCCCTGTTGTCGCCATTCGTCGACGGCCGTCCGACAGTCGTCGCAGGCTCGACGTGGCCCGCAGATGAGGCCGTGCTCCTTGAGGCGTGGCGAACGGTGCGGAGCCGCATACCAAACGTGCGACTGATCATCGCGCCGCACGAACCGACCGCATCGCATCTCGAGTCGATCGAGCGGTATGCGTCAGCACGCACCATGACGCTCTCCCACCTCGGAGCAGCCGGTGCCGCTGATGCGGCGATCGTGCTCGTCGATCGCGTCGGGGTGCTCGGCGACCTCTACGCCGTTGCGAGCGTCTCGTACGTGGGCGGCGGATTTCACGCAGCGGGGCTGCATTCGGTGCTCGAGCCGGCCGCGTTCGGCTCGCCCGTACTCTTCGGACCGCGTCACGGCGCGAGCCGGGATGCCGATTTACTGCTGGCGGCGAGTGGCGGCTTCCGCGCGCACTCGGCGGACGAGATCGCCGTGCGCCTGCTCGAGCTTCTCACGGAAAACGAAGCACGCGCTGCGGCGGGGAGCCGGGCGCGCGCTGTCGTCGAGCAGGGACTCGGCGCCGCCGAAAAATCGACAGCGCTCGTCGAACGGCTGCTCGGCGTTTGACTACTTCTTGAGCCCCTTCGGTGTCCACGCGACGCTGAAGCCGATCGCATTCGTGCCGCCGACGAAACTCGTACCGCCGATCAGCGCGGCAACGCGCAGTGCGACTTGCGGCGTGACTTCGTAGTTCAGGCCGAGATCGACGTCGACGTTCACCTTGCTGTCGGATTTTCCGCCGATCGCGCAGCTGCTGCAGTGATCGATCGAGAGTCGCGGATGGACGAATGGCGTCAGCTGATTTCCATTGTCGAGCGTGAACGTGTGGCCGACCGACGCGCCGAAGGGAATGCGTACTACGGTGTTGTCGTTGCCGCTTGAGAGCCCGGCGTCACCGGTCAACGCGATGTCGAACGGAAAGTCGGCGCTCGCGCGCGCTGCCTGCCAGGCAAGGCCGCCGCCAAGGAGCAGTCGCGTATCGGCGCGACCTTCAGGGGCGGCGAGCCCGCCTTGCAGTGTGAATTGAAAGCCGTCAGCCATTCCTTCACGCCACTGAAAGAGGAGCGAGGTGCCGGCATGCGAACCACTCGCGGCGAGAAAGTTGTATTCGCGATCGACGATCCGCGGCGTTTGCATTGCCGGGTAGTTGTACGCCTGGGCGCCGGCAGTCGAAGAAGCGGCGAGGAACAGAACGAGAACGAATTTCTTGGTATGCATTATGCGATTGATGGAGTGGAATGGATCTGTGATTAAGACGATCGATTCTCGGTGTCCGTCAATCATACGTCGCAATGCGTGCGCTTGTTCCGTGTGTGTGGGCGAGGTCACACCTTAAACAACGCCTCGGATTTTCGCGGATACCGGAACGTGAAGAACAAGTGCGGACACGGATTTCACGGAAACAGGGATACAAAAACACACAAAACAAAAGCTGGGGGAACTACTCTCTTGGTGAGAATAATTCCCCCAGCAGTCGCAGCTGCCCTATCCCTTCTTCCGTGAAATCCGTGTCAGCAGTTGCTGTTGTAGTATCCGCGAAAATCCGAGGCGCTGCTAAACTAAATCTTTGACGCCTTCTCAGTCACGACCCGCACTTTGTCGTCTACCACCTGCAGAAAGCCGCCCGAAACGCTGAACGACGGCCCGCCACCGATGCGGAGACTTCCCGTACCGAGCACCGTAACCATCGGCGCGTGACCGGAGAGAATGCCGACTTCGCCGTCGAACGCCGGCGCGACGATGCTCGGAGCATCGCCCTCGAACAGCGTCGCTTCCGGCGAGATGACCGAAACGTGAAGCGTCATGCTCAGACGAACTTCTTGGCGTTCTCGACGACGTCGTCGATGCCGCCAGCCATAAAGAAGGCCTGCTCCGGCAGGTGATCGAATTCGCCAGCGACGAGGCGCTCGAAGCTCGAGATCGTCTCTTCGAGCTTCACATACTTGCCCGGGATACCGGTGAACTGCTCGGCGACGGCGAACGGCTGCGACATGAAGCGCTGCAGACGACGCGCCCGTCCGACGATTTTCTTGTCTTCTTCCGAGAGCTCGTCCATGCCGAGAATCGCGATGATGTCCTGCAGTTCCTTGTAGCGCTGCAGAATGCGCTGCACCGCCGTCGCCGCAGCGTAGTGGCGCGCGCCGACGAACTGCGGATCGAGAATACGCGACGTCGAGTCAAGCGGATCGACGGCGGGATAGATACCGAGCTCGGTGATCTTACGGTTGAGAACGACCGTGGCGTCGAGGTGGGCAAAGGCCGTCGCCGGCGCCGGGTCGGTCAAGTCATCGGCTGGCACGTAAATGGCCTGCACCGACGTGATGGAACCGTTGCGCGTCGAGGTGATGCGCTCCTGCAAGTCGCCCATCTCGGTCGCGAGCGTCGGCTGGTAACCGACGGCGCTCGGCATACGGCCGAGCAGCGCCGACACTTCCGAACCGGCCTGCGTGAAGCGGAAGATGTTATCGATGAATACGAGTACGTCGGAGTTTTCCTTGTCGCGGAAATATTCGGCGACCGTCAGACCCGCGAGGCCGACGCGTAGACGCGCTCCCGGCGGCTCGTTCATCTGACCGTAAATCAGCGCGACCTTATCGAGAATACCCGCTTCCTTAAATTCGAGGTAGAGGTCATTCCCTTCGCGCGTGCGCTCGCCGACGCCGCAGAACACCGACTTGCCGCCGTGGCCCTTGGCGACGTTGTTGATGAGTTCCTGAATGACGACCGTCTTGCCGACGCCGGCGCCGCCGAAGAGCCCGATCTTTCCACCCTTCACGAACGGGGCGATGAGGTCGACGACCTTGATGCCGGTTTCGAAGATTTCCGTCTTCGGCTCGAGGTTCACG
>JAYVPN010000157.1:0-4397 GCA_043757365.1 Gemmatimonadota bacterium | reverse complement strand
TACTTCCGCGCGAATATCCAGGCGCCGTTCTTCGCCTACTATTTGAAAGACAGAGGCGCGCTCAAGCAGCCCGAGGCGACCGTCTATGAATCGGGCGGTAACCAGTGGCGCACCTTCAACTCGTGGCCGCCGAAAGAAGCGGTAAAGAAGTCGCTCTACTTTCACGCCAACGGCCGGCTCTCGTTCGATGCGCCGAGTGCGGCGCGCGCGGCGCTCGGTGAGTCGGCTGCAGGTTTCGATTCGTATGTCAGCGACCCCGCGCATCCGGTGCCGTATCGCAAGCGTCCGATCGAGCCGACGTACTATCCCCGCGGTTCCGGCTGGGGCCCGTGGCTCACCGAAGATCAGCGTTTCGTGAATGATCGTGCCGATGTGCTCACGTATTCCACGGAGACGCTCAACGAAGACGTCGTGATCGCCGGCGACATCACGGCGAAGCTGATGGTGAGCACCACGGGGCAGGACGCCGATTTCATCGTGAAGCTGATTGATGTGTATCCGGAAGACAACGCCGCCGATTACAAGATGGGTGGCTACGAGTTCATGATCGCGAACGACGTGTTTCGCGCGCGCTTCCGCGAGTCGTTCGAAAAACCGAAGCCGCTGGTGCCGGGGCAGGTAACGCCGGTGAACATTGATCTGCACACGCAGAGCTATCGGTTCAAGAAGGGGCACAAGATCATGGTGCAGGTGCAGAGCTCGTGGTTCCCGCTGATTGATCGCAATCCGCAGACGTGGGTCGCGAATATTTTCGAGGCGAAGGAGAGCGATTACAAGGCGCAGACGCATCGGGTGTGGCGGACGCCGGTGGCGGCGTCGAGGGTTGAGATTTCTACTGTTTTGCCCTGAGAGTTCGTAGTGAGAATCCCTGGTTGGGCGCTGGCCATTGCGTTCGTTTCGGCTGGCGCCTGCGGAAAAACGAGCACCGCGCCGATTTCGACGCTTCATGTAACCGTGGTACCGTCGTCGGTCGCCGCGGCTTCGGGTGAAACAATCCGAATGACGGCAACCGTCACGGATGCGACTGGCGGTACGGTTACGCCCGATTCACTTCGTTGGACCTCGGCTGACACAACCAAGGTCGCCATCTCCAATTTGGGTGTACTCAAGACGATTCGACCGACGACGTCCACGGTTGTCCGCGTGACGGCGTTTCGACAGCAGTCTCGCGGTGATGCTCAGGTGATGGTCGCGGTAAACTAGGCTCTTGCGAAACGCCGCGCGGAACGCGTCGCCACCTACCGCGCAAAGCCCGCGCGCAGTATGCGCGCGCCGACCTCTACACGGAATCGGACGACAACGACACCACATATTTTCTGCTGTATCAGATGCGCGTGCTTCTCCGGGCAATCGGCGATTTGCACGGCTATCTCGCGAGAAAAGCAGTAGCGATGCAGGAAGCAGACGCGATCGTCCGAGGCGCCTTCGCGATCAAGGCGGAGTTGAACCCCCGGCAACTCGCGCTGATCAACCACGCGTTGAAGACGCCGACGGCACGGTACACCGTCGAGTCGCACCGCCGATCGCACGGCGTCAGCTACGAGACGGCGCGGAGCGATCTGCTAAAGTTGGTCGGGCAGCGGTTGCTGACGAAAAGAAAAGTTGGGAAGGCGTTCGTGTTCGTGCCGGTGGCTATTCGACAGCACCAAAACGCGTCTTCACATACTCACGCGCACTCTCCGCCGGAAGCTTGACCGTACCGGGCCCGCTGCGCACGAAGAAGTCTCCGTCCGGTGCCGACTCGATCGCCTTCCATTTGCGAATCACTTCCACGGTCCTCCCGGAGCCCACGCGCCGGCGCGCGACACATTCGAAGCAATATCGTCGAGCACCGGTAGCAGAAACGCCGAGAGCACGGCGTTGAAGGTTCGCCCCGTCTCAGCCGTTGCCTCCAACCCCGCGCGTCGGGCGAACGCACGGACCTGTGCCGGTCGCGACGAATTCTCCCAGTAAGTTGGCGTCAGTCCTATTGGTGTTACGTCGGGAATCGGCGTCCGCCGCCGCGTGAAGGTGCACCGCACCGCCTCGCCGAGTTCGCGGCGATCGAACGCGAACGTTGTGGCAAGCATGTGCAGGTCGAAGAAATCCTTGATCCGGCTGTTACGATCGCCGAGCACTACCAGCGCGTCCAGTTTCTCGGCGACCACGGTCTCGCGTTCATACGCGAACACTTCCGGCGCCGGCGCGTCCAGCAGCGCCGGGTATCGCCGCATCCCCGGTTCAGGCCACACCGCGTCGCCAACTCCGACGTCCAGCTGCAGCGATAGTCGCGCCTTGCCGCAGTGCGCTGGCAGGATGACGCGCGTGCCGAGGTACTCTTTGTCAGCCTGCATCGGCTCAAGTTCCATTCTATCGGCATCGAAGCTGATGCCATCCTCCGGTACGGGCGTTGCGAGCACCCGTTGGAGGTCTCCGCGGATGGCATCGAGTGACGCATCGCCTCGGCGCAGGAGGTCGAGATCCCGTGTTGCGCGATACGGCTGCTCTGACCAGAGGCGCAGCAACATCGCGCCCTTCAAGACAAAGCGATCGCACAACTCTGACTGCCCGAGTCTATAGAGCAGTCGCTCGAAGGCATAAGCCGTGACCAGAAGTTGGTAATCCTCGCCGCGCGATTGCGCGCGCGTGAGCAGTCGCGCCATCACAGAGGCGGAGACGTTGGGCATAGCCTTCACTGGAGCGAATCCAGATAAGGTTGCATCACTCGTGTCACGCGGCAGACGCGGGCAAAGCGCGCGAGCGTGGTCGCGCCGCCGCGATATTTCCGCGTATAGTCGCGGAGCGCCTCCACGGCGACGTCGATGCCGATCTTGTTGCGGTACTTGAAACAATCGGCAACCGTCTTGGCAGCGGAGTAGAGCTTTACCTCGACGCCCTCGATGCGGCGACGTTCGATTCCCAGCGAGAGCGCCGTGCCGGAGAATCTCGCCACGCGAAGTCGCGGATAGTCGAGCTGTGGCCGGCGTGCCTTCGCGGGGAGAGCAACCCAAACCTCGTGCGGCTGCTGCGTGGTGAGGCCGTGAAGTCGAAGCGCCGTGAGCAGGCAGATGACCCCGGACGGCACACGGGCAGCGGCGATGGCCGTGGAGAGGTCCGATGACAGTTCGTGATCTGCGGCGACGTAGAGCCCGCGGGAGATACGTTGGACGAGGCCGGCTTCGACCAGGCGCGAAAGCTGCACGCGGTTAATGCCGTGCCGGTCGAGTTCGCGCGGTCGGACCAGCCCCGCTCGGCCGATCACGCGCAGGGCCTTCATTTGCCTTCCGGTCGGAGGTTTCGTCATTTACGCTATGTTACGTAGTGTCGGATGTTACACATATAACACTACGTAATGTAACACAATTCGACGCAAAATGTCGACACTTCCGGCCCCGTGTCGGCGTATTGCGTTACGCGGACGCTCCCACCTCTTTCCCTCGGCATCCCCGCAATCGCTCGGATGCGTTCCTCGATCTCCCAAGCGGCTGCGGCGGCATCCCACGCCTTCGAGCACCGCTGTGTCTCGTTACGGGAGCAACGTTGGTGCAGTATGAAACTCTCCTACTCCGTCAACTGATCCCGCGTATCAACATCCCGTAGCACCCCGCGATCGCGTACCTCGACTTCCGCAACGCGAGACGGGCTACTCCGCACCACGGCTCTTGCGCCACCCTCGTTGATGGTCATCAACTCGCGCCATACTTCGCGTGCGAAGAACGCCGGATGCCCGCGATGTGCGTTGTACGTCGGCAGTACGATCAGCGCACCGAGCCGACGTGCGCAATCGAGAACGGCGAGCACACTCTCAAGCGTCACGAATGGAAAATCGACCGGCCAGAGCAGCGCGCCTACCGCCGGAGAGTTCGATAGCACACTCAGGCCGATTCGCGCGCTTTCAATCTGCTCACCCTTCGGCTTTGGGTTCGTCACGGCGCGAACGCCAACTGGTGCTTCAGTCCCGGGCGGCAGCACCGCGACGATCGGTGAGAGTCCAGCGGCAAGTGCCGTCTCCGCGACCGCGTCAAGAAATCGTCGCCCGTCCGGGAGGAGCGCCGTCGCCTTGGGTTCGCCGAAACGGGTGCCGGCTCCCGCACCGACGATAACCACGGCGACCGGAAACGTCTGCGCGGCGCTCACGCCTGAGAGAGCTCGCGCATCGCGTCCTTCAACAACGCCGCGGCCTGCGTCACCTTGTAGCCGTTCTTCGAGAGCGGTGCGACATCATACAGTGCGCGCTCCGTGAGCGCGTCAATGCTCTCAGCGTCCAAGTCCCCGCTGCCGACGTCCTCCTCGATACTCGGATTCACGCGCCACGGCGCCGCCGCAACGCCGCCGAGCACCATACGGACGTTGCCGTCCGTTTTCTTAATAGCCGCGAGCGAGACAAGCGCGAAATCCCACGCGCCGCGCTGCATCAG
>JAYVPN010000156.1:0-16773 GCA_043757365.1 Gemmatimonadota bacterium | reverse complement strand
GCAAAGAAGAAGGTCGCGAAGAAGAAGGCCGCGAAGAAGAAGTAGTTCTTTTCTTCAAACAGCGGGGAGCTGGCTTCGGCCAGCTCCCCGCTGTTTTTGGTAGACCGTCCGGGTTGGATAGATCTTTGCGAAACGCGATTGACACAGAACACGCAGAAAAAACACGAAAAGGCCGACTTCTGGGATCAGAAGCCGGCCTTTTAAATATTTAGCGCTATTTGCTGTTTTGTTATTCTGCTGTTTCTGCGTGGTCTGCGTGCTCTGTGTCCATCGCGTTTCGCGCCGATCCCAAAGTCGCGATATCGAACTACGCAGCCACCATCGCGTTGCCGTTCTCATCCAGCTCCACCGGAGCCGGTCCCCAGACATACGCGGAGAAGCGCGGCGTCTCTTCACGGCGGCTGCCGCGCGAGATCACGATCCCCACCGGCTCGTCCTCGACTTCGATCTGGCAAATCTGCTCCATGGTACCGTCCCCGCAACACGCTGGCAACGCGCGTCTCATATAGAAGTGATCTGATATCTCAGTAGATAGACGTTGCACGGACGGTGCCAGTTTCGAGCAACACATAAGATGTTTAAAATCAATAGGTTATGACAAAAAAAGCCGGACCATTTTAGGCCGGCTGTCGCACAATAACACATGAAATTTCACGTTCTGTGTCGTTCTGCTACATCACGTGCTTCCTGGCCATGAACGTCCTCGCTGCGCCAGGCTCCTGAACGAACGACACATCCCAGCCAGAATAACTCGCGGCCAACTCTTCCTCGCTGATCGCATCCATGCCGGCGACGATCGTCTCTACCAAATGCACGCCGCCGTCGGTCGTCGCTTTCTGCAGCGCCGCGATCACCTGCTCGCGCTCGAGCGCCGACAATCCCGAAAACGCCGCCGGCGTGAAGATCACCGCCGCGACCGGTCCATCCGGCGACCAATGGCTCAGGTCCGTCAGCACGCCGCGAACGCGCGACTTCAATCCCGCCACCTCGGCGGCGAGCAACACGCGGTCGACGACGTCCCGTTCGGGTTCGACCGCCGTCACCTGGCAGCCGTTCGCCGCGAGATAGAGCGCCGACCCCTCGACTCGCGCGCCGCTCACAACGACGGTCGCCGTCAGCGAGGCCTGCGAGATCGCGTACGCGAGCGGTGTATCGGCGCGCAGTCCCCAATACTCGGGGCGCTTCGGCTCATTGCTGTTCTTGAGGCGGAGGCGGCGCCAGGTCGCAAAGCTCGGAAGTTTCAGGCGCTTCGCGATGATGCGATCCACTTCGGCCGCGAGCAGAACGTCGCGCATCCCGAGCTGCAACTCACCGGCGAGCGCCGATTGCGCCTGATCGGCAATGCCGAGCAGATGCGCCCGCGACACCGATTCCTTGTAAGCCTCGACTTCACGCTCGACGTGGTGCTGATACTCGTGCTGAATCGAGCGTGGTGCGCGCGCCTGGCTCATGTCGGCTCCACGTGAACGGTCACATCGGCGGCGCCGAGGGCATCGCGAATCGCCCCTTCGGCTGCATCGGCCAGATCGTGCGCGAGCGCCACCGGAAGCGCGCCGTCGCAGGTGATCGTGACCTCGGCGAATAATACACCCGAGGCCGACGTCCGTGAACGAACTTGCGGAACGCCCGTGATACCGGGGATCGCCGCGACGACGGCGCGAATCTCGCCGGCCTCCACCGCACGCTGGTCGACGAGGATCGGGATGGTCACGCGGAGAATCTGATATCCGCTCCAGGCGATGACTCCCGCGACAACAATCGCGAGCCACGGATCGGCCCACGCATAGCCGATGCGCGCGAGAACGAGTGAGATGAACGCCAGCGCGGTGACGAAGATGTCGCCGCCGGTGTGCGCGGCGTCGGCGAGCAGCAACGCGCTGCCGTACTGGCGCCCTTTGCGCGTCTCATACCAGACCACAGCGACATTCACGACGGCCGTGGAGCCGAGCAACGCGAGTTCGAAGCCGGTCGCTGGGGTTGGCGTCTCCGGGTGCAGCAGCTGGGCGACGGCGCTGCGTAGCAGCTCGAAGCACGAGATCGACAGAAAGCCAACGATCATCAGCGCGCCGAGCGTTTCGAACTTGTCGTGACCGTACGGGTGGTCGTCGTCGGGTCCACGGGCGGCGAGCGCCACGAGGAGGATGGCGATGACATTGTTCATCGCATCGAGCGTCGACTCTACCGTGGCACCGAGTACCGAGAGCGCACCAGTGCGAACGGCGACGACTAATTTGACGACGACCACCAGCACGTTCAGCACGAGAATGATCGCCAGCGTCCGCTGGATCGCTTGCGGGCGGGCGCGCTCGCCCGCCGGATCAGCCGGGACCTTCAGTGGCTTCATTACAAGGAGAATCGCGGGTTGAAGGGGGTAAATCAATCGTCTTGTGTGGGGAGAGTTGAACGACGCCTCGGATTGGCGCGGAGTGTGGGAGGGAACAGCAACTACAACCGCGGCCGCGGTTGCTGTTCCCTCCCACTCTCCGCACCAATCCGAGGCGTTGTTCAACTCAACAAAATACGCGAACTTTGTCCGATGCCCGAACTCCCCGAAGTCGACGAAGCCGCAACGCGCCTCAGAGCGGCGATCGAAGGGAAGACGCTCACGCGTCTGCAAGCCCATCACCCTTCGCAGCGCCGGCAGCTCCCACGCGCGTCCGCAAAGCGTGCCGAAGGGCAGCGGGTAGCCGCCGTGCAACGCCGCGGCAAACACCAGCTCATTCACTTCACCGACGGATCTACTCTCCATGCGCACTTTCGCATGGACGGCGACTGGGTCTTTTCGCGCACCGCCGACGGACTGCCGCGCTTCGCCCGCGTCTCGCTCGAGTTCACCGACGGCCTTCGCGCCTCCCTGACCGATCCGCGCGCGCTTTGCACGGTGCGGTATCACTCGAAAACACGGCCGCTGGTTCTCGATCTCGGTCCGGAAGCCGATGATCCAGCTCTCACCATCGCGGCCTTTCGGAACGCGCTGCGCAAGAAACGCGGACCGATCAAACCGGCGCTCCTCGATCAGCGCCTCGTCGCGGGGATCGGCAACATCTACGCCGCCGAATCGCTCTGGCGCGCGGCGATCCATCCGGCGGTGATTGCGTCATCGCTCAGCGAACGCCGCGCCGGCGCGCTCCTCGAAGGCATTCGCGAAAGTCTCGCCGAGGGCGTCGTCAACGCAGGCCGCTATCGCACCGGAACGCGCGTTTTTCCACTGACGGTCTACGATCGCGAAGGCGAGCCGTGCAATCGCTGCGGCAAACCGATCCAGCGCATCACACAAGCCGGCCGCTCGACATACTTCTGCGCCGGCTGCCAGAAGCGCTGAGCCCTAGTCGGCCGCCTCGAGGAGCACGCCCTTGAGATATCCGGTCTCGGGAACCGTCAGCACCTCGGGATGATCGAGCGGCTGCGCCGTGAGCGCACGCAGAATCATCCGCCGTCCGGCGGCCGCCGCCGAATCTTGGATCATCTCGAGGAAAAGCGGCTTCGTGAGGTGATAGCTGCAGCTCGCCGTATACAGCAGCCCGCCGGTCTCGAGCAGGCGCATGCCGTGTAGGTTCACGTCGCGATAGCCGCGGATCGCCCCCTCGAGTGACTGCTTGTTCTTGGCAAACGCCGGCGGATCGATGACGATCGTTTCGTACCGCGCGCCACGCTTCACCTCTTCGCGCAGGAACTCGAACGCGTCGGCCTCGCGGAAGGCAATATTCGTCCGCCCGTTCAGCGCCGCATTCTCGGCGGCGCGCACGAGCGCCGGCCCGGAGCTGTCGACGGCCGTCACGTGCGCCGCACGCGGCGCGAGATGAAGCGCAAACGAACCGTGATAGCTGAACACGTCGAGCGCCTCCCCGCGCGCGACGCTGCCGACGAGCACTCGATTCTCCCGCTGATCGAGAAACGCGCCGGTCTTCTGCCCGGTGTGCGGCGCAGCGAGGAATTTCACGCCGTGCTCGTGCACCGCGATTTCCTGCGGCACATCGCCCCAGAGCGTCTCAATACTCTTCGAAAGCCCTTCACGCGCTCGCACCGAGACATCATTGCGCGCCAAGCCGCCCTCGGCGCCGGTGATCGCTCGCAGCGCGTCGACGATCTCGCCGCGATATGCCTCGACGCCGGCCGAAAGAAGCTGCACCACCACCCAGCGATCGAACTTATCAACGACGAGCGACGGCAGACCGTCCCCTTCGCCGTGGACGAGTCGGTACGCGGAGTTCTCGGCGGCAAGCGGCGCACGGCGCGCGATCGCGGCGGCGAGCTGCGCGTGCCACCATGCGGCGTCGATCGCGGCGTCGGGGTTACGATCAATCAATCGCAATGATATCTCGCTCTGCGGGCTCCACAGCGCCCAGCCAAGCGTGCGACCCTGCTGATCGCGCGTCAGCACCGCGCCCGGCGGCGCGGTCGGCGGACGCACGACATCGGACCGGAAGACCCACGGATGGCCCTGCTGCCAGCGCTTGGCGCCGCGGGCCGAGATGACGGCGTGAACGTCCTTGGTCATGGTCGCAAGTTAAGCAATTAACCCGCCGGTGGTGGACACGACGGCTCCGCCGTCGCACAATATGCGCATGGGACGATTGACCGTGCGGGGCGTGCGTGGTGCGACGACGGTTCAGCGGGACGAGTCGCACGAAATTCGCGATGCGGTGCAGGAGCTGATCGAGGCAATGCTCGAGCAGAACGACCTGACATCGATGGATATCGTGAGCGCGATTTTCACGACGACGCCGGATCTCGTCTCGGAGTTTCCGGCGCACGCGGCGCGGCTGTACGGCTGGACCGACGTGCCGCTCCTCTGCGCGCAGGAACTGCCGGTCGACGGGGCGCTGCCGCGATGCATTCGCATCCTGTTGCACGTCGAGACGACGCGCCTCCGCCACGAGATGCGACACCTCTACCTGCGCGACGCGATTCTTCTCCGTCAGGACCTGATGTCGGACTGAATCGCGGGCTACGGCTTCAGGGAATCCTTGGGCGCCGCGTTCTTGGCGGCCGTATCGGCGGCGGCGCGGCGTTGTGCGGCAGCGATCGAATCGGCGCGGGCAATACCGCGCACCATCTTGATCGCTTCGCTGTGTTCCTTAAACGTCTTGCGAAACTCGTGATGGCCGTCCGGATGCGCCACGAAATACAGGAACGGCACCTTCGCCGGATGCAACGCGGCGTCGATGCTCATGATCCCGGGTGACGCGATCGGGCCGGGGGGAAGTCCCTGGCGCCGGTAGGTATTGTACGGCGAATCGACTTTGAGATCCCTGAAGAAAACGCGCCCCGGCTTCCTGCCGAGTGCGTACTGTACGGTCGGGTCGGCCATCAGCGGCATGTGAATGCGCAGACGGTTGAGGTAGACCGCGGCGATGACGGGCCCTTCCTCGCGCCGGCGCACTTCCTTCTCGACGATTGACGCGAGCGTCATGATGTCGTTGCGCGACATCTTCATTTCCTTGAGCCGCGCGTCCCACTCCGGCTTCCACGCCTTCTCGAACCGTTCGACCATCGTCCGCACCGCTTCGCGCGCACTGGTGTTGTCGGCGAATGAATAGGTGTCGGGAAAGAGATAGCCCTCGAGCGTCGGCGTCGGCACATCGAGTCGATGCAGGATCGACGTATCGCGCACCGCGGCGTCAATCGAATCGGCCGATACGCCGAGCGCGTCGACGAGCAGCGGTGTGATCTGCGAGATCGGATAGCCTTCCGGTATCGTGACCTGATGCACGATACCGCGACCGGCACGTAGGGCGTCGAGCAGCGATTCCCACGAGAGACCGGAGCGAATTACATAGGTTCCGTACCGGAGCTTCCGGTCATGCCCGCGCAGCTTGGCATAGACCCCGAATAGTCGCGCCGACTTCACCACACCGTGGGTGGCGAGCGACTCGGCGGCCTCGCGGAATGCCGATCCTTTGCGGATCGTGACGCGCACGTTCGGACCGCTGTCGCTGCCGCAGGCGGCGACGAACATCATCACGAACGCGAACAACGCCGCGAGACACACGGAACGCCGGCGCGGCGCGCCCATCGTACTCATCGTGCGTTCTCCGCAATTTTCATCGCGTGCTGCAACAGCAGCGTCGCCGCCATCGCGTCGACATCGCCTTTGCGGCCGCGGGTCGATCCGTCCATTTCGGCAATCGCCTTCAGCGCCGCCGACGTGGTGAACCGTTCGTCGACCATCGCGACTGGCAGGCCGGTGCGTTTCGCGAGTTCTTCGCCGAGGCGACGCGCCTCGAGCGCGCGGGGTGATTCGTCGCCGTTGCCGTCGAGTGGAAGTCCGACAACGTAGCCGCGAGCCTCGAGTTCGACGCCGCGCGCGAGAATCGCCGTGAGCGGCGGGCGCTTGCCGGGGCGTCGATCAATGAAGCCGGCCGGTGACGCGATCATCCCCGACGGATCGCTGATCGCGATGCCAACCCGACGGTCGCCGAGGTCGATCGCCATCAGGCGGCCGCGCTCGAGCGTCGACGCGTCGACGAGTACCGCGACGGCTTCGCTCATTGTCCTTCGGCCATCCGCGCGAAGAACTCTTCGTTGGTCTTCGTGTTCTTCATGCGATTCAGCAGGAAGGTGATGGCGTCTTCGGCCGGCATGTCGCCGAGGAAATGCCGGATGAGGAAGATACGGTTCTTCTCCTTTTCGGTGAGGAGCAGTTCTTCCTTGCGTGTTCCCGACTTGAGCACGTCGATCGCCGGAAAGACGCGGCGATTCGCGATCTCGCGATCGAGCACGAGTTCCATGTTTCCGGTGCCTTTGAATTCCTCGAAGATCACCTCGTCCATCCGTGACCCCGTGCCGACGAGCGCCGTCGCGACGATCGTGAGCGAACCGCCGCCATCGATGCGCCGCGCCGCGCCGAAGAATCGCTTCGGCTTTTCGAGGGCTTTGGCATCGACGCCGCCGGAAAGAATCTTCCCCGACATCGGCGTCACGGTGTTGTGGGCGCGGGCCAGGCGCGTGATCGAGTCGAGCAAAATCACGACGTCCTTGCCTGATTCCACAAGCCGCTTTGATTTTTCGATGACCATGTCGGCCACCTGCACGTGGCGGCTCGCCGGCTCGTCGAAGGTCGAACTGATTACTTCGGCACTCGGCACCGTCGCGATGAAATCGGTGACTTCCTCGGGGCGCTCGTCGATCAGCAGCACGATCAACACCACGTCCGGATGATTCTCGGCGATCGCGTTCGCCATCTTGTGCAGGAGAATCGTTTTGCCCGTACGCGGCGGGGCGACGATCAGGCCGCGCTGTCCTTTGCCGAGCGGCGCGATCAGATCCATCACGCGCATTCCGCGATCGCCGTCCGGCGTCTCGAGACGAATGCGCGCGTCCGGATAGCGCGGCCGCAGATTGTCGAACGGAATGCGACCGTGAATCGATTCTGGCGGCTCACCTTGCACGGACTCGACTTGCAGGAGCGCGAGATATTTCTCCCACGCCTTCGGCGGACGCACGCGACCGCGGATCGTGTCGCCGGTCTTCACGCCGAAGCGGCGAATCTGCGTTTGTGAGACGTAGATGTCGTCGGGGCCCGCGAGGTAGTTCCAGTCGGCGCTGCGCAGGAAGCCGAATCCTTCCGGCAACAGCTCGAGCGTTCCTTCGGCGCGCAGCGCGACGTCGGAGGCAAGCAGCGCGTGCTCGATCCGGTAGATCAAGTCCTGCTTTCGCAGTCCCTGCAGATTCTGAATGTTGAGCCCTTCCGCCATGACCCGGAGGTCGGCGATGGGCGTCCGCCGGAGTTCGGAGATATCCATTGGGGAGGGTACTGCGGGGGAGGGGGAGGGAACATGCGCGAGGCGGGATTCGAACCCACGACCTTCGGCTCCGGAGGCCGACGCTCTATCCAGCTGAGCTACTCGCGCCCTTGAACTGCACCGGGATGTGACGCTTTCGCTTGGCGCGAAGTACCCCGGGTAAGGTCTTCAAAGGTACCCCGTGGGGGAGCCGCATACAAGACGCTTTTCGGACAGTCTTGACTCTCGTGGTTACGTCCGCGAAGCTGAACCGCATAACGCGTTGTATACGCGTTCATTATTCCCCCTCAAATTATCGATGCGCATTCTCGCGTTTCTCTCTGAAGACGCTCTCCGCGGCTGTGAAGCCGCCTGTGGTAAAGCTCACGTCGTGACCTCCAGCACGGACGCAACGGCCGCCGCCGCCGCGATCCGCAGGCGCGGCTTCGACGCCGTCGTGCTCGACCCGGACGTGCTCGCGCAGCCCGATTTCGATCAGCTGGTCGCCGCCGTCGGCGACACGTCGACGGCGATGGTGCTCTACACGAGCCTGAGTTCGGCGACCGCGCGGCGCGTCGTGCAACTCGCCGAGCGGTCGACGATCGAGTTGGTCTTCCGCGGCGTCGAAGACGTGCCGTTGATCGCGCACAAGCTCGCAAACTTTGCACACGCGTCGGTGCCAGCGCTGCTGCTGAATCGCGCGGCGGCGAGCTTGCGGCCGATGCCGGAAGCGCTACAGATCGCCGCGGTCAGACTCTTCGGAAACGGGACGTTGCCGCGATGGGTCAACGGTCTCGCCGACGCGACTGGCATGGGTCGTCGGTCGGTTGATCGCTGGATGTATCGAGCCGGCATCAATGGCGCCGCGACGCTGCTCGACACCGCGCGAATGGCGCGTGTGTGGGAGCCGCTCGTCGAAGAGAAGCGGTCGATCTCCGAGGTTGCTGAAACGTGCGGCTATGGCCGCGTGCGGCTCTTGATGTCGCATACGCTGCGGCTGGTCGATGCCACGCCGGATCAACTCGGCCGAAACGTGTCCCGCGCACAGTTCGCACAGCGCCTCGCCGGAAAGCTGCTGACGAGATAGCGGCGTTGAGCGACCGCCGCGCCGTCAGGCGCGAATGGTCGCTCCGCCGGTGCGCAGAAACGCCGCAAACTCTGCGGGGAGCGTGCTCGCAAGAATTCCCTGTGCCGCGCGTTCCACATCGTAGACCACCCGCACGATCTCGGAGCGAGCGCCCTCCGCATCGATCACTAAGCGAACGTAGCCAGCGCGTGGATCGCCATCTTTCGGTCGGCCCACGGATCCCGTATTCACGAAATGCACGCCGCCTACCGAGCGCCGAAACGCTTTGTGCGTGTGTCCGAAGCAGATCACGTCACCGGGCCGCGCGCCCAGTCCCTCGGCCATTTTGGCGAGAAAGGAATCCGGGCGATCTTCGGTGACATATACGGTGTTCAACACGTTATTGCCGTGCACGAGAATCACCGATCGACCGGCGGCGTGTCCGCCGTTCACCCGAATGTCGAGTCGGAACGGCAGCCCACGCAGGAACCGCTTCGTTTCCCCGGAGACATTCGCCTGCGTCCACGCGAACGACTCGTGTGACAACGCCTCCTGATGCAAATCTTCGTATTTGCATCCGCAGTGCTTGTAGCCGGTTGCGACTGTCGAGTCGTAGTTGCCGGCGACACCGGGAATTCCCGCCGCCCGCACCGCGGCGACGGTCTCGTTCGGCCAGGGCGCGTAGCCGACGAGATCGCCGAGGTGATACGTCGCGTCGCTATCGCCGCGCCCGTCGATGTCGGCGAGCACCGCTTCGAGTGCGGGAAGATTCGCGTGGATATCGGAAATGAGCGCGATGCGCATTGCTCGTTCGTTGACGAGAAGTATTAAACGAGCGGCTTCGTCGCCCGCACGAACGCGCTCAAGAACTTACCGTCGATCTCCGCCGCCGCTGTTGCAACATCAAGGCCGGTGTTCGCGAGAAAGGCCGCAGCGTCCTCAGCTTTGTAGAATCGTGTCGGCTCGATCGAGGCATCAACGAACCCCGATTTCTCGAGCAGTGAGACGAACTCCTGTTCCTCGAGCGCACCGGCAACGCAGCCGATCCAAAGCTCCATATTTTTGCGGATCGCCTCGGGCACTTCACCGCGCACGACGACGTCGCTCACGGCGAACCGGCCGCCCGGCTTCAGCACGCGAAACGCCTCGCGCAGAACACTTGGCTTGTCGCCCGAGAGATTGACGACGCAGTTGGAGATGATGACGTCGACCGAGTTGTCAGGCAGCGGAATCTTTTCGATTTCGCCCTTCAGGAACTCGACGTTCGTCGCACCGGCGCGCGCCTTGTTCGCGTTCGCGAGCGCGAGCATCTCGTCGGTCATGTCGAGGCCATACGCCTTGCCCGTCGGGCCGACGCGCTTTGCGGAGAGGAGCACGTCGATCCCGCCACCGGAGCCGAGATCGAGGACGATCTCGCCCGGCTGTAACTCGGCGAGCATTGTAGGGTTGCCGCAGCCGAGCGAGGCGAGCAGCGCTTCGGCCGGGAGTCCGGCGGTTTGCCCCGCGTCGTAGAGATCGGCGGTGATTGGATCCCAAGTGCTCGTCGTCGCGCCGCAACAGCCGGTGGTGCCGCAGCACTCGACGTCCGTTTCGCCCGAGACAACTCGAAGGGCGGCCGCACCGTACTTCTCTTTCACGACGGACTTGAGATCAGTGTTCTCTGATACTGACATGATGTCTCCCTGAACAAGTTTCGTTGATGTATTGCGGAAAAAAAATCAATCGCAGCAATCGGCCGTCTGCGCGAGCAGCCGGCGGGAGGGCTTGAGCGTCCCGAGCAACGCTTCGATCTCGCCGAGTGTTTCACGGTTCAGCGAGTAGTGCACCCAGCGTCCGTCACGGCGGTCGCGCACCAGTCCGGCGTCTTTCAACGTCTTGAGATGAAACGACAGCCGCGACTGCGCCGCGTCGAGCAAGTCGGTCAGATCGCAAACGCACTTCTCACCGTCGCGCAGACGGACGATGATCGCGATTCGCGTCTCGTCCGAGAGGGCGTGGAAGAGCCGCGCGGCGTTGCGGATATCGACTTTGGCGGTAGTAGGCACACTGTACATACATCAAGTTTGATTGTTTTGTCAAGTGATCCGAAAATAAAAGCCGCTAGTATTCCGATATGCTCGTCCCAAAGCTGTTCACCACGCTCAAGGGATATTCGCGCCCCGCCTTCGTTGCCGATCTCACGGCCGGCGTGATCGTCGGGATTGTCGCGCTGCCGCTCGCCATCGCCTTTGCGATCGCCAGCGGTGTGAGTCCCGACCGCGGCCTCTGGACGGCCATCGTCGCCGGCTTCCTGATTTCGGTGCTCGGCGGCTCGCGCGTGCAGATCGGCGGCCCGACGGGCGCGTTCGTCGTGATCATCTACGGCATCGTGCAGAAGTTCGGTATCGATGGTCTCACGGTCGCGACCCTTATGGCCGGCGCGATCCTCGTCGGGTTCGGGCTCTTCAAGCTCGGCAGCGTCATCAAGTTCATCCCGTTCCCGGTCGTCACCGGTTTCACGAGCGGGATCGCGGTGATCATTTTTTCCGGGCAGATCAAGGATCTGTTCGGTCTCCGCATGGCCGCCGTGCCGCCGGACTTTCTCGGCAAGTGGGCCGCGTACGCCGAGCAGGCGGCATCGATCACGCCCGAAGCGATCGCGATATCGGCACTTGCAGTGGCGATTCTGATTATCTGGCCGAAGTTCGTGCGCAAAGTTCCGGCGCCATTTGTCGCACTCGTCGTCACGACGGCAATTGCGGCGCTGCTCAAGCTGCCGGTGGAGACAGTCGGCAGCCGCTTCGGCGCGCTCTCGGCGGCGATTCCGCATCCGTCGGTGCCGCACCTCTCGTTCGATCAAGTGAAAGCGCTGATCGGTCCGGCATTCACGATCGCGTTGCTTGGCGCGGTCGAGTCGCTGCTCTCGGCTGTCGTCGCCGACGGGATGATCGGTGGAAGGCATCGTTCGAACATGGAACTCGTCGCCCAAGGCGTCGCCAATCTCGTGACGCCGCTGTTCGGCGGCATGCCGGCGACCGGCGCGATCGCCCGCACGGCGACGAACGTGAACAACGGCGGCCGAACGCCCGTCGCCGGAATCGTTCACGCGCTGACGCTGCTGCTCATCACGCTGTTCTTTGGCCGCCTCGCGGCGCTGATTCCGTTGGCGACGCTCGCGGCGATTCTCATGATCGTCGCCTACAACATGAGTGAGTGGCGCGTTTTCCTCTCGGAGCTCCGGTCGCCGAAGAGCGATGTTGCCGTCCTCCTCGTGACCTTTTTCCTCACCGTCCTCGTCGATCTCACCGTCGCGATCGAGGTCGGAATGGTGCTCTCGGCGTTCCTCTTCATGAAGCGGATGTCGGACGTGACCAACGTCCGTCTCATCTCGGGCGACGACGCCGCCGACGATGCTGCCGACGCGCTAGAGTCGGCTGATCCGGCGGCCCTCAAGCGCGGCGATCTCCCGCGCGGTGTACAGGTCTACGAAATCGACGGGCCATTCTTCTTCGGCGCCGCCGAAACGTTCAAGAGCACGGTGGCCCGTGTCGCCGACAAACCGAAGGTGCTGATCATCCGGCTGCGTCACGTGCCGGCGATCGATGCGACCGGGTTGCGCGTGCTTACCGAACTCGTGCATGCCGGGCGCCGCGAGGGAACGCTCGTACTCCTCTCGGAAGTCCACGCGCAGCCTTTGATTGCGCTGACGCGATCGTCGCTGCTCGACGAGCTTGGCGAAGACCAGGTGCTGCACACGCTCGACGCGGCGATCGAGCGGGCGCGCGAACATCTGCGTGCGCTGAAACCGACGCCGGCCAGCACACGAGTGATCTCGCAATGATTCTGCCGCGGGCGATCACGGCATCCGACGATCTCCCCTCGCTGTGCCGGTCTCCCGATCGTCCGGCGTTCGAGCGGGTGCTGCTCTCGTACCGAATGTCGAGAGTTCGATATCGATGTCGTGCTGACCGTCGCCTGTCGCTGGGCGACATCGATCGGTTTGTGTACCGTGACGAGAATTCGCCGCCCGAGTGCTTGCGATGAGAAGCCGATCGATTCGAGGATGCGGTATTCCTCTTGAGGATGCGGTGTTCCTCGACGCTCATCACGAGCACCCACGAGGCGAAGTCGCGCGAGTAGAAATAGTGCAGTGGAATCCCTCAGATTTCGTCGGGAGTCGCCCGACTCCCCCGCGAGGCGAATAGCGTGTAGAATACAGGTGGGTGATTCGTGTTCTCCGGTGCGGAGGTTGGTCTGGCGCTCATACTGCTCGTTGACGATGAGGCGGCGCTGCGCGATCTGTTTAAGCGTGTCCTCGAGATCGACCACCACGAAGTCACGACGGCGGCGGATGGAAATGCCGCGTTGGCGGCGATCAGGGACAAAATGTTCGATCTCGTCATCACCGATCTCGTGATGCCGGACAAGGAAGGGATCGAGACGATCATGGATATGAAGCGGCTGCAGCCCGATTTGCGGATCATCGCGATATCAGGCGGCGGCCGCGGAAGCGCCGGCGACTATCTCGCGATGGCGGCGCAGCTCGGCGCGGCGCGCACGCTCGAGAAGCCCTTCTCGAATCAGGCGCTGCTCGAGTCCGTCCGCGAAGTGCTCGCGTCGTGACCTGATGGGAACGACTCGACGCCGACCGCGCACCGGTATTGCGAACACCTTCTGGACTACCTCCGCGGTTATCGTCGGGGTCGGCGGCCGCGAGGGGGTGCTCTTGTTCGCGAACGATGCGCGACGCGCCGATCGAATCACTGCGTTGCACAGCCGGTACGCGGAACCGGGTGGTTCGTCGTCGTCAAAATGGAGCTGGCCGAGGGGCGCGCGCCGACCCGAAGGGTGGCGATGATCGCCGCCCTCGACAAGTCCGGCCATCAGACGGAAGAGCGGACGATGCTTCAGGCGCAGCTCACGGAGGCGCAGAAGATGGAGTCGATCGGCCGGCTTGCCGGTGGCGTCTCGCACGACTTCAACAACATGCTCGCCGTGATTCTCGGGTATACCGAGCTCGTGATGCTGAAACTCGGGCCGGATTCCCCGGTCACATCGCAGCTCGAACAGGTCCGGAAAGCGGCGCAGCAAGGCGCCGAGCTCACCCGGCAACTGCTCACGTTCGCGCGCAAGCACACCCACTCGCTCGCGGCGATCGCGCCGAACGCCCAGGTCGAAGAAACGCTGACGATGCTTCGCCGCCGGATCGGCGAAGCCGTCCAGGTCGATTGGACGCCCGGTGACGAACTCTGGAACATACGCGCCGACGTTGCGCAGATCAATCAGATGCTCGCGAATCTCGCGGTAAACCCCCGCGATGCGATGGCTGGTCTCGACGAGCGGCTCGGCATCTCGACCTCGAACGTCGTGCTCGACGGCGCCTACGTTCAGCGCGATGCCGGCGCACGCCCTACGACTACGTCCGCGTCCGTGTTCGCGACAACGGATGCGGCATGGACGCGAACACCTTCGCCAACATCTACGAGCCGTTCTTCACTACCAATCCGGCGGGCGAGGGAACGGGGCTCGGCATGTCGACAGTCTACGGCATCATCAAGCAGCACGAAGGCTGCATCAACATCGAGAGTGCGCTCGGGACGGGGACGACGATAGATGTCTATTTTCCCCGGACGACCGATCAACTCGAACTCGCCCCCGACAAGGGGGTGCGACGTCGGCGCAGCTCCACTGGGGCGGAAAACGATCCTCCTCGTCGAAGACGAAGTGAGCGTGCGGGAACTCGAAGCCGAAATGCTGCGGACCGTCGGCTACCTCGTGTACGAGGCCGCCGATGGCGTCGAGGCGGTCGAGTTCGCCGATGGCTACGACGGGACGATCGATCTGCTGCTGACCGACGTGAGCATGCCTCACATGAATGGCGCGCAGCTCCGTGAACACATCGTGCGGCAGCGCCCGGAAATCAAAGTCCTCTTCGCGTCGGGATACGACGAAAACGTCGCGTTGCAAGAGGGCCTGCTTGCCCCGCACGTCGACTTCCTGGCGAAACCGTTCACGATCGAGGCGCTGACCGATCGTGTGCGGCGGATGCTCGACCGCCCGCAATAGCGATTACTGCCCCTTCATCATCCACTGGGTCACCCAGATGCCGAGTCCTGACTCCGGCATCGGGTGCGCGACGAAGTTGCCTTGGGCGACCGTGCAGCCGAGCTCGTTGAGCAAATCCCAGTCGGGGCGGTGGCGGATGCCCGTCGCCACGGTGGTGAGCCGCAGGTTCTGCGCCAGCGACAGTCCGGCCTGCGCAATCGCCCGCTTCTCCTTCGATTCGGAGCAGCCGACGACACAGTCGCTCGAGAGCTTCAGCTCGTTGAACGGGAGTTTCAGAATTTCCGTCACGCCGGACTGTGTGCCGGTGAACTCGTCGAGCGAGAGCCCGAATCCCTTGATGCGAAGACGCGCCGCAATGTCCACCATCGTGGCGAGATCCTTCCCCAGCGTGTGCTCCGACACTTCGATCGTGATTCGCGCCGGAGGCACCCGGTGTTCGAGCGCCACTTGCTCGACGAACTCGGGGAGGTCCAGCTGTTCGAGTACCCGCGGCGACAGATTGATCGACACGCCGAGCTCGTGTCCGCTCGACTGCCAGCGCCCGCAGGCGGCCATTACTTCGCTCAGCGTCAACGTCGTCAGTCGCATCAACAGTTCTTTCGAACGCTCCGCGACGGGCAGAATGTCGGCGGTCGTGAGCAGGCCGTGCGAAAGATGCGTCCAGCGCGGCATCGCCTCGACGCCGACGCACGCGCCGCTTCGCATGTTGATCTTCGGCTGATAATGGATTTCGAGCGCCTTCGCGTCGAGGGCGGAGATCAGCTCCTTCTCCGTGACAACCGGCGCTTCGGTTTCGGCGAGCAGTTCCGTCGCGGTTGTGCGCTGCAGAACCGGTTCGAGTTTATCGGCCGTCAGTGGTTTGGCGATCTCGCCGACGAGCCGCAAGCCGCCGAGCTTCGCCAGCAACCCGGCGCTCTCGATCAGGCGCTCGTCTTCGACGCTCAGGATCGCGACGGCCGAACGCAGGCCCATACTCGCCATCGTCCGGATCGTCTCGATGCCGTCCATGTCGGGCATCTGCAGGTCACAGAGTATCAAGTCGAACGCGACGCCCGGCTGCGTGACCGTCTGCAGTGCCGCCCGGCCGCTCGACGCTTCCTCGATATGCACGACGCCGAATGCCGACAGCTGGTCCTTGATGAAGCGGCGGACGTGCTGCTGGTCGTCGACGACGAGAACGGAGAGGCCGGAGTAATCAGTGGGCACTGGACATAGTCCTTGGCGCTGGCGCGCTCAACCGGCGATCCCCGGTGACGCAGGGTGCAAAAGGCGAGCAATCTCACCTGTCAGTTGCTCGAGAGTACACGGCTTGGCGATCGTCGGATATCGATGCGACGCGGCGCGTTCCGGCGCGAGCGCGCCAAGATGCCGCGTCGATACGATGAGCACCGCGATACCCGGACGCGCTGTGCCGACCGCGTCGGCGAGCGCCGCTCCGGGGCCGTCCGCAAAACTGTCGCTCGCCAGCAGTAGGTGCACGGCTCCCGTGTGCGAGCGCGCGATCCGCAGTGTGTCGGACCAGTTCGACGCCGGCAGGACCAGCGCTCCGGCCGCGCTGAGGCCAGCGACCAGCGCGTCGCGCACTGAATCGTCCGGCTCGGCGAACAGCACACAGGGCGGACGCGCATCGGGCCACGGGGTCGGAACGTTCGCCGGCGGCTCGGCGGCGGGGCGGGGAAACCAAACGGAAACCGTCGTGCCCGCTCCCCGCGAACTCTCGACGGTGATCGCGCCACGCAGTCGTTGCATCAGCGTGCGCGATACCAGCAGCCCCAGTCCCGCACCGCCGCCGTCAGCCTTCGTCGTGAAGCCGGGTTCGAAGAGTCGTGCCTGCGTCGCTTCATCCATCCCGACACCGGTGTCTCGCACCGCGAGGCACACGTAGCCGCCGGCGGGTACGCCGCGCGCGTCGGCTTCGGTCGCCGTCACGGTGAGTCC
>JAYVPN010000155.1:0-16912 GCA_043757365.1 Gemmatimonadota bacterium | reverse complement strand
TGCTCATGCGCGTGGTGCTCCGGTACGGATTGCGATGTTCGGTGGCCAGCCACCGCGACGGCTGGCATTTCTGGGCGGAAATATACGCGCGTGGCGATGTGTCACCACGTTGTTATGACGAACGAACGGAAGAAACAGCACAGGCCCCGAAATCGCGCATTTTATCCACGATTCGGGGCCGTTCGCAGATTTGTGACCATCCGTTTTGGGACAGCTAGCGCGAGTCTACTTCTTCTCCGCCGCCAGCTTCTCGCGCAGCTCGCGGCCCCAGTTGTGCACGAGGATCGGCTTCGATGCCGCCCCGGCTTGCTTCAGCATCAGGAACTGGCTGCCGTCGGGGAAGACGTCGTAGTCGGGGTGCCCCACGCCCGTCTGGTACTCGGCGGGCAATACCGTCCGGCGCTCCCCGATCGAGAACGTCGCTCCGGTCGTGACCGCGGCCGAAACGATCCCGGCTGGCGTGCGGTAGTAGAGCGCTCGACCCGACCGCGCCCAGAGCGGTTCCCTTCCGCCCTGACTGCTGACCTGCACTCGGGCGCCGGCACCCGGGAAGGGGCGCACGTAGATCTCGAATTGACCACTCTCGTTCGACTGGTTGGCGAGCCACCGGCCATCAGGCGAGAGGCGCGGCATTAATTCCTGGGCGGGGCCGGTGATCAGGGGTAGCACCGGCTTCCGATCACCTGTGAGCGGCACGGCGAAGATGTTGCGCGGGTGCAGCTCGCCGGACGCGGTACGATAGAGAAGCCACTTCGCATCGGGCGACAGGATGGCTTCGTTGACCGGCTCTTCCGGTTCATGGAGTACCTCGGCCTTTGCGCTGCCGTCGGCCGGTTGCCACCAGATCGTGCGCTTCCCCAGGTGATCCGAGAGGAAGAGGACCCGCTTGCCGTCCGGCGACCATTCGGGGGCAATGTTGTTTCCCTCGGTTGTGAGCCGCGTGAAGGTGCGTGCCGCCAGATCATATATCCAAATGTCGGCGGAACTCGTCCCTTCGACTCTGACAGCAACCTTGCGGCCATCCGGCGAGAGGCGCGGCGCGTTGTAATTGCGGGGCTCGGCGATGAGCGGCAGGTCTGCGCGACCTGCGGCCGACCGCACCAACTGCCTTCCCGTCTGCCCGCTCAGATACGCGAGCGTGCCGGACGCGGAGAGTGACGCCGCGGCCCCGCCGACGGCGCTACCCGCGCCCAAGCTGTCCTGAATCTGGACCCGATCGCCGGTCGCACGCAGCTCTTTCACATCGAACGGTAGGGCCATCAGCGCCCCGGTGCGCGTCACGTATAACAGGTGCCCCTCGCGCATCCCCAGCGGGGCAATCGCCACAACCTCCAGCACTTTCGTCGAGCGGGTGGCGAGCGACACCACCGCGAGACGTCGAGACTCGTCGCTAAGGCCCGTTGCATACAGCACCGTTTTTCCGTCCGACAGGACCATGGGGTAAAGCCCGTTCGACTTGAAATCGCTCGAGAGGTGGTGCGGCACACCACCGCTGCCGGGGATCGTCCACAGTCCATTGGGGCTGCCGATTACAATCGTGTTCGTCGCCGTCCAGCTCAGGCCGCGAACGCCGGCGATGGGCACAGTCCCCAGGGAAACGCTCGCGCCGCCGTCCACCAGCACTTTCTTGATCTCGCTGCCGGTGAAGGGCGTGTAGGCGAGCCACCGGCCATCGGGCGAGAACGTCAAGTTGCTCCAGCCTACACTACTGATCTCGTGTCCGACCAGCTCGCTGGTGCGGCGGATGAACGTGCGAGAACCGGAGGCGCTGACACTGGTATACGCGAGTCGATCGCCCTGCGGGGAGACGGCGATCGAGGCGTCGAGCACGCGCTCGCCAGGGGGCAGATCGAAACTCAGGCGGACGACGGGCGCGTCGGGATCTGGGTGCGGACGCGCAAGCGTCCACGCAGCGACAACCGTCGCGACGACCGCGACGGTTGCCGTGGCAATGAAGAGCCACTTGGAGACCGCGCCGCGGCCCGCCTTTGCGCCCGCCGTCGCTCCCGAAGCAGTCGCCGTCGCAAACGCCGGATTCGCCAGCGCATCGCTGAACGCCTTCGCGCTCTCGAAGCGATCCGCCGGTAACTTCTCCAGCGCCTTGGCGAGTGCGGCCGCCACATTCGGCGGCACGTTCTTCCGGTGCACCGTCACGGGCTGCACCGTCTCGGTGATGATCTTCATGATGATCTGTTGCGCCGACGCGCCCACGTGCGGTGGGGCGCCGGTCAGCATCTCGTACAGCACACTGGCGAGCGAATACTCGTCGCTACGTCCCGAGATCTCTTTTTCGGCGGTCGCCTGCTCCGGGCTCATATAGTGCGGCGTGCCGAGGCTGAGCCCTGTTTCGGTCATCCGCCCGCCCGCAGCAGCGGAGACGGCGAGCGCAATGCCGAAGTCCATCACCATCGCGCGACCATCGTGCAGGAGGATGTTCTCTGGCTTGATGTCGCGATGAATCACACCGTGGCGGTGCGCGTAGTCGAGGGCATCGGCGATCTCGCGCGCGATGCGCACGGCTTCTTCCACGCCGAACTGCGTTTCACGATTGAGTTTTTCGCGGATCGTCTCGCCCGCGATGTAGGGCATGACATAGAACAGGAACCCGCCGGCAGTGCCTGAATCGAAGAGCGGCAGAATGTGCGGATGCTGCAGCGATGCCGTGGTTTTGATCTCGACCACGAAGCGATCGGCGCCGAGGACGGCGGCGAGCTCAGGCTTTAGTACTTTCAGTGCGACGTCGCGATCGTGTTTCAGATCGCGGGCGAGATAGACCGTCGCCATCCCTCCCGTGCCGAGCTCACGCTCGATGCGGTAGCGATCGGCGAGGGCGGCCGTCAGCCCGGAGATGTCTGCCATGGGCGAGAAAGATGGCGCTGTACGGCTCGCGGCGCGAGGAGGAGTTGCACCGTGAACCTCCACGGAAGAATCATCGAGCCACCGCCGGACTCCCGCGCCTCGAAGTTCGTGACCCCCGCTAGAAGAAATCCTGCAGCCAAATCCTAAACCGATTCGCAATGCCGTCGAACGAGGGCGTCGCCGTCGCCATCGAGAGGCGCTTGCTCTTGTGGCCGCTGCCGAGTCCGAGCGCAACGCGCTGCGCGCCGTACTGGACGAGGCCGACGACCGTCGAGTAGCGCGGCGACTCGACCGAATCGGCGAGCCCGCCAAGAAATTCGCCGGGACGGCCAACCCGTGCGCCAACCCCGAACACATCGCTCGCCAACTCACCGGTGCCCGGCTGCGCCGCGGCGCCGCCGGTCACGACGACACCGGCCGCGAGGCGCTTAATGAATCCGGCCGCCTCCACATCACGCACCACGAGCTCGAAAATCTCCGCCGTGCGCTGATGAATAATGTGCGCCAGCAGCTCGCGCGGAATCTCGCGCAGCCCCTGCGCCACCGTGCTCGGCAACTTGATCGTCTCGCCGTGCTCGACCATCGGCTCGTAGGCGCAGCCGTACTGCTCTTTCAATCGCTCAGCGTCGCTCTGCGTCACGCCCAAACCGTGCACGATATCGCTCGTGACGTTGCTCCCGCCGTACGGCACCGTGCCGAGGTGGCGGATTTTTCCTTCGTGGAAGACGGCGATGTCGGTCGTGCCGGCGCCCATTTCTACGAGGCAGACGCCCAACTCTTTTTCATCTTCGGTGAGCACGCTGAGCGCGCTCGCGAGCGGCTCGATGACGAGCTCCTGCACTTTATAGCCGGCCTTCTCGACCGCTTTGCGGAGATTCATCGCCGGGCTGGAGCCGATCGTCACGAGATACATCTCAGTCTCGAGGCGCGTGCCGATCATCCCGATCGGATCGCGAATACCGAGGTTTTTATCAACCGTGTATTCCTGCGGGATCGCGTGAATGAGTTCGCGGTCCTGCGGAATCGCCTGCGCCCGCGCGACGGCGTTGGCGCGGTCGATGTCGGCCTTCGAGATTTCGGCGCCAGTGACCGAGGCAATGCCTTTGCTCGACATCGCGGCGACGTGCTCGCCCGCAATGCCGGCGTATACCGTATCGACGCGCGCGCCAGCCATTCGTTCGGCGTCCTGCATCGCTTTTTGGATCGAGCGCATCGTTTCATCGATGTCGGCGACGACTCCGCGGCGCAGCCCCGTCGTGCGGGCCTGCCCGACGCCGAGAATGTTCACGGTCGGATGCTTCGGAAAATCGCCAACAACTTCCGCGATGACAGCGGTTGTCTTGGCAGATCCGATGTCGAGCCCAGCAACGAGGCGTTCTACATTCATGGTAGCCTGGCGATGACTTGATCGCGGAAACGCAGGTCGAGTTCAGTGGCGTGCAAACTGCGGCGCGCCAAGTCCTGCTCGACGGGAACGATATCGGTGAGACGATCCGCCGTGACGTCGGCGGAGGCGAGAATGTCGCGTGACGGTTGTTCTCCCAAGCGGAACAGCAGATCACCCTTCGCCGTCCGCCGCACTTCGCCGATCCTCGCGAACAGCGCCGGTGCCCGTTCGCGTACCTCGCCCAGCACGCGCAGGGCGAACGTGTCGCGTGACGACAACACCGGCAGATCGACGTCGGCCCGCGTTGGATCGATGGGCAGAGATTTTCCCTGCGCATCCACCGCCACGAGTCCGGCTGCGGCCTGAACGAGCGCCACCGGGAGATTTTCCGTCACCCGCACGATCAACGTACCGGGCAATTTCCGGACGATGTGCACCTCGCGCACCGACGGATGCTGCCGAACCCGTTGTTCGAGCGGAACCACGTCGGCCCACAGGGACGCCGTGGTGTCTATCCTCAATCGCGAAACGATCTCATCGGGGCTGACGTAACGCGTTCCCTCGATCTCGACGCGGCGGACGCGGAAGAAATCGAGGTGCATGATGGCGGCGCGTCCCCACCACGGGATCGAGGCGACCGCGATCACCGCACTGACAATCCCGACGCGGCGCAGCAGCACTTTCCAGCGCGGCCGCTCGTCGCGGTTCGGCGCGATGTCGGTCACGCGCCCTCGAGCAGCGCGACAAGTAGCGCGACGAGCTCCGGGCCGGTCTTGGTGATGTCGCCCGCGCCGATCGTGAAGACGACGTCGCCCGGTTTGATATTGTCGCGCAGTGCGGCGGCGAGCGTCATGCGGTCGCCCTCCCAGACCGGCGCACGGCCGGCCCGGGTCATGGCATCGGCGATCAGTGCGCTCGTGACGCCGGCGATCGGCTGTTCGCGCGCCGGATAGATCGCGGTGAGATACGTCGCGTCGGCCGTCGCGAGCGCGGCGCCAAACTCGTTTGCGAAATCACGCGTGCGCGAGAAGAGATGCGGCTGGAAGGCCGCGACGATGCGGCGCCCCGGAAAGGCGCCGCGTGCCGCGGCGAGCGTCGCGGCGATCTCGGTTGGATGGTGCGCGTAATCATCGATCACGCGCACGCCGTTCACATCGCCGATCCGCTGAAAGCGGCGTTCAGCGCCGACAAACCGCCGAAGTCCGCCGGCCATCTGCGGTACCGTCACGCCCCACGTGCCGAGTCCGACGGCGAGCGCCGCAAGCGCGTTGCGAACATTGTGTTCGCCTGGCACACCGAGCTGCACCTCGCCGAGCGACGTGCCGTCGTAAACCACCTCGAACTGCGCACCGCCGTCGCGCATCGAAATATTCCGGGCGATCAACCGCGCGTCGCTGCTCGTGATGCCGTACCGCACGACCTCGGCGCTCGCGGGCGTAGAGAGTGCGTTCGCGTTCGCGTCGTCCGCGCAGAGCACGATCCACCTCGCACCGCGCACGAACTGCGTGAACGCTCCCTTGATGTCGTTGAGATCTTCGTAAATGTCGAGATGGTCGGCTTCGAGATTGGTCACGACCGCGACATCCGGCGCGAGGGCGAGGAAGCTGCGGTCGTATTCATCGGCTTCCACCACGAACACGTCATCGGCACCGCTGCTGAGATTGCCGTTCCACGACGTGACGCGGGCACCGACGACGCCGGTCGCATCGACGCCGGCGCTCTTCAGCGCCTCGGTCGTCATCACGGTCGTCGTCGATTTGCCGTGCGTACCGGCGATGCCGACAAGTCGACCGCCCGCCGTTGCTTCGGCGAGCGCTTCGGCGCGCCGGATCACGGGAATGCCGAGTTCACGGGCGCGCAGAATCTCTGGATGCGTTTTCGGAATCGCGCTTGATACCACGAGCGCGCGGTGGCCCTCAGCGTGCGACGCGTCGTGTCCGCGCGTCACGGTAATGCCGTGACGAGCCAGATCTCCCGCCCCATCGGGATTCTGATCGCAGCCGGTGACGGTCGCTCCGCGACGTGCACAGAGCTCCGCTAGCGCGTTCATACCGGCGCCGGCGATCCCCATGAAGTGCACGGGTCGGTTGTCATTCGGGTCGATGAGAGTCGGCATCAGGCGAGCAATTTAGCGATGTGCGCGGCGATCTCGGCGGCGGCCCGCGGACGGGCCCGCGCGCGCGCGGCAGTGGCAAGCGTCGCAAGACGCGGCGAATCATCGAGCAGCATTCGCACCGTCGCGTCGAGACGCTCCGATGTGAGGTTGTGTTGCGCGAGATGCACGGCGGCTCCCGCCTTCTCGAGCGCCAGCGCGTTCGACGTCTGATGATCCTGCGCGGCCGTCGGCAACGGGCAGATCAGCATCGGCACGCCCCACGCACAGAGCTCGGAGGTTCCCATCATCCCGCCACGTACAAAGGCGAGATCGCTCGCGGCGTAGGCGTCGGCGATCGGCGACAAGTACGGGACGACGCGCACGTCGGCGCGGTCGTACTGCTTGAAGGTATCGTACTGCGCCGTTCCCGTCGCCCAAATCACGCAGAGCGTTGACGGCAAGCCCTGCTCGACCCATCCGGCGACCGCTTGATTCAGTGCGCGCGCGCCTTGGCTGCCACCGAAGACGAGCAACACGCGCGCGCGCGCCGGAAAGCCCCATCGCGCTTTGGCCGCGATCGTATCGGGACGAATGTCGGGCGGCGGGTCGATCGGATTGCCGGTATCGCGAAAGACACATCCGGTATGCGGGAGCCACTGTTCGGCTTCGGGAAAACCGAGATACGCTTCACGTGAGATGCGCGTGAAGAGTCGCGCCGTCGCGCCGGGATGACTGTCGCCGATATGCTGCACGATCGGCACGCTCTTGGTCCACGCCCACGCGAGCGCGAGTCCGCTGGCGTAGCCGCCGGTTCCGACCACGACGCGTGGCGCTTTGTCGCGGCCGAGCGCGGACATTTGCCGCCAGGAACGTGCCGCGCCGAGCAATGTTTTGTAGTTCAGCCAGACCATTGGCCGGTAGATCGGGTGGAGATCGAACAATGCGTACGGAAACTCCGCCTGCGGCAGCACGTCGCGCTCGATACCACGCTTCGCGCCAATAAAATACGGGCGCACCTCGGGATTCAGCGCGACGAGCGCGCGGGCGATCGCGAGGCCGGGATAGAGATGCCCGCCGGTGCCACCACCGGCGAAGAACACATTCACCGCGAGACTCCGAACGGATCAGTCGCGCCGATCCCCATCACGCGTTCACGCGAGCTGCCGATGTTCACGAGCATGCCCGTCATCAACAACGAAAGCAGCAGGTTCGAACGGCCGTACGAAATAAACGGCAGCGTCAGGCCGGTCGTTGGAAGTAGTCCGATCACGACGCCGATGTGGAGATACGCCGTCACGATCATCGTCGCGGTAATGCCGATCGCCGTGAGCTGCTGAAACTGCGTGCGGGCCTGCTTTGCGATGCGGAACCCGAGCCATCCCCACAACGCGAACAGAGCAATGAGAATCGTGATCCCCAGGAAGCCCCATTCTTCGCCGATGCTGCCAGCGATGAAGTCGTCGTACGACAGCGGCAGGAAGCCATACTGTTGGCGTCCTTCCCCGAAGCCGACACCGAACCAGCCGCCGGAGCCGACGGCAATCAGCGACTGCGTGAGTTGATAATTGACCTTCGCGTGCGCGGTGCCGGCCATCTCGGCGAAGCCGAGAATACGCTCCATCACGTATTGAAGTCGCTGCACTTCGCTCCAGAGAACCGGCACGGACAGCACACCGAGAAAAACGAAGTGGCCGATACGCGCGCCGGCGGCGAAGACGATGATCGCCATCTGCAGCGAGAAGAACAGAACGGTCGAGAGGTCGGGTTCAAGCGCGGCCATCAAGTCGAGCGCGCCGATGACCACGAGGATCGGCAACAGTCCCTTGCTCAGACGGCGAAGCTGGTCACCTTTTTTCACGACGAGCATCGCCGTCCAGACGACCACGGCGAGTTTCGCGAACTCGGACGGCTGTATAGCGCCGTGAAAGAGATAGCGCCGCGCGCCAAGAATCGGTGGAGCAAACGCTTTCGTGAACGGCAGCACCGTGACGAGCATCGCGGCGAGCGCGAGCCACATCACGATCCAGGCGTACTTGCTCCACAACTCGGCGTCGAACTTGGCGGAAATGGCGAAGAGCACAGCCCCAACCGCGACACCCGACAACTGCTTTAAGAGGAAGAACGCGCTCCCATGCCCGCCCTGCGTCGCCGCAAAGGCGCTCGCGCTGTACAGCGTCGCGAGGCCGAACGACATCAGCACCGCGGTGACGACGATCAGCGCCCGCGCTTCGAGCCCGATGCGCCAGCGGTCGCGTACCTGCGCACCAGCGCGCGGCGCGGCGCGCCCCGCCGACTTGGTGTCGGCGAGCGGTAGTGTGGCGCTCGTCACGTCGACTGTGCGAGGCGGCGGAACTCGGCCCCGCGGACTTCGTAGTTCTTGAACATGTCGTAGCTGGAGCAGGCTGGGGACAGCAACACCGCGTCGCCCGGACTCGCTGCGGCGCGCGCACGCATCATCACTTCATCAAAAGACGATCCGAGACGCTCTAGCGGCACGTGGCCCTTCAGATCGGCTTCGATGAGCGATGCGGCCTCGCCGTAGGCAATGACGAGCTTCGCGCGAGCCGTCAGTCCGTCCCGCAGTCCCGTATACGGCTCCCCTTTGTGCCGGCCGCCGAGCAAGACGATCGTCGGGCGGGTCATCCCTTCGATCGCGACCTTGGTCGAACTCACATTGGTCGCCTTGGAATCGTTGATCCACTGGACACCGTTCACCTCGGCGACGAGTTCCAGCCGGTTCGGCATCGCGCGGAACGTGCGCAGTCCCTCGCGCAGTCGCTCCCAGGTGCCGGCGCCGCCGAACGATCGATCGGCGACGCAGACGGCGAGTGCCGCCGCCAGCGAATTTGCGACGTTGTGATCGCCGAGTAGCGGGATGTCGTCACGAAGGAGCGGCGCGTCGACGAGCACGTGATAGCCGTCGGCTCCGACGCGGGGACCGGCGGCAGCGGATCGATCACGGAGCGAGAACAAGTGCTGTGTCCCCTCGACACCAGCGGCGCGCGCCAGCAACTCCGGATCGTCGCCATTCAGCACCCACTGTGATTCCGGTATCGCGTTCGCGAAGAGCCGCAGCTTGTCGCGGTAGTAGTCGTCGACCGATGCGTAGCGATCGAGATGATCGGGGGCGAGATTCGTGATGACGCCAACGACCGGCCGGATTCCCGGCGTGTCATGCAACTGAAAACTCGACAGCTCGAGCGCAATCCACGCCGGCGGCGTCTCACGCAGCGCGATTTCTGACAGCGGGATACCGATATTGCCCGCCGCGACGCTGTCGGCGCCAAGCGCCCGTAATAGATGATCGACGAGCGCCGTCACGGTGGTCTTTCCGTTCGTGCCGGTGATCGCTATGTAGCGGCTCTGTTTCAGAAAGGCGAGCGCCAGTTCGACCTCACTAACGATCGGAATGCCTTTGGCCTTCGCGACGGCAAGCGCCGGTGCATCGGGCGGAACACCGGGACTCGCCACGACGAACGATGCGCGCGCGATGCGATCGAGATCATGACCGCCCTGCGTTTCGTCGGAGCCGTAGACCGCAGCATTCTCGCGCTCGAGCAACGCCACGGCAGCGCGACCGCTCCGCCCGAGGCCGATGACGGCGGCTTCGCCGCGTTCGATGAGCGACCGGATCACCGCAGTTTGAGCGTGCTGAGGCCGACGAGCGCGCAGAGAATGCCGAGAATCCAGAAGCGCACGACGACCTGCGTCTCCGGCCAGCCCTTCAGTTCGAAGTGATGATGCAACGGCGCGCGCAGGAAGACGCGATGTGTCTGCGCGTATTCGAGGCCGTACTTCTTTTTGCGAATCTTGAAGAACGTTCGCTGGATCAATACTGACAGGGTCTCGGCGACAAAGACACCGCCGATGAAGACCACGAGAAACTCGCTCTTCAGCAGGATCGCCACCGCGCCGAGCGCCCCGCCAAGCGCGAGAGCGCCCGTGTCGCCCATGAACACTTGCGCCGGATGCGAGTTGTACCAAAGAAAACCGATACACGCGCCGAAGATCGCCGTGCAGAAGATCGTCAACTCGCCGGAGCCGCGCAGATAGAAGAGCTGCAGGTAGTTCGCGAATTCGATGTTACCCATCGCGTAGGCGAAGATCGCGAAGGTCGCCATCGCGATCCCCATCAGGCCGGTGGCGAGGCCGTCGAGACCGTCAGTGAGATTCACCGCGTTACTCGTGCCCGTGATCACGACGGTGACGAACGGCACATAGAGCCATGCCATTCCGATCGTCGCCGGGACGACCAGCACGAACTTTGCAAACGGCACCGTCGTGCTCGCTCCGGGCAGCGGATTGAGCGGGAACTTCCACACGTACAACGCGAGCAGCACACCACATGTGATCTGTCCGGCGAGCTTGTAGCGTTCCACCAAGCCGACGTTGGCGATTCCCTGCCGCTTCTGCCGCAACTTGAGATAGTCGTCGAGAAAGCCGATCACGCCCATCCAGCACATCACGACGAGCGCCAGCCACACGTATCGATTCTCGAGACGCATCCAGAGAATCGTCGGGATGATCGTCGCCGCGAGAATAATCAGACCGCCCATCGTCGGCGTCTTGCCCTTGCCAGCGTGCGAGTCCGGTGTTCCCGCGCGCACCACTTGATGGATCATCATCGCCTGTAGCCGCCGGAGGATCATCGGCCCAATCACGAACGCCACCAACAGCGCCGTCACGGCGGCGCCGGCCGCGCGGAACGAGAGATAGCGAAACACATTCAGCGGACTGAAGTGATCGCGCAGCGGATACAAGAAGTAATAGAGCATTTGATTCCTAAACCGGCGGAGTCGGCGCGATGCCGGCCCATGCGTTGAGCAGCGGCAGCATCCGTTCGAGACGGACGCCGCGCGAGGCCTTCAAAAGTATCGCCGCATTCGGTTTGAGCCGCGACGCCAGGAGCGGCCATACGTCGTCTACATCGAGCGCGGTCACGATGCGCGCGTCGTCGGCGCCGACGGCCTGCAGCGCCGGCCCGAACTCACCGATCCCGGCGACGACATCCGCCCCTGACGCGAGCGCCGCTTCGGCAATCTCGCGATGCGTACGCTCCGCGGCGGCGCCAAGCTCACGCATCGTCCCGAGCACGATCACCTGCTGTCGCCCCGCCCCGACATCGCCGAGCAGCGCGATCGCCGCGCGGGCCGATCCGGGATTGGAGTTGTACGCGTCGTTGATCAGGAGCGCCTGTCCCAGCGGCGTCACCGACGATCGCATCGACGGCAGTGATGCGAGATCGATCGCCGCGATCGCCGCGCCTGCATCCGCCGCCGAAATACCGCACTCGGCGGCCACGGCAATCGCGAGGAGCGCGTTTCGCAGATTGTGTGCTCCGCGCAGCGGAACGTCGATCCGCACGCCGCCGACGCTCAGCCAGCCGCTTCCATCGGGATTCATACCATGCGCGCTCGCATTGACATCGCCGGCGACAAGCCCCGCCGTCACGGTGCGATGCGCGCGTTTCTTCGACTCGACGATGAGTCCTGCCTCTGACACCGGGACGATTGCCGTCGGAACGCCGTCGAGCAGCGACGCTTCTTCCGCCATCACCCCGGCGAGATCGCCGAACCGTTCGAGATGTTCTTCCTGCACCGTGGTGATCACCGCAATGTTCGCTTCGACGATGTCGCGCAGCAACGCGACCTCACCGGGCATGTTGGTGCCAACTTCGATCACTGCGACATCGGCATTATTCGGCAGCGCGAGGAGCGTCAGCGGCACACCAATTTGATTATTCAGATTCCCCTGCGTCGCATGCACGTCGAGCCGCACACTAAGCGCGGCGCGAATCAGTTCTTTCGTGCTCGTCTTTCCATTCGATCCGCCGACGGCGATGACCGGCTTCCCCCAGGCGCGGCGACGGTAGCGTGCGAGTGCGCCAAGGGCGTGGAGCGTATCCGGCACTTCGTAGACCGGCACGCCGAGTCCTGCAGCCCGGCTCGCATCGTTCACGACGAGCGCGATGGCTCCCTTCTTCACCGCCTCGGCGAGAAAGTCGTGCGCGTCGAAGTGCTCGCCTTTCAGCGCAACGAACAGATCGCCGACGAAAACCGCCCGCGTGTCGGTGCAGACGGCGCGCACCGCACGGTCATCACCGAAGCCGGCGCCGAGTGCGTCGGCGACGCGGGCGAGCGTCCAAAATGCCGAGGGCGCCACCGTTAGCGGCGCGTGCACGATGCTCATCCGCGCCCCGCAGGCGCGCCGCGCTCGGCGAGAATGTCTTGGACGATTTCGCGTTCATCGAAGTGATGCTTCACGGTGCCTCGAATCTGGTATGTCTCGTGTCCCTTGCCGGCGAGCAGCACGACGTCGCGCGCCGGATCGGCGAGTGCGATCGCTCGTGCTATCGCGGCACGACGGTCTTCAATGCGCTCGAAACGCCCCGGTGCCAGCGGCGCGACGATATCGTCGAGTATGCGCTCCGGATCTTCGGTGCGCGGATTGTCGCTCGTGACAACGACGGTATCGGCGAGCCGATCGGCAACTTGCGCCATGAGTGGTCGCTTGCCGCGATCACGATCGCCACCGGCGCCGAAGACGACGATCAGCTTGCCCAGTGTGAACGGACGCATTGCCAGCAGCGCGCGCTCCAACGCATCCGGTGTGTGGGCGTAATCGCGAAGTATGGTCGGTTCGTCGCCGATGATCTCGAGACGGCCGGGCACCTGCGGCATCGTGCTCAATCGGGCGGCGATCTCTTCAGGCGCACGTCCGAGCGCAAACGCCGCAGCAGCCGCGCCGAGCGCGTTGGCGACATTAAAATCGCCGATCAGCGGCAGCTCCACCGGCGCGTTGCCGGCCGGCGTCGCCAGCAGCCACGAACTTCCGCGCGGCGTGTAGTGCACGAGTTCGGCGCTCACGTCCGTGGAGACCGCAGCGGCATCAAACGTGCCGAACGTGACGAGGCGCGGCGCCGCCGGAAGCGAACGCCACGACGGATCGTCCGCGTTCACGATCGCCGCGCCATTCGGAGTCAGCCACTGCAGAAGACTAGCCTTGGCGGCGAAGTACGCCTCCATCGTCTTGTGATAGTCGAGATGATCGCGCGTAAAATTGGTGAAAACGGCGACCGCGAACTGAATGCCTTCCACCCGCCGCTGATGCAGCGAGTGCGACGATACTTCCATCGCGACCGTTCCCACACCGGCGTTCACAAGTTCGCGAAGGA
Source organism: Gemmatimonadota bacterium (assembly GCA_043757365.1). Taxonomy (GTDB): domain Bacteria; phylum Gemmatimonadota; class Gemmatimonadetes; order Gemmatimonadales; family Gemmatimonadaceae; genus Fen-1231. Next base: position 3,397 of record JAYVPN010000155.1, on the reverse strand, counting down.
TGCGCTGGAGTTCGATTGGGCCGGGCGTCGTGAGGCCACCGCCGCCCTCGAGTGGAATCCCCTCGCTGCCAACAAGCACGCCGAGCGTGCCGATGCTGGCGGCGCGCACATCGGCGGCGTCGAGCAAATGCCGCAGCATCCCGACCGTGGTCGTCTTGCCGTTCGTCCCCGTGACGCCGACGAGCGTCAGTGCGTGCGACGGCTCGCCGTAAAAGGTCGCCGCGGCAATCGCTGCGGCACGGCGCGCGTCGGAGACGACCCACGACGGCAACGCGGTCGCCTCCGCGTCCTCGACGATCGCCGCCGTCACGCCTCCCTGCTCGGCGGCGCCAAGAAACTCGTGGCCGTCCCGATCGACCCCGCGCACGGCAACAAAGACGCCGCCCGGTTTCACTGCCCGACTATCGTCGGTGATTGCGTCGACGAACTCCGGCAGCGTTCCGGCGACTGCCACGAGGAGTCCGGCATCCTTGAGCGCCGTCGTCAGCCGATGACTTCGCACGTGCACGGAGTGAATCATGAGTGGATCATGAGTGGATCATGGCGCGCGAAAGAGTCGCACCGTGGAGCCGGCCGAACTCATCTCACCGGCGGCCGGCGCGGTCGTCGCCGCATCACCGCCGGCCTGACCAGCGTTCGCCAGCGTGACGCGGAAGCCGGCGCGATGCAGCGCGTACACCGCGCGGCGCACCGGAAGACCCTTCACATCAGGAATGGCGCGCGCCATCACGACCGGCGCCAGCGCCTGCATCGGCGCATCGAGCCGATAGACGAACGGCACGCTGCCCGACGCCGTGATGCGCACGAGCGAGTCGGCGCGCGACGAACTGTCCGGTGTTTCGATCGTCGCCACCGACGCCTTGCGCGGCGCGGTCGCAAGATCGCGGCGGTCGAGTGCCGCGTCGCGCGCGGCAATCGCCGCCAGCAGCACGGTCTTCGAGACTGGCGCGGCTGCCTTCCCGCCAAAAATCGTCTTCGACGGATTGTCGAGCTTGACGAGAATCACGAACTGCGGATTCTCCGCGGGGAACAAGCCGACGAAGCTCGCGGTGTACTTGCCCGCCACATAGCGACCATGCTCGGTGCGCTTCGCCGTGCCCGTCTTGCCGGCGACGTCGAATGTCGCGAGGCTCGCCTGATCGCCCGTGCCGCTTTCGACGACGCCGCGCAACAAACCACGAATCGTCCGCGCCGACTCCTCGCTCATCACGCGCCGCACGACGCGGCGTTCGTGGCGGTACTTCACGGTGCCGTCTGGAAGGCGAATTTCTTTCACCAGCGACGGCTCGAGTAGCTCGCCGCCATTCGCGATTGCACCGTACGCCACCGCGAGCTGCAGCGGGGTGACGCTGAGTGCATAGCCCATCGCGAGTGATGCCGGTGTCAACTTGTCCCACTGCTGCGGAATCTTCAGCGTGCCGGCCCCCTCGGACGGATACGGCACACCCGTCGCCGTGCCGAAGCCCAGATCGCGCAGCATCGTGTACTGCTCGCCTGGCGGGAGTCGCTGCGCGAACTGAATAATTCCAATGTTGCTCGAAAAACGAATCACGTCGGCAAGCGAGAACTGCGCTCCCTTGTGATCGTCCTCGATACGGCGGCCGTTGTAGTTCCAAACGCCGCCATACGTATTTATGATCTCGTCGGTGCGCGCGCGCTTCAAATCGAGCAGGCGCGCTGCCGTGAACGGCTTGAGCGTCGAGCCGGGCTCGTACGGTTCGAGCAGGGCGGTTGCGCCGGCCGACAGCGCGTTCGCCCGGCGGCTCGCCATCGCGCGCACTTCCCCACTCTGCGGATCGAGCATCACAATATCGCCACCGGTCGCGCCCATGTTCTGCACGGCCTCGGCGAGCGAGTGCTCGGCGATGTCCTGCAGTGATTGATTGATCGTCAGCACGACGGTGTTGCCCGGCTGTGCAACGCTTCCGCCCATCCCCGGCGAATCAAACTTCCCGCCGCGTCCGTCGCGCATGACGCTCGAGTGGCCCGCGGTACCGCGCAAAATCGGATTGAGCGCCTTTTCGAGTCCGTCGATCGGCTCGCTCAGCTCGTCCGCGCGGCCGATCAATCGGCGCAGGCCGTCGGTCGCCGGCGGGACGCGCTCGAGCACCAGCGACGAGTGCACGCCGCGCGTTGCCGTGATCGCGGCGACATCGCTCGCGAGATACGTGCCGGGCACGTCCACCCAAGCGCGCGACGTGTCCGTCGCCCGCTGCACGAACTCTGTTGAGACGCCCGCGCGCGCGAGCGCTCGGCCAAGATTCTGTAAACGGCGCACGCCGTCGGTATTCATCGCGGCGGCCGGAGCCCACGCTGACTTCTTCGCCGTCTTCTTGGAACCGAGCACTTCCTTCGGCGCCACCGCAAACTTCACGAGCTGCCGACTCTCCACGAGCATCGCACCCGACGCGTCGAGAATCATCCCGCGCGGCGCCGGCAGCGACGACGCCGCCACCTGCTGCTGCCGCGCCTTATCCCGCCACATCGACGTCTCGAACAGCTGCACCTTCGCAGCCTTGCCGACGAGCGCGATGCCGAACAGGACGAACGACGCATGCACCAGCCCGCTTCGGCTAGTGCGCGCCACGCGTCCCTCCGCTGCTCTTCGCTGTCCGCTTGAGAAGTATCACCTGGCTATCACTCGGGATGTGCATGTTCAATCGCTCTTCGGCCACCTTCGCCAGCTTCGACCGGCTCGACGCGTCACGAATATCCCCTTCCAGCTTCGCCCGCTCGGCTTCCAGCGCGGCGCGCTGTTGTTCGAGCTTCTGCTGGTCGAGCGCGTGCGCGATGCCGTAGCTCCGTCTCCATATGACGCCCGTGGCCACGAGGACGAAACCGACGAGCACCAATGCGACGATCGAGCGGCCGCGCATCTCAGGAGCCGGCCGGGGTCTCGTTCCGCCAGCTGCGCAGATGCGCGCTCCGCGCTCGCGGGTTGCGCGCGATCTCGCCGGGGCCGGCGAGGACAGGCTTCTTATGCATGACGGCGCCGAGGGCGCGTCCGCGGCAGGTGCAAACCATCTGTTTCGGGGGGCAGATGCAGGACTGACTCCACTCACGGAAGGCGTGCTTCACGAGCCGATCCTCCCCCGAGTGGTAGGCGATCACTGCAAAGACTCCCCCAACCGTGAGTCGGTCACGGAGCGCCGGGAGCGTCCGTTCGAGTCCGGCGAGTTCATCGTTCACGGCGATGCGGAGCGCCTGAAAGAACCGCGCAAACTCCGGCGGCCCCGACCGCGAACCAAACACGGCACGGATCGCCCCAACAAAGTCATCGCTCGTCTCAAACGGCCGGTGACCGCGACGGCGCTCGACTTCCCGCGCGAGCCGGCCGGCCTGCGGCTCGTCGCCGTACTCGCGGAAGATGCGTTTGAGTTCGTCGACGTCTTCCAGA
>JAYVPN010000154.1:0-17029 GCA_043757365.1 Gemmatimonadota bacterium | reverse complement strand
GGGCACTGGGGCAAGTACAAGGAGAACATGTTCCTCGTCCTCGACAACGAGAGCGGCGAACACGACTTCTCGCTCAAGCCGATGAACTGCCCGTCGCACTATCTGATGTACCAGAACAAGAAGCACTCGTATCGCGAACTGCCGCTCCGCTACAACACCTACGACGTGCTACACCGCAACGAAGTGAGTGGCGCGCTGTCGGGGCTCACACGCGTGCGCCAGTTCCAACAGGACGACTGCCACATCTTCCTGATGGAGAACCAGATCGCCGACGAAGTGAAGCGGCTTACCGACTTCATCCTCGGCTATTACACAGCGTTCGGGCTGAGCGCGAATCTCAAGTTCGCGACCCGCCCCGAGCAACGCATCGGTTCCGACGAGATGTGGGACGGCGCCGAGGGCGCGCTGCGCGCCGCGCTCGAGGCGACCGGCCTTCCGTATCAACTGAAGGAAGGCGACGGCGCGTTCTACGGCCCGAAAATCGACTTCGATGTCACCGACTCGATCGGTCGTCACTGGCAACTCGGTACCATCCAACTCGACTACAGCAATCCGGAACGCTTCGACCTCACCTACACGGGCGAGGACAACACGGCGCATCGCCCGGTGGTGATTCATCGCGCGGTGAGCGGCTCGTTCGAGCGGTTCATGGCGATTCTCATCGAGCACTTCGCCGGCGCGTTTCCGGTGTGGCTCGCGCCAGAGCAGATTCGCATCCTGCCGATCGCCGACGATTTCAACGACTACGCGAAGCAGGCGACCGCGAAGCTGCGCGCCGCTGGCGTGCGGGCGCATCTCGACGATCGTCGCGAAACGCTGAACTATCGTGTGCGCGAAGCCGAGATGGTGAAGGTGCCGTACATGGCGGTGATCGGTCGCCGCGAAATGGAAGCCAATGCGCTCGCGATTCGTGTGCGCGGCACCGGCAAGAAGCAGGAAGAGATGTCGCTCGACGATTTCATCGCCCGCATCACGGGCGAGATCACAACGCGCGCGCTGACGCCGATGGGCGAAGCCGCCGAGTAGACGCTGGTCGTACGTACTAGTAGATCCTGACTGTTTCCTGAACCGAACGAGAAGACCATGAGTGATACGTCACGCAACGCCGTTATCGTGTCGGGCGCGCGCACCCCGATCGGCCGCTTCCTGGGCGGACTTTCTTCACTGAGCGCCACCGATCTTGGCGCGGCCGCGATCAAGGCCGCGCTCGCGCGCGCCGGCATCGACGTGAACGCGATCGACGAAGTGATCATGGGCAATGTTGTCACGGCTGGCGTCGGGCAGGCGCCGGCGCGTCAGGCGGCGATGAAGGGCGGGGTGCCGGCGCTCGTTCCCGCGTACACCGTCAACAAGGTGTGCGGCTCCGGGTTGCAGGCGGTGATGCTCGCGGCGCAGGCGATCAAGGCCGGCGATGCGCAGGCGCTCGTCGCCGGCGGCATGGAGTCGATGTCGAACGCCCCGTTCCTCGTCAACGGCATGCGCACCGGCGTGAAATTCGGTGATCAGTCAATGGTTGACGCGTTAATCAAAGACGGCCTCTGGTGCGCGTTCGGGCAAGTGCACATGGGCGGCTACGCCGAGTACACGGCGAAGAAGGCCGGGATCACGCGGGCACGTCAGGATCAGTTTTCGTACGACAGTCATATGAAGGCCATCGCGGCGATCGAAGCCGGCAAGTTCAAGCAGGAGATCGTGCCGATCGAGATCGCCGGCAAGAAGGGACCGACGATCGTCGATACGGACGAGGGCCCGCGTAAGGACACCTCGCTCGAGGCGCTCGCCAAGCTGCGCCCCGCGTTTCCGAAGGACGCGCCGAAGGACATGAAGCCCGACGAGCTCACGGTCACTGCGGGCAACGCCCCCGGCCTCAACGACGGCGGCGCGGCCCTCGTCGTCACCAGCGAAGCGTACGCGAAGGCCCACGGTCTGCCGATTCTCGCCCGCATCACCGGCTATGCGTCGGGTGGCGGTGAACCACGCGATCTGTTTTTCGCGCCGATTGTCGCGGTGCAGAATCTCATGAAGAAAACCGGCGCGAAGATCGGCGACTACGATCTCATCGAAGCCAACGAAGCGTTCGCCGCCCAGGCGCTTGCCGACGGCGACGGACTCGGCTGGGACTTCAGTAAGGTCAACGTCAACGGCGGGGCGATCGCGCTCGGCCATCCGATCGGCTCGAGCGGCGCCCGCGTACTCGTCACGCTGTTGCACGCGATGCACGATCGCGGTGCCCGCACGGGACTTGCCACGCTCTGCCTCGGTGGCGGCAACGCCGTGGCGCTGAGCGTCGAGGCAGTCTGACCGATCCGCTGAACGGCGGCGGTCGTACGCCCGAACCAGCGTCCGCACCCGCGTATGCACCGGCGCTGATGCTGAAAGCGTTCTTTGCGCGGCCCGACGGGGTGGTGCGCGCGCCATGGCGCCTGCTCTTCTTTTTTCTGGCCACGACCTGCGCGTCGCTGTTGATCGCCGGCCTCGTATATCCGGTGATCGAAGCGACCCCGATCGTCGCGTTCGCGCGGCGCATCAGCCTGCCGCTCGATCAGATCGCCGCGATACTCGCACTGCTGTTCGGCACGTACGCGGCGCGGCGTATCATCGACGGTGAGCGCAGCGGCGCCCATGCCGTCTGGACGCCGATCGGGCTCGCAATGCCGGCGCTCGGCTGGCGCGCGTTGCTCATCGGTCTCGCCGCGGGTTCCCTCGCGATACTCGTTCCGTCGGTGCTGTTGATCGCCGCCGGTCGCCTCGCCATCGAAGCGCAGCCCGCGCTACAGCCGTGGAGCGAAGGGGCGCGCATCGCGTTGTTCGTGCTGATGCCCGCTGCGCTGGTGGAAGAGCTGGCGATGCGCGGTTATCTACTGACGACAATTCGTGACGCGCTCGGCGCACCCGCTGCGGTCGCGATCACGAGCGTGATTTTCGCGATGCTGCATTTGTTCAATCCCGGTCCGACCATCCTCTCGACGGCGATGGTGGCCCTCGCCGGTGTGTTCCTCGCGACGGTGCGACTCTCGACCGGCAGTCTGTATGCCGCGTGGATTGCGCATCTGGCATGGAACCTCGTGCAGGCCGCCGTTCTTCACTCGGCGGTGAGCGGCCTGCCGTTGCCGACACCCGGCTATCGCCTCGCCGACAACGGCCCGACGTGGCTGACCGGTGGCGCATGGGGGCCCGAAGGCGGGCTCGCGGCGGCCGCCGGAATGCTCATCGCCTGCATCCTGATGGCGCGGACGCCATTGGTGCGTCGAACCAACTAGATTTGAGGATTATGACTGATATTATTGCAGTAATCGGCGCCGGGCAGATGGGTAGCGGCATCGCCCACGTCTCGGCGGCGGCGGGAATTCCGGTGACGATAATCGACGTCTCCGCCGACGCGCTCGCCAAGGGCAAGGCGTCGATCGAGAAGAACTTCGAACGCCAGATCAAGAAGGGAACGGTCGACGCGGCAACGCGCGACGCCGCCCTCGCGAAGCTCACGACGAGCACGGATCTCGGCGCGATTGCCAACGCGACGTTCGTGATCGAAGCAGCGACGGAAAATGTCCAGCTGAAGTTCAAGATCTTCGGCGAGATCGATCGTCTCGCGCCGGCCGGCGCGATCCTCGCGACCAACACGAGTTCGATTTCGATCACCGAGATCGCCGCGAAGACGAAGCGCCCCGAGCATGTCATCGGGATGCACTTCATGAACCCGGTGCCGGTGATGCAGCTCGTCGAGATCATCCGCGGCCTCGCAACGAGCCCCGAGACGCTGCAGCGCACCCTCGCCCTCGCGACGACGCTCGGCAAGACGCCATGCGAAGCGCACGATTACCCGGGCTTCATTGCCAATCGCATTCTCCTTCCGATGATCAATGAGGCGGTGTACTGCCTCATGGAAGGCGTCGGCACGGCGGAAGCCATCGACACCGTGATGAAGCTTGGTATGAACCATCCGATGGGCCCGCTCGCGTTGGCCGATTTGATCGGCCTCGACACCTGCCTCGCGATTCTCGAAGTGCTGCACGACGGCCTTGGTGATTCCAAGTACCGCGCCTGCCCGCTCCTCCGTCAGTATGTGGCCGCCGGGTGGCTCGGACGGAAATCGGGACGCGGATTCTACACCTACGCATGACCTGATGGGCCGCAACTGAGATGATGAAGAGCCCACTGCTCGCGCTCACCGACTCACAGGCTGAAGTTCAGCAACTCGCCCGTGCATTCGCGGCGACCGATATTGCACCGCTCGCGGCCGAACTCGACCGTGACGCACGGTTCGACGACACGCTCGTCGCCAAGCTCGGGCATTTGGGTTTCCTCGGGATGCTGATTCCCGAGTCACACGATGGTCTCGGGCTCGACAGTCTCTCGTACCTCCTCGCGCTCGAGGAGATCGCCGCTGCCGATGCATCAGCGGCCGTTCTGATGTCGGTACACAATTCGCTGCCGACGCAGATGATCCTCAAGTACGGCAACGACGCGCAGCGCGACCGCTGGCTCAAGCCGCTCGCGAAAGGCGAGCGGCTCGGCTGCTTCGCGCTATCCGAGCCCGACGCCGGTTCCGACGCTTCGGCGCTGCGCACGCAGGCCGTCCGCGACGGCGATGACTGGATTCTCGACGGCACCAAATCATGGGTGACGAACGGGAGTAACCCCGACGCCGTCATCGTCGCGATGGCGCGTACGGACACACCGGAGATGCGCCGCGGCGGCCGTGGCATCTCGGCATTCATCATTACGCCCGAGCTCGCCGGCTTCAGCGTCAGCAAGAAGGAAAATAAGATGGGGCTCCGGTCGTCGCCGACCGTACAGCTTCGCTTCGACGCGATGCGCGTCCCCGGCGACCGCCTCCTCGGCGAACAGGGGCAGGGTTTCGTCTACGCGATGCAGTCGCTCGAGCACGGCCGCCTCGGCATTGCCGCGCAGGCGATCGGCATCGCCCGCCGAGCCCTCGAACTGAGCGTCACGTATGCGTGCGAGCGGCAGCAGTTCGGTCAGCACATCTCCGAATTCCAAGGCATCCAGTTCAAGCTCGCCGATATGGCCACGCGGGTGCAGGCCGCACGGGCACTCCTGTATGTGACCGCGGCAATGAAAGATCGCGGTGAGGAAGTGGGCGCGTTCTCCTCGATGGCGAAGCTCACTGCATCGGAAGCCGCCATGTGGGTGACGACGCAGGCGGTTCAGGTTTTCGGAGGCAACGGGTATATGAAGGATTATGAGGTCGAACGCCTGTTCCGCGACGCCAAAGTTACTGAGATTTACGAAGGCACGTCGGAGATTCAACGCATCATCATCGGTCGCGCACTAACTCGGTAGTTTCTGTAAGGCTTCCCCCCGCACCAACCAACCACGAGTGCAATGAACATCTTCGAATCGATGGCCACGCTCGGACACGAGCAGGTGGTCTGCTGCTACGACAAGTCAACCGGTTACAAAGGTATCATCGCGATTCACGATACGACGCTCGGTCCCGCGCTCGGCGGTACGCGTTTCTGGAACTATGCGAACGACGACGAGGCGATTACCGACGCGCTCCGCCTGTCTCGCGGCATGACGTACAAGAATGCCGTTGCCGGACTCAACCTCGGCGGCGGCAAGTCGGTGATCATCGGCGACAATCGCACGCAGAACCGCGAACTAATTTTCCGCGCGCACGGCCGCTTCGTTGAATCGCTCGGCGGCCGCTACGTGACGGCCGAAGACGTCGGCACCGGAACCGGCGATATGGACTACGTGCATATGGAGACCGAGTACGTCGCCGGCCTCGCCAACCGCTCGGGCGATCCGTCGCCCGTGACGGCGCACGGCGTCTTTCGTTCGATCGAAGCGAGTGCGCAGTATCGGTGGGGTTCGAAGTCGCTCGCCGGCAAGACGATCCTCGTACAGGGACTGGGCAACGTCGGCACGTACCTCTGCAAGGAACTCCACGTCGCAGGCGCCAAGCTCATCGTCGCCGACATTCGCAAGGAGAAGGTCGATCACATCGTCAAGGAATACGGCGCGAAAGCGGTGAGCGATGCCGATATCTATTCGCAACAGGCCGATCTCTTCGCGCCGTGCGCGCTCGGTGCGATCATCAACGACGACACAATTCCGCAACTCAAAGTCGAGATTGTCTGCGGCGGCGCCAACAACGTGCTCCTCGAGCCGAAGAAGCACGGCGAAGCGCTGGAGAAGCGCAATATTCTATACGCGCCCGATTTCGTCGCCAACGCCGGCGGTGTGATCAACGTCTACAGCGAGCTCGCCGGCTGGACACGCGAGCGCGCGTTGCGCAAGGCTGACGAAATTTTCGATACGCTGCTCGGCGTCTTCGAGATCGCGAAAGAGAAGGGGATCGCGAGCTACGAAGCGGCCGAAGAACTCGCCGAGCGCCGCATCGCGGCTGTGCGCGGCCTCACCCGCACCTGGCCGCAGTGGCCGCGGAAGAGCTAATGGCGGAACGCATTCCGATTGCCTCGGACCACGCCGGGTTCGAGATGAAAGAGAAGATCAAGGCGGAACTGCTGTCGCTCGGCTATGACGTGCAGGACCTCGGTACGCACTCGCCGGCCTCCACCGACTATCCCGATTTTGCGCATCCGGTCGCGGCGGAAGTCGAGAACGGCACGGTGAAGCGCGGCGTTCTTCTGTGTGGCACGGGGCTCGGAATGAGTTACGCCGCGAACCGGCATCCGCACGTGCGCGCCGCCGTGGCGTGGACGCCGGAGATCGCCGAGCTCGCGCGCAAGCACAACGACGCGAACGTGCTGGTGCTGCCGGCGCGATTCGTCAGTGAGGAGGATGGCGTCGCCATACTCAAGGCGTGGCTCAACACGCCGTTTGAAGGCGGACGCCACGAGCGGCGCGTCGAGAAGATCGAATTGGAGGATGGCGCGTGAGCGGCAGCGAGAAGCACGGCACGTCGAACAGCGGCACATGGGCGGCGTGGGACCGGTGTCCTCCTGGCTCGGCGCTCCGGGCGTCCGATCCGGAAATCGCCGTGCTCATCGAGCACGAGATCGCGCGGCAGAATGACGGCATCGAGCTAATCGCCAGCGAGAATTTTGTGTCGCCGGCGGTGATGGAAGCGACGGGCTCGCCGCTGACCAACAAGTACGCCGAAGGACTGCCGGGCAAACGATACTATGGCGGCTGCGAAGTCGTTGACAAAGTCGAGCAGCTGGCGATCGACCGGGCGAAGCAACTCTTCGGCGCCGATCACGCGAATGTGCAGCCCCACTCAGGCGCGTCGGCAAACGCCGCCGTCTATCTCGCGTTTCTGAAGCCGGGCGACACCGTGCTTGGACTCGACCTGTCGCAGGGCGGCCATCTCACGCACGGCTCGCCGGTGAACTTCAGCGGCCTAACATACAAGGCCGTGCACTACGGCGTCCTCGACAACGGGCTGATCGATTATCCGGGCATGCGTGCGGCCGCGCGCGAGCACAAGCCGAAAATGATTATCGCTGGGTATTCCGCCTATTCGCGCGAAATCGACTTCACCGAGTTCCGCGCCGCCGCTGATGAAGTCGGCGCGATCCTGCTCGTTGATATGGCCCACTTCGCCGGACTCTCGGCGACGGGCGTCTACGGAAATCCGGTACCGCTCGCCGACGTCGTGACGACGACGACGCACAAAACGCTGCGCGGCCCGCGCGGCGGTATGATCCTCTGCAAGGCGCAGCACGCCAAGGCGATCGACAAGGCCGTGTTCCCGGGAACGCAGGGCGGCCCCCTCGAGCACGTGATCGCCGCAAAGGCCGTCGCGTTTCGCGAGGCGCTCAAGCCGGAGTTCACCGAGTACTGCAAGCAGATCGTCGCCAACGCCCGCGCGCTCGCGGCGGCGCTGACGGCGCGCGGCTATCACATCGTCAGCGGCGCAACCGACAATCACTTGATGATGGTTGACCTCCGCTCGAAAAATCTCACCGGCAAGGCCGCCGAGCAGGCGCTCGACAAGGCCGGCATCACGGTCAACAAGAACACCGTGCCGAAGGAGACGCAGTCGCCGTTCATCACGAGCGGTATTCGGATTGGCACGCCGGCCGTGACGACGCGCGGGATGCGCGAAGCCGAGATGGAGACCATCGCCGCGCTGATCGACCGCGTGCTGATGGCCGCCGCCGACGCTGCCGTGCACGCGGCCGTGCGGACCGAAGTCGTGGCGCTGACGCGCCGCTTCCCGCTGTATCCGGCGCCGAAAGCCTAGCGCCCAGGCGTCGCGGCGTAGCCGGCGGGTACCTGTCGATGCTTGAGAGGGGGACGCGCAACCGCGCATCCCCCTCTCTCGTTCTTGTCAGACAGGTGCCTCACCCCCATTTTTCACCAATGCCAGAACTCGCGTTCCGCGATGGAGTGATGGACCGGATCCGCCTGCGCGAACCGCGCTTCGGCGAGCCGGCCTACCTCTTCGTGCTCGCAGCGCTCGAGTTCTGTCAGAACCGCCTCACCGAGCGCCGCCACATCACGGGGCGCGAACTAACCGAGGCGTGCCGCGATCTCGCGCTGCAGCGCTACGGCCTGCTCTCGCGCATGGTGCTGGAGCACTGGGGAATCAAGGCGACCGCCGACTTCGGCGACATCGTCTTCACCCTCATCGAGCTCGGACTGTTGATGAGCCAGCCGACCGACACGCGCGATGATTTCGTCGCCGTCTTCGATTTTGCCGACGCGTTCGACCGGGACTACCCGTGGAACGCCGCACCGGCCGCGTAACGGCACGACCGTTGCGGCACGCGTGAAGCGCGCATGAGCGTTCGCGTGCTGAGCGGTGCTGAAGCCGCCGAGCTCGACGCCACGGCCATCGCCGGCGGGCATCCGTCGCGCGAACTGATGCAGGCAGCCGGCGAAGCGGCGGCGCAGCTGATCAGCGGCCGATTCCCATTGGAGATTGCCCGCGGCGTCGCCATTTTCGCGGGGAACGGGAACAACGGCGGTGACGCGTGGGTCGTCGCCGGTGCGCTGGCGTCACGCGGTATTCGTGTGCGCGTGTACGAAACTTCGGCGTCGAAGACCGCGGACGCCGCCGCCGCCCGCAACGCGGCGAGCGCCGTGCTCGCGCACGCGGAACCAGACGGCACCGAAGGACTCGTCGTGGATGGCCTCCTCGGCACGGGCGCCGCGGGCGCGCCGCGCGACGCGGTCGAGGCGGCCATTCTACGCATCAACGCGGCCCAGTCGCGCGGGGCGCGCGTCGTCGCGCTCGATGTTCCGAGCGGTGTCGACGCATCCACTGGCGAGACGGCGGGTGCGTTCGTGCGCGCCGATCTCACCGTCGCCTTCGCGACGATGAAGCGGGGGCTACTCGTGAATCGCGACGCCGCCGGCGCGATCGTCATCGTCGATATCGGGCTGACCGCCGAAGCCGCGCGATTCTCGGCGCCGCCGCCGCTCATGGACGCGGCGATGGCGCGCCGCGGTATGCCACCGATTCGCGCCGACGCCCACAAGGGAACACGCGGCAAGATCCTCGTCGTCGGCGGCGCCTATGGGATGGCCGGCGCGACGGTCCTCGTGGCGCGCGCCGCGTTGCGCAGCGGGGCGGGTATGGTGCGTCTGTGCGTTGCGCGCGAGAGCGTCGGCGCGGTGCAGGCCGCCGAGCCGGCGGCGATGGCAGCACACTGGCCGGAGACCGACGCCGAACTCACCGAGATGCTCGACTGGGCCACGGCGGTCGTCATCGGCCCCGGCATTGGCCGCGCGCCGCGCGCCCGCGCCGTCGTCGAAGGATTTCTTTCGGCGTGGCGCGGCCCCGTGGTCGTCGACGCCGATGCGCTCTTCGAATTCAACGGTGACGCCGACGCGCTCGGTGCGCTCCTCGACGGACGACCGTCCGTCATCACGCCGCATGCCGTGGAGTTCGCGCGGCTCGCCGGCGTTGACGCCGATGAAGTAGGCCGTCGCCGCTTCACGATCGCCGACGAACTCGCCGCGCGCGTGAAAGCGACGGTGCTGCTGAAAGGTGTTCCAACCATCATCAGCGATGGGACGCACCGCTACGTCTCCGCCTCCGGCACTCCCGTACTCGCGACGGCAGGGAGCGGCGATGTCCTGAGTGGTATCGTCGCCGCGCTGCTGTCCCAAAGCCACGACGCGAATTCGAGTGCGGCGATCGGTGCGTGGATTCACGGCCGCGCTGCCGAGATCGCCGGCGCCGGCCGCGTCCGCGGCGTCACGCTCAATGACGTGTTCGCGGCGCTCGCCGAGGCGTGGCGGTGCGACGTGTCGCCGAATGCGGCGCCCGTTCTCGCCGAACTTTCCGCCGTCGGCGAGCGGACGTGAACGGTTCGCCGCGCGCGCCGCGCGCGCCGCTCGCGGCGGTGATGCTGTTGATGACAGGCTGTGCCCCGATGTCCGGTCCCGCCACCGCCGCCGCCGGCGCGGCCGCGCGCATTGACGGCGAGCAGCGCGGCGCGATCGGGCCTTATCTTCGCGAAGACAAAATCGTCGTCGGCGATTTCTCCTTCGTGACGGGCGTTGCCGTGACGCGGCGGTACGTCTTCGCGGCGACGCGCGGCGGTTTGATCGTCCTCGACCGACAGAGCCGCCGGTGGCTGCCGCCGTTCACGACGATCGACGGCTATCCGTTCGAGGGCTCGTTCGTCGTCGCCGGCGATCCGACCGACGATGCCGTGCTGATCGGCACCGCCGGCGCCGTGCTCACGTATCGCCCCTCGCTCGGCGCAGTCACGCGTACCATTGTTCCCGGCCAGATCGAGCGCATCGTGTTCGATCGTTCGCGCCCGATCGACGGCGCCTTCGTCTTGGCATCGAGCCGCTGGTACGGTATCGGGATGGGAGGCGTGGCGGTGCCGGTGACGGCGGACCGCATTCCCGCGCCGCAGAATCGCATCGGATCGGAGACGATTGAGGACGTCTATCGGCGCTTCCCGAATATCGGTGGATTCGAGTCTCTGCTCACGCGCGACGACGTCACGCTGCGCGGCGCGCGCGTGACCGCCGCCGCCCGCGCACCAGAACGAAGTGAAGTCTGGCTTGGCACCGCCGGACGCGGACTCATCGAAGTCGATCCGATCTTCAACAAGGCGACGCCGCATCCGTACGGACTACTCGGCACCGACGCGACCGCGCTCGCCCGTACGGCCGACGGCGTTATCGTCGCAACGCGCTCGCAAGGCGGCACCGCCGGCGGCCTGTCAATGCTCGCCGACGATCTCGCCACGTCCCGCTGGTTCACCGGCGATCGCAATCGCGTTCTCGACCGGATGCATGCGATTCGCATCGCCGTGCGCGACGGCACGGCGTGGATGCTCACCGTCGACGGCGTGCTCCGCGCCTCGCTGTCGGACCCCGAGAGCGTGCGGCTCGTCGCCGAGCGGGAGACGCCGCGCGTGATCGGCGCGATCGTCGCGCGGCGCGATGGAGCGTGGATCGGCGGGCGTGAGGGACTGCGGTTCGTCGACGACAGCGCGCGGGCGGCAGGTCCGCTGCTGTTCAACGGCACCGTCACCGACATCTGGCCCGACGGCGCGAAGCTTTATCTTGGCACGCTCACCGGACTGTTCGTCGGCTCGGAGTCCTCGGGCGACTTTGCATCCGTTGCGGCGCGCTTCGGCGATCGCCGACTCGCGCAACCCGTTGCGGCGCTGGGGAGTCACGATTCGACGCTCGCGGTGCTGCTATCGGGTGGGGAACTGCTCGAACTAAATCTCACGACGCGTCAGGTCGCGGCGAACCGGGCGCCTTCGCTCCCGTCGGCCGTGCCAGGCTTCGCGCGGCTCGCGATCGACGGCACGACAATAACCGCCAGCACGCTCGATGCCGTTCTTGTACTTTCCAGAGTGTCCCGAATCGCCCGAACGCTCCGTGCCGGCTCCGATTTACCGGGGCAAATCAACGATGTGCTCCTCACGCCCGGAGCGCTCTGGATCGCGACGACGCGCGGCGTCGTCCGTTTGCGCCGTCTCGCCGACGGGTCGCTGCCGTGAGCTCGGCGCACATTGCGCTCGGTCCTGGCCGCGAGTTCGATGCCGTGCGCGCGACGCTCGCACGGTTGGGCGATACGTCGCGCGGCGTCGGTGACGACGCCGCCGTGGTCGAGTTCCCCGCGGGACTCCGACTCGTGCTCAGCACCGACACGTCGGTCGAGAACGTGCACTTCCGCCGCGAGTGGCTGAGCGCAGACGAAATCGCCTATCGCGCGTGCGCCGCGGCGATCAGTGACCTCGCCGCCATGGGCGCCGCGCCGCTGGCGATGACGACGGCCTTTACGCTCCCCGCTAACTGGCGCGAGCAGACGATGGCCCTCGCCGACGGCACGGCGCAGATCTCGCGCCGCACCGGGATGCCGATCGTCGGTGGCGACGTCACCGACGGCGTCGTGCTCTCGATTTGCGTGACGGTCGTCGGCTCGGTGGATCCGGCGCGCATGCTCGCTCGCAGCGGCGCCTGCGATGGGGACACGTTATTCGTCACCGGGCGCCTCGGCGGCCCGCTGTTGGCGCTCGAGGCGTTCGAGCGCGGCATGACGCCGTCACCGCATCATCGTGAACGCTTTGCGCATCCATCGCCGCGGCTACTCGAAGGGCAATGGCTCGCGACGCACGGTGCAACGGCGGCGCTCGATATTTCCGACGGCGTCGTCGCCGACGCGGCGCATCTCGCGGCGGCGAGTCGCGTCTGCGTCACGATCGATCTCGACGCGCTGCCGACGATCGGTGGCGCCACTACTGACGAGGCCTCGCGCAGCGGCGAGGAATACGAACTGCTCGTCGCCGGTCCGACATCGCTGGACACGGCCGCCTTCGAACGCGAGTTCAATCTCCCGCTCACGCCGATCGGGCGCATCACGACGGCCGGCCCCAATGGGCCGCGCGTCATCGCGCGCGACCACGGTGTCGAGGTTCCCGCGCCCCACGGCCACGACCACTTCGGCGCGTGATCCGTTCCGCCTTCGGCATCGTCGTCGCGTTCGTTGCGACCGTCATCTGCGGCGGCTCGTGCATCGTCGGCGCGCTGCTCGGAATGGATGATAAGGTCGGCGGCGTCTATGACGTGATGCCGCGCCTCTGGGGGCGCGTCATCAATTGGTCGGTCGGCGTGAAGGTCGTCGTGCACGGGGCCGAAAACGCGGCAGGGGCGGAGCACGTCTTCGTCGCCAACCATCTCTCGTGGTTCGATATCACGGTGCTGCTCGCGCACCTGACGCGCGGGAAGTTCGTCGCGAAAGCCGAGCTCGCGTCGATTCCGTTTTTCGGTCGCGCCGTACGATCGGCCGGCATGGTCTTTATCGAGCGCGACAACCGGAAGGCGGCGTTCAACGCGTACAAAGAAGCGGAGGACCGCGTGCACGACGGCGCCGCCGTCGTCGTCTTCGCGGAAGGGACGCGCGGCGCCGACTATGCGCTCCGTCCCTTCAAGAAGGGACCGTTTGTCCTCGCGATCGGTGCCCAGTCGCCGATCGTTCCGACGGTGATTTACGGTACCCACGCGGTGCAGCCGAAAGGGCGGATTATTACGCTCCCGGGAACCGTCCACGTGCACTTTCTCGAGCCGGTGCCGACGGCCGGGCTGACCTACGACCAGCGTGATCAGCTCGCGGTCACCGTTCGCGACCGGATGGCGGCGCTGCTCGAGGCCGAATACGGGGTGAAAAGTCCGGTTATCAAGCCGAGGCGCGAGACCGACTGACCGTTTAGATTCTATTCAGCGTAACCTAACGCGACTGGCGCAGTCTTTATCTCTGTAGATCCCTCCACCATTTCAGGCACGCGCAATGTCACAGATCGATTCGATCGTCGCCCGTGAGATCCTCGATTCCCGCGGCAACCCTACCATCGAAGTCGATGTGTTGCTCGTCGACGGCAGTTCCGGGCGCGCGGCCGTACCGAGTGGCGCGTCCACCGGCGAACACGAAGCGCTCGAACTGCGCGACGGCGATCCGAAGCGCTACGGTGGCAAGGGTGTTCGCAAAGCGGTGAAAAATGTCGAAGCCCTCATCGCGCCCGCGCTTCGCGGCGCCGACGTCACCGACCAGATCGACATCGACCGCGCGCTCATCGAACTCGACGGAACCAAAACCAAATCGAAGCTTGGCGCCAACGCGATGCTCGGCGTTTCGATGGCCTGCGCCCGCGCCGGCGCGATCGTCACCGGCCAGTCGCTCTTCCGCTACCTCGGCGGCCCGCTCGCCCGTACGCTCCCCGTGCCGATGATGAACATCATCAACGGCGGCGCGCACGCGACGAACACGATCGATTTTCAGGAATTCATGATCGTCCCCGTCGGCGCCGAGACGTTCTCGGAGGCGCTGCGCATGGGCGCCGAAGTATTTCACGCGCTCAAGAAAGTCCTCGTCAAGCGCAAGCTTGCGACCGGCGTCGGCGACGAGGGCGGTTTTGCTCCGGACCTCAAGAGCGATGAAGAGGCGATCACGGTGATCCTCGAGGCGATTGAAGCGGCCGGCTATGCGCCGGGCACGGACATCTGCCTCGCCCTCGATTGTGCGGCGAGCGAGCTCTTCGACAAGAAGCACTACACGTTCAAGAAGAGCGGTGCCGGCACGAAGAGCGCCGAGCAGATGGTCGAACTGTACGAGAAGTGGGTGAACAAGTATCCGATCGTCTCGATCGAAGACGGACTCTCGGAGGGCGACTGGAAGGGATGGGCGCATCTCACGGAAGCGCTCGGCGACCGCGTGCAGCTCGTCGGCGATGATCTTTTCGTGACGAACCCCGAGTTCCTCGCGCGCGGCATCGACGAGGACGTGGCGAACGCGATTCTCATCAAGCTCAATCAGATCGGCACGGTGACAGAGACGCTCGAGACGATCGAGATGGCCCGTCGCAATGGTTATCAGAATATTATTTCGCATCGCAGCGGCGAAACCGAAGACACCTTCATCGCCGATCTCGCCGTCGGCACGAACGCCGGCCAGATCAAGACCGGTTCGGCGAGCCGCACTGACCGCGTCGCGAAGTACAATCAGCTCCTGCGTATCGAATCCGAGCTCGGCGCGAGCGCCCAGTATCCTGGCGGCTCCGTGTACGGCATCGGCGACTGAGCTTGGCGGGAAAGCAAGGGAAGGCGCGGACGGGGAAGTCGTCGGGAAGGCCCGGCGGTTCGATCGGGGTTCGTATCATCGTCGGACTGGTGCTCGTTGCGGCGACGGTGTTCGCGGTGCAGGGCGGGGAGTGGGGGACGACCGATCTCGTGCGGCAGCGCACGCGTCTGGCGCGAGTCATCCACGACGTCGACTCGCTCAAGCATGAGGTCGATTCGCTGCGGAAGTATCGCACGGCGCTCGAAACCGATCCGGCGCTTCAGGAGCGAATCGCGCGCGAAGAGTTCGGGATGGTGCGCGGCAACAAGGAACTGCTGTACCGCTTCATCGAGCCCGCCCCAGTGGCCGCGAAGTCGAAGTAGCAGGTTCGAACAGGACGAGACTATGAGACGGATTCCACGCGTCGGAGACGGAGCTTATGACTGATTTACCGCGCCGCACCATCGGTGGCGCGACCTACACGCGACGCGACATGCTATGGCTGAGTGCCGCAGCGGTGGCCGGAACGTCGTTGCTCCAGGCCTGCCGACAGGAGATCACGTCGCCGGGGCTCCCCCCGGTTCCGTCGTTGCTTCCCGGCGAGACGCTGGTCGAGCCGGCGCGGATTTCGAGTGTCGGTGGTCTGCTCGATACGACACTTTCTACGTCGACGTCATCGCTCACACTTGGCGGCAAGGCGCTTGTTCCCGGCGCCTATTCGTACAACGGGTCGATTCCCGGTCCGACGCTCGTCGTGAAGGCGGGCGACACGTTGCGCGTGCATCTGCGCAACACGCTTACTGTGCCGACGAATCTGCATTTCAATGGCCTGCACGTTGCACCGACCGACAAGGGTGACAATCCGTTCACGGTCGTCGCGCCGGGCGTGACCTTCGACTACGAAGTGAAGATTCCGTCGAACCATCCGGGCGGTGTCTACACGTATTTCGCGAGCGTTCCCGGCTCGTCGTACGAGCAGATCAGCCGCGGCCTCGCCGGCATGATCGTGATCGAGAGTGGTCATGATCAGATCGACACGTTCAGCGCGATGCGCAAGCGGACGCTCGGCCTGAGCGCGATCTATCAGGGGACGAGTGGCAACGTCACCGCGCCGTCGGTTGTCGCCGATCCCGTCGCTGGGATCGCACCGATCGGCTTCCCGACGAACTTCGTGAATGGTCAGCTCCTGCCGACCATCACGATGCATCCCGGCGAGGCGCAGTACTGGCGCGTGGCGAACCTTTCCGCTGACGCGTACTACGTGCTGCGTCTCGACGGCTGCCAGATGACGGTGATCGCCGAGGACGGACATCCGCTGACCGGGCCCGTGAGCACGGCGCAGCTTGAGATGACCCCCGGGAAGCGGTATGAGATCGTCGTCACGGCGCCCGCGTCGGGGGTCTACGACTTCCGCACGCTCGGCTACGACCTGACGTCGAGCGAGCGATTCCAGGCCTGCTCGCTCGCCAGCGTCGTCGTCGGCGGGGAGACGGTGCGGACGCTGTCTGTACCGGCGGCGATCGCGCCGATCAAGGATCTGCGCACGGAGAACCCGGCGCGTTATCGTTTCGCGACGGTGGCGACCGATGCGTTGACGGGCGGACTCACGATCGGCTGCAACTCATGCAATGCGGCGTCAACGGCCGTGCAGCCGAAGCGTGGGACAGTGGAAGAATGGACCGTCACGAACGCGACGGGGATCGACCACGTGTTCCGGATGCACACGTTCCCCGTGCAGCTGACGAAGTTCAATGGCAATACGGTGGTCGCGCTCAGCTACACCGACACGATCAAAATTCCGAAACAGGCCAGCGTGACGTTCCGGGTGAGTTTCGACGATTTTCTCGGGAAAACGGTGTATGGTTCGGCGATCGCGAGTCAGCGGGACGCGGGCGCGTATTCGACGATAGAAGTGGTCGCCTAGGCTTGTGTTCGGCCGAACACCTGCTAGATTTTGACTTCTGACGCGGGGTGGAGCAGCCTGGTAGCTCGTCGGGCTCATAACCCGAAGGTCGCGGGTTCAAATCCCGCCCCCGCCATTTCGTTTCGAAGGCCGGT
>JAYVPN010000153.1:0-17065 GCA_043757365.1 Gemmatimonadota bacterium | reverse complement strand
ATGAGACCAATCAAAAGAGCGAACAGTTGCGCAGCGCGCATCGTCGGAGGCTCGAAGCGTGAGGGAGACCGGAATCGTAATGCCGCCGCGCGCGCTCGGCTACACCGGTGTGTGCAACGGGTGCCCGGTGCGGTGCTAACGTCGCTCGCGCACGATCGCGATCGAGTATGGCGAGACAATGAGCGGCGCTTCGGCACGTACCGTGCGCCCGACGGGCGGCCGACTGCGAAGCGGCCGCCCGTTGGCGCCATCGGCTTTCCATTCATACTGCGCTTGCGAGTAACTCGTCACGCGCCGCGTGCCGCGCGACGATGCGCCCGAGCGAAAGGCGAGCGACACGCGGTACGATGCTGTCGGGCTCTTGTTGACGAGCATCGTCGCCCACGTGCCATCGGGACGGCGAACCACGTATGCCGAGAGCAGTTCGTTGCCGTTGGAGTCGCGAGCGTCGCTTGCCGTGTAGAGCATCGTGTGCGTGCCGCCGGCGGGGGCGACCCATTCGTTCATCATCAGCCGCGCGCCGTAGTATGTCGCCACACGCGCCTTGATGCGACGATCGTCGTCGGAGAGAAAAAGCATGTTGTTTCCCCACGTGTCACATCGGTACGCCTTGTCGAGCCGCGTGGGTTCCCATCCATAGAGATAGGCGGCGCTGCCGCCGACACTCAGAAATCGGCCGACGATATCGGCGTTCAATAGTGCGCCCTCGAGCTGCACCTCTGCCGCGCCGGCGAACGCCGAATACCCAAACTCGGCGATCACTATCGGAAAGTCCTTGGGGATTCCGTCGTTGCGTACGCCCGCGAGCCGAGCGGCGAGGCGCGCCGACGCTGCCGCGAGTTGCGGTGCTGTGGCGCCGCAGACGTTATCCCACGGGTACCACTCGAACGAAAAGAAGGTGAAGTCGCCGGGCGTGCCGCGCTCTCGAATCGCCGATAGGAATCTCGGAACCCACGATCCGTACGTGGTGTCGCTCGGCCAGGCGAACATCACGCGCGTTTCGAGCCCCTGGAATCCCGGGCCGCCGAGCGGGGCGTTCGGCCAATCGCGGCGAATGGCACGCGCGGTCTGCGCGTAGAGCGTGGCGTAATCCTCGGGTGTGATGAACTGACCGTCTGGTTCCTCACCCATTTCGACGCGGTCGATCTTGTAGCCGCGCGCGCGGAGGAATCGTATTTCGGCGGCGGCGTCGTCGGGGATTCCGTAGAGCACCGGTACGGGGACCATTGCGGCGCGGCCGAGTGTGAGGCCGCTGCGGAAGACGCGATCGAAGCCCGGTTGTTCGAGTTGCGTGTCGATATCGTCGGCGCGGTGCCATGGGTCGGTGCTCGACGCGTACGTCGTCGACTGCTGGAATGATCCGACACCGTGCCGGAGTTCGTCGTGTAGCGCGTCGCCGTGGCGCGTGCCGATGCCAAGTTCGCGAATCGCATAGCCGGCGGCATCGCGAACATCCGTTGATCCGGATGGGCCGATATTCGAACTGGCCGACATGACGATCCGCACGAAGCGCGCCTGCGTCGGCGCTGCCTCGAGCGTGCGGAGTTCATCGCCGCCGCGGCCGTTTTGTTCGGTGCCGTTCGCGAAGGTCACCCAGCGACCCGGCGGATTCTCGTCGACGTCGTGCACCAACTCGCCTTGCCAGTACTGCACTTTGTAGCGCGCGGCGAACGGCGTTCCCCACTGAATCCGTATCGCGTTCACCGGCCTGAGGGCACCGAGGTCGACGATCACCCACTGCGGGAGGAGCGAGTCCGCCGTTTCCGTAAACCGGTGGTCGAGATATGGATTGCTCTTCCAGAACGTCGCGGTGTCGCCGTCATCGAGGCGTGAGTAGGCGGCGTCCTCGCCTTCATCCGTGTTGCCTCGCCGCGGCAGTCGATAGCCGTGCGTGAGGAGGATCGGTTTCGACGAGTGATCGTCCGACGTCCAATAGCCGCGCGCGTGCGCGCTGTCGCTCCAGCGGCCGCGCGGATTCCAGTGCCACGCCTGGACGCCGAGTTCGGTGCGCAGGCGATAGGTCGCCATCGAGAAACCGACGGACTTCATGGCGGCGATGTTGTCGCGCGTGAACACTTTGGCGACGACGCCGGCCCCGTGGCCGTCGATCCCAGCGCCGAACGTCGAGCGCGGATCGAAGCGGTTCACCGGCGCCCAATCATCCCGGATGTCGATCGTGGCGTTGCGCACCGGCGGCTGTGCTGCGGCGGCGCCCGCGAGTACGAGCGCCGCGGTAATTGCGGACAGCAGCGGCCGATACAGCCGCGGCACTACGGCTTGTACGCGATACAGTCGATCTCGACGCGGAGTCCTTCGCCCGGCAGGCCGGCTGCCTGAATCGTCGTGCGCGCCGGCCGGTGATCACCGAACATCCGCTGATACACGCCGTTCATTTCCTCGAAGTCTTTGATGTCGAGCAGGAAGACGCCGCAGCGGAGCACGTACTGCAGGTCGGAGCCGGCCGCGCGAAGAATCGTCTGCACGTTCTTGAGGCACTGCTCCGTCTGCACGGCGGCGCTCGGACTCGCGATCTTGCCGGTGGCTGGATCGGTCGAGCCCTGACCGGAGACGAAGATGAGTCGCTCGAATCCCATGCCGGGTGAGTATGGGCCAACCGGCTTCGGGAGGGCGGGGTCGTGGACGGGGTGGTGGGTCATGGCGCGGCCGTGGATAGAGGTGGCAAGGGACCGACGTGTGAAAGCTAAGGGCACGCCGCGCGTGCGACGAGGCGCCTCGCGCTGACCATGGCCGCGAAGGTCCTGGTCATTCCGGAAGAACGAAAGCCGGCGTGCGCCTACAGGACTATCGCCGAGCTCGTCGAGAGTGAACGGCAGCAGCAGGATCGCTGGGTCTGGCCCGAGGAACTCCCGGACTTCACAAAAAAAGCGGCGACTATCGGTGCCGATGCGATTTGGATTCAGCCCGGACGTGTGCGCGACCTTGGCCAGGTGCGCGAGGGCAACAGCGATAACTTCGTGCGCACGCGGATGGTGATTAACTACGTGCTCGCGCTGAAGTGGAACGGGGGCTGTCCGTAGCGAGCAGCTGAACGAGCGTTAGCGCGTCGCACCGGGCACGTCGGCGAGGCCGACGCGGCGCAGCACCGCGGCCCACCGCGGACTCCGTCGCAGGGGATCGTAAATCGGATTGCTGACGCGGAGGAAATTCTGGCAGATCTCGTGACGGTCGGTCGACCGCTCGAGCGCGGTGAGCGATTGTGCCGTGTCGCCGATCGCGAGATAGGCGAGCGAGAGCGAGCAGTCCGCCATCCACGCGCGCGGCCGCTGCGTCTCGAGATCGTGAATGATCTTGATGACCGCGGCGCGGTCGCCGGTGATGCCGAGAACATACGCGCGCATGCCGGTCCACGGCGGAAACTTCGGCAGCTGATTCGCGAACGCCAGCATCTTCGGCGCGTCCTTCGCGACCATGTACGTTTGAATGGCGTTATTTTTTACGACCGATGTCACCGAGTCGTAGTCCAACGCGCGTCGAATCTCAGCAATCGCTTCCGGTACGCGCCCCTGCTCGGCGAGCAGTCCGGCGGTCCAGGCGGCGGCGAGCGCTGAAAACGGATCGATTTCCTTCGCGCGATTCCACTCGGCGAGCGCTTTCGCGTCGTCGCCGCGATAGAAATAGAACCGGCCGAACTGGAAGTGCGTCTGCACATCATTCGGATCGGCAGCCACGGCGCGCTCAAAGGCCGCCTGCGACTCGGCCCAATGCGCGGCATGCATATTGGCCATGGCGATCGCCATGTGCGCCTCGGCGAGCGTGCTGTCGCGCGAGAGCGCGGCGTGCGCGGCGGCGAACAGTTCAGGAGCGATGGAATCCACCGGGGCTGCGGCGAAGTACGGCATAAGGGCGAGCGTCTGGCTCAGGCCCGCGTACGCGCGAGCAAAGTTGGGGTCGCGGGCAATCGCTTTACGGAACATGTCGGCCGCAACGAGCACCTGTCGGCCTCTGAGGAAGAATTCGCCACGGAGATAGAGGTCGTAGGCTTCGGCGTCGCTCGTGCCGCGGACCGCACGCGGCGTTGCGACGGGGGTGCTGGTGGCGAGCCGGGCGACAAGCGCCGAGGTCACGGCGCGCGCGATGTCGTCCTGGGTGCGAAAGACGTCCTGTGTGGTGCGATCGAAATTTTGCGACCAGAGTTCGCGGCCCGTCTGCGCGTCGCTGAGTTGTGCCGAAATGCGGAGCTGCTCGCCGATCCGCCGCACGGTCCCTTGGACGACGTACTGCACCTGCAGCGATTTGCCGAGCTCGCGCACGTCGAGATCACGTCTCCCGCGAAATCGGTACGAGGCGCTGCGCGCGGCGAGATGGAGGCGCGGCACGCGGCCGATCTCGGTCGCCAGTTCATCGGAGACGCCGTCGGCGAGGTAATCCTGCGTCGAGTCGCCACCGACATTGACGAAGGGAATCACGGCGAGCACCGGCTCGACGGCCGATACCGCCGCCGTCGGCCGCCGGGAGAAGACGAGGGCAACGGTGATGATGACGAGCCCGACGATGATGCCCGCGGCGAGCGTGCGTCGCGACCGCGCGCCGGATGCCGCGCCGGCGCCGCTCGACGGTGTGACGGCGGCGTCGAGCGCGTCGAGCAGTTCGCGCGCGCTCTGCGGTCGCCGGTCGGGTGATTTCTCGAGGCATCGTTCAATGAGGTGCGCGAGCGGTGCCGGTGTATCGGCGCGAAGCGTCAGCACCGAGGCCGGCGTCTCGATCATGTGCGCGGTGATGATCTCATGCGCCGCCTCGCGACGGAAGGGCGGGTGGCCGGTGAGCAGCTCGTAAGCGAGGCACCCAAACGCATAAATGTCCGCCCGGTGGTCGGTGCGCGGATCGCCGGCAGCCTGCTCGGGCGACATATAGGCCGGCGTGCCGATCCCCGCGCCCGTCATAGTCAGCGTGGCGGAGGTCCCGGCGTCATTGCGCGCCGCGTTCACCGCCTTGGCGATCCCGAAATCGGTGACGACCGCCGCGCCCCCAGACAGGAGAACGTTTTCCGGCTTGATGTCGCGGTGCGCGACGCCCGCGTCGTGCGCATAGGCCAGCGCCCGGGCGACGTCGCGCAGAATGCCGATCGCTTCGCCGATCGGCAGCGCGCCGTGCTCGGCGATCCGCTGACGCAGCGACAGTCCGTCGACGAACGGCATCGTATAGTACGGGAGCTCGTTCGTGCGGCCGGTGGTGAGGAGCGGCACGATGTTCGCTTGCTGGAGCCGCGCGATGAGCTGGATTTCGCGCGCGAAGCGTTCCGCGGTCAATTCGGCGGCAAGTTCGGGATGCAGCACCTTTACCACGACGCGGCGGCCGAGCGCGATCTCCGTAGCGAGAAAGACGCGCGACATGCCGCCGCCGCCGAGTTCGCGCTCGAGCCGGTAGGCGTCGCCAAGGGCGCGCGTGAGCTGATCCTGAAGCGTCTCGGTCAACCAACCACCGCGAAGGGGATCCTCAAGGGCACTGATTCATTCGGTCATCGTCGTTCGCAAAGATAGCCTCCGGCGCCCGTACGGCCAGACGTTGTACGGATCCCCCGACAGCGGCGTCGGGGATGCGCGGACTTGCGTGTATGCATATATAGGCATATATATTGATCAGGTATCACGTGGTTCGCCCTCACCGGAGTCTCCCATGGCATCGAAACTGTTTCCGAACAACGAAAGCGTCGCCGAGCGCGTGATCCGCATCGTGCTGGGCTTCACGATCCTCTCGCTGGCGTTCATCGGCCCGAAGACGCCGTGGGCGTATCTGGGCATCGTGCCGATTCTCACCGGCTTCATGGGAAGTTGCCCGCTCTACACGGTGTTCGGTTTTTCGACCTGCGCGGCGCCGCGCAAATCGTGAGTACGTCGCTGACGTCGTCGCGTCATACGTATCGCGGACTGCCGGTCGACATCACGATCGACGTGCGCTCTCGTCTTGAGTTCTGGCTCGGCCATCTTCCGGGCGCCGTGAACATGCCGCTCGGCGGGCTCACTGGGCGCTTGGCCGAGCGCGCTGAGCTTTCGAAGAATTCGCGGATCGTGCTGTACTGCGCGAGCGGGATGCGCTCGGCGTCCGCCGCACAGCAGGTGCGCACGCTCGGATACACGCGTGTCACCGACGCCGGCGCGATGGCGGTCGCCGAGGCCGAGTACAGGTAAGCGACTATCCCGCTGTACGGGAGGGTGTCATGGAACTGATGATCGATTTCCCGGGCGGCTAGCAACCAGCGCGGCTCCGAGGTCATCGACCACTGACGCGTCCGCGAGCGTCAGGAATTCGGTTGCATCCCGTTTTCGCCGGCAATCCACTCTTTTGAACCGTCGACGGCGTGCCTCCCATGCGGGATGCGCTCGGCCAACGCTGTACAAGCGCCGGTCGATTCGCCATGGTTCGCCCGTGACGAACCATGCGATCGCTCTCCGACTCGAGCGTGCCGAAGCGGCTGCGAGCGTCGCGTTCGTCGACGCGCGGGCCGCACTTGCCCCGGACGTCGGCGCGGTGTGGCGATCGATCGACGGGACGTTTGCGATGTTCGATGGTGTCGCATCGCCGGTCACACAGACGTTTGGACTAGGACTATTCGAGCCGTTCGAGCGCGCGATGATCCCAAACCTCGAAGCGTTCTTTTTTGAACGCGGCGCGATCGCGAACCATGAAGTGTGCGAGGCGGCATCTCCGGAGACGACGGCGGCGCTCACCGATCACGGATACGCTCCAATTCAGCAGTCCACGGTGTTGCATCGGTCATTGCTCACTCCGCTGCCACTTTCGCCGCGACGGTCCGGCGGTCCGACGACGCGTTTCGTCACGGCTGCCGAATACGACCTCTGGTCGCGTGTCGCCGCGCACGGATGGAGCCAGTCGCCTGAACATCAAACGTTCATGCTCGACTTCGGCGCCCTCAGCGCGCGAACCCGCGGTTTTCGCTGCTTCGCCGCCGAGGTGGATGGCGTGCTGATCGCAACGGCGGGGATCGCCATTCACCAACGGGTCGGATTGCTCGCCGGCGCCAGCACCGTTCCCGAGTTTCGAGGTCGCGGCGCGCAGTCGGCGCTACTCGCCGCGCGACTTGCGTATGCGCGCGGCCAAGGGTGCGATCTCGCGATGATCGTGACGGCGTCCGAGAGCACCTCGCAGGCGAACGCCGAGCGCGCGGGGTTCGCCGCCGCCTATGGACGCACGAAGTTCAGCAAAACTCCCCCCGTCATCTGACACTGATCGGGACTCGTATGCGCCATCGATTCCACGACACCGTGATGGACGCGCGCTTTTAGCGGGTGCTGATCTCGCGGCGCATTCTCGCGAGCGGAACGATCACGTTTTCGGGAAGGGTGATCGTGAACTCGTCGACGATCACGAAGCCCGACGCGAGATACAGCGGAACACCGGGCAACGTCGCGGCGAGTTCGAGCGATCGAAAGCGGGCGGCCGCTGCCGCGGCGCTGCAATGCGCGATCAATCGGCGGCCGAGTCCGCGGCGCGCCATCGTCGGGTCGACGAAGAACGCACGGATGCGCGCTGGCTCGGTGGCGGGATCGAGCATCGGGTCGGGCCCGGTTTTCGTCCGATCGGCGCCGAAGAGCGTCTGACGCGCGCTCCAGCCGCCGCACGCCACGATGTCACCGTCTTGCTCGATCAGGTAGTAGCTGCCGTCGTCGATGAGCTGCGTGTCGACGCCGAAGACGTGGCGAGTAATCGCCTCGGCTTGCTCCGGAGTATAGAAGCCGGCGCTCAGTGCGATTCCCGAGCGCGCGACCAGCCGCTCGAGTTCCGGGACGTCACCGGAAATGGCCACCCGAAGCATCTCTTGGGTCATTCGCAGTGCGCGGCGGTCAACGCCGCTCGAAGGAGAGCGAGAGGAGCACCTGCCGCGGCAGGCCCGGTTCGTACGCCAGCGGCACGTTGTTTACGATGTCCGGGTTGAGAAACGCCGAGCCGATGAAGCGCGTGTCGGTGAGATTGTTGACGATGATCGACCCACGCACGCCGAAGCCGTTGCCAAGATCGTAGGCGCGATCCGTCGTCAGACCGGCGGAGTAAACGGTCGCGGACGGCACCCGGACCGTATTCGCGTCGTCGATCCAGTACTTGCTCGTGTGTTGCACGCCGGCGCGAACGCGGAGGCCGTTGAAGACGACGGGCGCGTAGCTCAAGGCGGCGTTGAACGTAAGATCGGGAACGCCGACGACCTCGTTGCTCGAATAGTTGGCGAAGCGACCGGCCTTCGTCTTGTCGTAGTGCACCGAGTCGACGAGATAGTTCTTGTACCGGGCGTTCATCATCGTCACCGCGCCCTGCAACAGCCATCCGCCCTTCGAGCGGAGCGACGTGCCGGCTTCGATGCCCGTGCGCTGCGCCTTCGCGGCCGTGAAGTAGAACCGCCCGCCACGGTAGGGGACGATTTCATTCGTCACGTCCGTGTAGAACGCGGCGACGTCATACGACCATTCGGCAACCGGGCCAACGGAGCTGATCACGACGCGGCGTGTGCCGATTTCGTAGGTCACTGATCGAACCGGGTCGAGCAGCGGGTTGATGCTATAGACCGTGTCCTGACCAAAGGTGCTCGCCGGGTCGGTCTCGTTGCCAGCGGGCGCTTCGACTCCGCCGCCGACAGTGGCGTACACACTGTGCGACGCGCCGAGCCGGTACGTGAGGCCGACCTTCGGGGTTACGCCGGTGAAGCTCTTCGTGGAGTTCAGCTTCGGCGTGATGTTGCTCGAGTACGTGTAGGTGATCGCGTCGTAGCGCGCGCCGAGGCTGAGACCCCACCGGTCGCCGAAGGCGATGTCGTCATTGATGAAGATGCCGGCGTTGTTTGCGCCCTCGCGCTTGTTGTCGCGCAGGTCGGTCGCCCGCGTCCCCTGCGGTGTTAGGCCGTAAAAGAGAATCGTCCCGTCCTGATACGCCAGATCCGAGCCGACGCTCAGCGTGCCGCGCACGTTGTCGGCGTAGTTGCCGCTGATGCGATACACGCCGTTACCGCCGACGTGATAGCGGTTGAAGTCGCGATACGTGCCGCGCTCTGAACGCTGCAGGTACTTCGGCGTCACGAACGTCATCACACTGAAACCCTGATCGGAATCGATCGCGTGGTCGAGCGTCAGCCCGACACGTGCGACTGTATTATCGCGGCGCTCGAGGCGCGACAGGTACGTCGCATTCGCCTGCGATGGATCGGCGTCGACCTGTGCCTGGGTCAGCGGTCCCGGAATGTTGAAGCGGTTGAGGCTCACCATCAGCAACGCGCGGAAGGTTGTACGGTCGCCGAGCGGCGCGACGAGTCCGCCGTCGAGGATGGTGCGCGAACTCATCGAGTTCGTTCGCCAGCCGTCGAAGCTGGAGTTGACGATCGTGCCGAACGCTCGCGCCGGCCCGAAGAGCGTTCCGCCCTTGAGCGAAAAGCGCTTCAACCCAAAGCCGCCGACGACGCTCTGTTGCTCGGCGAACGGCGCCGTGAATGATGGAATCGTCGAGACGTTAATCACGCCGCCCGCCGCGTTCCCCCACAGCGCCGACGCATTGGACCGCACCACCTCGATGCCTTCGGCGGTGCCAAGATCGAACCCGTCGAGTGAGGTCCGGCCGTCCGGCTCGGTTTCCGGGATGCCGTTCAGCAGCAGTCGAATGCCGCGGGACGTGCCGGAGTTCGAGCGATCACCGGCGCCGCGGGATCCGAAGCCGCGAATGCTCAGCCGAACATCACCGTTGCCGTAGCGGCTCTGGGCCAGAACGCCGGGGACGAGCGAGAGGGCATCATCGAGACCATAGCCGCTCTTGCCCTGCCACGACAATTTCGTGAGTTGGGTAATCGCGAGCGCCGTCGCGTGCAGCCCAAGCCCCGACCGCGAGGCGGTCACGGTAATGACGGAAAGCGTCGACTTCGCGCTGTCGGGACGCTGTTGAGCTCGCGCATCGGCGAGCGGGCTCACGGTCAGAGCCGCGAAGAAGCAGATCGTGTCAAAACGGATGGGCCGCACCGACATTCTCCAAGGGAGTGGTCGTCTGCAGCAACGCGGCAGCGTCGCCGAATAGTGTCATGACAATATCATGACAATCAGCGTTTCGCTACTCCCTGGGTGGCGCGGTCTCGTCGGGGTTCTCCGTCGTTGCCAGCGACCCGTATTCCGACTGGTACAGCCGGAGCAGCTCAAAAAAATACGCGATCGCCAGCGGTCCGAGGAGCACGCCGAGCAGTCCAAAGAACTGCACGCCGGCGAACGCCCCGATGAGCGTGATCAGCGGATGAATGTTTGAGACGCGCTTGTAGACCATCGGCCGGATGATGTTGTCGATGTTGCTCGCGATCGCCCCGCCGATAAAGGCGAGCAGCGCCGCGCCTCCGTAATTCCCCTCGAGCAACAGCACACCGACGCCGGGCACCCAGACGAGCGCGCTCCCGAGCACCGGAAGAATCGAGGCGATCGCGGTGACGACGCCCCAGAAGCCGGGGCTCGGAAGTCCGGAGAGCCAAAAACCGACGCCGACGAGGCCGCCCTGCAGCGCCGCGACGAGCATCGTGCCGAGCAGCGTCGCGCGCGTGACACTGAAGAACCGATCCTTGAGTTGGTCGGCGATGTCGGCGCGGAACGGGATGTACTCGCGCACCTTCGGCCATTCTTCCGGCCCCGAGACGAGCAAGTAATAGAACGCGAAGAACGAGATCACCATATTCAGCGTCGCACGCGCCGCGCCGCCGACGAAACTCAGCGCCTGCTTCGAAAGCCAACTCACGATCGAGCCGCTCGCCTTGGCGAGCTCGGGGCCCACCTGAAAATGTCCGACAGTGATGGCGTTGAGCCGCGACATCGTGTCGGCCGACTGCAACGCCTGAAGCGTCTCCGGCGCCTGATCGATAACGAGCCCGACGATCCACGTGAGCGGCAGGAGCACGAGCAGAATCGCCGCGATCAGTGTGACGGTCGCGGCGCCGTGCGTCCGCAGCATCGGCTTGAGCCGTCGGTACATGCCGGCGAACATCACGTAGAGCACACCGGCGCCGATCAGGCCGATCGCGTACGGTGAAACGGCGATCGCGACGGCGATGCCGAGCACGAAAATCAGGAATCCGGCACGACTTTGACGCGAGTGCAGGAATTGCACCTCAGATCCACCGACGGACGCGCTGAGTGTACTCGCGGTAGTCGTCTCCGAAAATGCCGAGGAGCACGCGCTCTTCCGGCGCGATCTGGAAGACGCTGATATACGCGACGAACAGCATCGGGCCGATCATCGTCATCGCGGAGCCGAGTCCGAATGCCCACCCGGTGAGTACCATCGTGACGCCGAGGTACATCGGATTGCGGGTGATGCGGTAGATGCCCGACCGCACCAGAGACGATGCCGTGTCGGGATGCACGGGATTGGTCGTGGTGCGCACGCGCCGGAAGGCGAGGGCGCCACTCGCCGCGATCGCGACACCAATAACTGCGATGGCGGCCGCGATTCGTCCGTCGCCCATTGGCGAGGTGTCAGGCGCCGGCAACTGCTTTCGAAGCGCCCACATGCCAAGCGCGGTCAGCAATGCGACGACCGGCGGCGGTACTTTCGTTTCGAGCCACACGATGCTCATGATTGCTCCCGAATAGCGGTGCCCATCACTTTCACGCGTCCACCGTACGGCAGCGCCGCGGCCTGATACACAGTGCGCGCCGGTCGCCGATCCACTGGAAAGAGCGCCGCGAAGACGGCGTTCACCTCCGGCAGCTCGGCGAGGTCGGCGAGCGCGATATCGACGAACGTAATATCATCCGGCGAGAACCTGGCCGCGCGCACCGCTGCGAAGAGGTTCGCAAACGCTCGCGTTGCTTCGTCGGTCGCGGAACCCGGCACATATACACCATCGGCATCGATCGAGAGCTGGCCGCTGAGGTGGCAGATGTTGTCGGTGACGACCGCGTGACTGATCGGCGACGCCCAGCGCGGAAGCCCCTCGCCCTCGGTGATGAAGCGACGCATTAGCGCGGCAGCCGGAAGGGGTCGGACGCGTGGATCATCGACACCTTCGCCTCGGGGAGCGACGGCGCGAGCCAGCGAACGAACTCGTCCATTCCCGCTTCCTCCGACGGCACGTGACCGAGCACGATCAGCGCCTTGTACGTGCCCTGTGCGTTGAGGTCGGCGACGTAGGGAATCGTCTCCCACTCTCGCGCCTCGCCGATCACGAGTACCTCGACGTCGACGCGTTGCAGAAAGTTGCGATGCATGTCGAATCCCGATGCGCCGGGAAGAACACCGACCATCGTGACGCGCTGATTGACATCGCCGACGATGCGCACGGCGGTCGCATCGAGCCGCTTCGCCATCGCAGTGGCGAGCGCCCCGACCGTCGTCGACGGGAGCACGACCAGCGGGAGTTCTGGTTTCGCCTGATACCGCAGCCAGTCGAGCGCGCGGAAGACGCCGATCACCACGGGATCGGGCATCCGCGCCGGCGCGTGCCAGTGATCGTGCATCCGAAACACCACCAGATGATGCTCGCGAATGAACGCCCGCTTCGCCGCGACGGCCGGATCGTGCAACGCTTCGAGGGTCGTGAGCTTATCGTCGTGCGCGTAGAAAGTCGGCTCGTGCGTGATCACGAGATTCGCACCTGCAGCCGCTGCCTTTTGCAGCACCTCCATCGTCGCCATCATCGTCACAGCGACACCGGTCACAAGGGTGTTCGGGTCGCCGTCCTTGAAGCTGTCGACTCCCAGACCCCACGTGCCCTTCAGATTCGTCTGGATGCGCTCGACCACCTGCTGCGCGGTGAGCGTCGCGACCTGCGCCCGCGCCGACGGTGCACCGATGAGCGCTGCGAACAGCACGAACGAAATCGCCAGCACCTTGCGGACGAACTCCGGGTACTTACCCGCGGAGCCACACTTCGTGCACGGCCGGGGAACAGTCATACCGTTTAATGTAGCCGATATGGCCGTCGCTGCGTGCCATCCAAGATCGCCCCGGTTGCCCAACTCCCGTGCCGGCGACAACTTACCGACTATGTCGAACCCGGAGCACAACCGTCGTACGTGTCGTGTCCGCGACGGTCGACGTGAGCCCTGCACCGGGCGGAAACAAACTCGATGACGACTCTTCCCGCGGAGCGTCTGTCGCCGGCGCACCTCACCTGGCTCAAGCAGTTCTCGGTGGTCATGCACCGATGGTACTCGTATCCGCCGAAGCATCCGTCGCGTGTCGCCTCCCAGGAAACGGCGTTCGCCGCGCTCTCCCTCGCGCTCGGAGCGCAGGGCGAGATCGTCATCGCGGTCAGTCGGCATCAGCTCTCGGTAGGCGGTGTCTTTAGCGACGCGAAGAATCCGACCCTTGGCGAACTCGCCGAACGTCTGCACCGGCACGGTATCGGCACGATCACGCTGCGCGACGGTATCGGCGACGCGGAGTTCGACGCGCTGCTCGAACGCGTCACGCGGCCACGCACGAACGACGCCGAGGACGAGGCGGTGCGCGAACGGCCGATCGGTCCGCACGTCGCCGTCGAGATGCTGTCGTACGACGGGCTCGCGCTCTCGGAGGAAGAGACCGACGACGCGCGCGGCCCGGACGGCACCGGCGATCGACTCTGGCGTGAGCTCGCGGAGTTCGCGCTGACCGGGTGGGACGGCGTCGATGATTTCGGGGAGGGCGGTGGTGGCGGCGCGAGCCAGATCGACGAGCAGCAGCCCCAGCCAACGGACCGACGCACCGGCGCCTTCTCCCTCGCGACGGAACTGCCGGCGGCAATGAACGCCGGAAACATTGCACGCGTCATCAACGCACGGGCCGGCGACCCCCAATTCGCGGCGACAGCGCTGCAGTCGCTGATCAAGATCGGCCGCCATACGCGGAAACGCGGGCGCGCTGGCAGTGGCGCCGTCGCCGCGCGCCTCCGCGAGACGATGAAGGCACTCGACCCAGACACGCTGAAGTCGCTGCTCTTCTCCGAAAAGGATCCGGCGCGACAGCGGCTACTCTTTCTTCAGGGGGTTGATGCGCTGCCGGTCTCCGCCGTGCTGGATTGGATCGAGGCGGCGGCGGGGAGCAGTGGGCAGTCAATTTCCCAACATCTGCTGCGCCTGCTCCGGAAACTTTCGTCGCAGACGCGCCGCCGCCGCGATGCCGGCCCTGACGAAGGCGGCGAAGCATTGCGCGAGGCCGCGCGCCAGCTGATCGACAATTGGTTCCACGAGATTAACGAGACCGACGAGCATACGGAGCTGCTTGAGCAGATCGCTGGCTACGATTCGACCGACGCACCGCTCGACGCGGGCGAGTCGGCGGGATCCGACCGCCTCTTGCAGATCGCGCTCGAGACTGAGTCGTTCGGTGCCGACGTCCTCACCGCCGTCGACCGGATGATTGAGAGCCGTCGCATCGGACGCATACTCTCCCTGCTCGACGCGGAAGACCACTCCGATGTTGCGGGGCCGGCGATCCACGCGCATCTCGTCGCCGACGAAACGCTCCGCCGCATTCTCCTCAGCGAACCGCTCGACTTCGACGGGGCACAGCAGTTGCTCGACCGCTGCGGAGCTGTGCAAGCCGATGCGATGCTCGACGCCCTCTCGATCTCCGAATCGAAAGCGACGCGACAGCTCATCATCGATCGGCTTCGCGACATCGGTGAGGCAGCCCGCGATTCGGTCATCGCCCGCCTCGACGGCGCGCCGTGGTACGTTCAGCGGAATCTTCTCTCCCTCCTCGGCGGACTGCCGACGCCGCCGGCGGGCGTCGCGCTCGATGTTTTCCTGCGGCATGAGCAGCCGACGATCCGCGTCGAGGCCGTGAAGCTCCTCGCGCGCTATCCCGATCGTCGCGAGTATGCGATCCACGAAGGACTTACCGACCCGGACGCCCTCGTCGTCCGTGCCGCGCTCGAGGCCGGCGCCCATGGATTTCCGAGACGGTCGGTAGCTCGGCTCCTGCAAGTGCTCGCGAAAACAGAAGAAGGATCCGAACTCCGGATCCGCGGGATCCCGCTGCTCGAGCAGATTCCGCTTCCCCGCGCCCGCGACTGGCTGTTGACGATCGTCGGCCAGAATCGCGGTTTCATTTTTCGTCGCTGGCAGTTGCGGCAGAAATCACCGGAAGTGCTCGCCGCGCTTCGGGTGCTCGCCGCGAAATGGAGCGGTGATCCGCTCGTTGCCAGAACGTTCGTGCTGGCTCGAAAGTCCGCCGACACATCGCTGCGCGAAGCCGCCGGCTTCGGAGGCGTCGCATGAGTCAGGCGGCGACATTCATGGTATCGCTCGGTCAATGTCTCTCGACGATGTCGTTGTATCCGGCGGGGCATCCGGCGCGCGAGCGAGTGGTTGATGTCTCGTACGCGCGGCTCGCCGATCTCCTCAGCGATGTCGCCTACGCGGAGTTCTCGATCATCGGCGACGGTGTGGTTTATCAGGGCCGGCCGGTGGAAGAGTTGCGGGGCTGGGATTGGGGGACGCGGCTTTCAGGGGTCGGCATCGAGCGCATTGAAATCGATGCCGACGTGACGCGCGACTCGTGGGAAATCGCACTCGAGGAAATGTGGCGGCAACTGAACGGGCGCCCGCCGGAGACGCACGACGGCCGGCAACTCGTCGCCTCGCCGGTGCGCTTCGGGTCGCTCCGGTTGATGGGCGGAGAGGGTGAGGCCGGTGCCAGCGCGCCGTCGAGCGCGGAGGTCGAGGCGCAGGCGATGGCCGAGGCCGAACTCAGTTCGCTCTCGATTACGCTGTCCGAAGAAATCGCGACGGTGACGTGGATTCACGAGGAAGTCCTCTCACTCGACCGCATCCCAATGGCCGAAGTGGAGGCCGTTGTCGGTTCACTGGCGATCGCGATGCACCAGAATCAGCAGATGCTGCTTCCGCTCGTCATGCTGAAGGATTTCGACCAGTACACGACGACGCACGCGTGCAATGTGTCGGTGCTTTCTATGGGATTGGCAGAGAAACTGGGACTCTCGCGTGCCGAGATCCGGGCCTTCGGTGTCGCCGGCCTGTTGCATGACATCGGCAAGGTGCGCATTCCGCACGAAATTCTCACGAAACCTGGCCGTCTCACGCCGGAAGAAATCGCGATCATGTCGAAGCATCCGGCGGAAGGGGCGCGGTTGTTGATCGAGCGGGAGAAAGGAATGCAACTCGCGGCGGTCGTCGCCTACGAGCACCACGTCTGCCTCGACGGGCGCGGCTACCCGAAATTCCATAACGATCGCGGCTGTCACATCGCCAGTCGCATCGTCCATGTCTGTGATGTGTACGATGCGCTGTCCACCAACCGTCCGTACCGAAAGCCGTGGTCGTCGGAACAATCGCTGCATTACCTCGAAGAGAAGGCGGGAACGGAAGTCGACCCGGTGATCGCGTCGGCGTTTGCCGAGCTCGTGCGCGGCGCCGCCCTCGCGAAGATTCCGATGCCGGAGGATGCCACCGTCGTGACGTGAGCGATCCACGCCGGTGCCCTGTGACCGACCGGCGGAATCGGCTACTTTACCTGCATGGCCAACATCCTCCAGCATCTCCCGGTCGGCGAAAAAGTCGGCATTGCCTTCTCCGGTGGTTTGGATACCAGCGCCGCCTTGCATTGGATGCGGGCGAAGGGCGCGGTTCCGTACGCCTACACCGCCAATCTCGGCCAGCCGGACGAAACCGACTACGACGAAATCCCGCGCAAGGCATTGGCCTACGGCGCCGAGAAAGCGCGACTGGTCGAATGCCGCGAAGCGCTCGTCGCCGAAGGCATGGCGGCCCTGCAATGCGGCGCCTTTCACATTTCGACGGCGGGGCAGACCTACTTCAACACCACGCCGCTTGGCCGCGCCGTTACCGGCACGATGCTCGTGGCCGCGATGCGCGAAGACGAGGTCAACATCTGGGGCGACGGCTCGACGTTCAAGGGCAACGACATCGAGCGCTTCTATCGCTACGGCCTGCTCGCCAATCCGGGCTTGCGGATCTACAAGCCATGGCTCGACCAGCAGTTCATCGACGAACTTGGCGGACGCAAGGAGATGTCCGAGTACATGGTCAAGAGTGGCTTCGAGTACAAGATGAGCACCGAGAAGGCGTACTCGACGGACTCGAACATCCTCGGAGCCACGCACGAAGCGAAG
>JAYVPN010000152.1:0-4538 GCA_043757365.1 Gemmatimonadota bacterium | reverse complement strand
AGTCAGGGCATAGCAGGACCTCACGCCACAGTAGCTCAGTGGTAGAGCACTCGATTCGTAATCGAGCGGTCGTCAGTTCAATCCTGACCTGTGGCTCTCAGTACGCCGTCGTACCACG
This sequence comes from Gemmatimonadota bacterium, assembly GCA_043757365.1. Taxonomy (GTDB): domain Bacteria; phylum Gemmatimonadota; class Gemmatimonadetes; order Gemmatimonadales; family Gemmatimonadaceae; genus Fen-1231. The sequence continues at coordinate 4,420 of JAYVPN010000152.1, read as the reverse complement.
CAACAGTCCGATCAAAAGACGCAGGCCTTCGCCACCCGACTCGGTAGCGAAGGCCTTCGTGTTTTCCGATATCCGACAGCTGTGTGGTCGCTACTTCTTCGCTGCGGCCGACACGGGCGCTGGCGCCGCCGCCGGCAGATTCGAGCTGAACGCATCGCGCGCGTTCTTCCAGCTGCCGTCGGCCTGCTTGCGGAACACCTCGAGATACTTGCCCGAGTCGGTGATCGGCGGCGCACCGGGCGGGTTCATCGTCATCTGATACGTCCCGCGAACGTACGCGAGATCGCCCGCGCCGACGATTTCTTCGGTCTGCATTTTCATCACCGAGAGCGGCGGAAAGGCCTTGAGCGCTTTCTCCACCGCAGCCGAGCCGGAAACTGCGGGCTCGTTCGGCGGCAAGAACACCGCGTCCGGCGCATAATACGATTTCACAACGCCGGCTACATCTCCGGCGATCATCGATCTCGAAAAAAACTGCTCCTGTGCCTCGATCGCGGTCTTGTCAGCGTCGGAGAGGGCTGCGGCGGCCGGCGCCGAGCAGGCGGCGGTGACGAGCAAAAACATCGATGCGACAGACGCCGAGCGGAAGCTGAGGGTTTTCACGAAAGGCCTCGCAGTGGGAGAAGCACCAAACATAGGGCGCCGGGCGACGACGTCCAGAGACAGCGTCGACGCCAGTTCCCGCGACGCGGACCTCTTTGGAAGGCCCGTGCCCTGTATCGCACCAGAATACCGACTACATTTACCGGATACCAGCTTTTCCACTCCCTCGCCTATCCCCCGGTGCGCGTCGTTGAGCCTCCTCTGAATCGTTTCCACAGCCCGTTTTCGTTCCGTCTTGGAACGTTGCTCCGTGGCATACCGGCCCGTCGGCTGATCCTCGCCTCTTGCATTGCGCTCGCCGCAGTTGCGACGATTCAGCGCGGCATCCTCGCGACGTCGCACGCGACGTTCCCGATTTTCCGGCAATCGTTCGTGCATCTCGCCGAAGGACGCAATCTCTACGCGGCCTATCCGACGGAGCAGGGAACGGAAGATCGCGATCTCTTCAAGTACAATCCGTCGGTCGCGATGACGTTCGCGCCGCTCTCGCTGATGCCGTTCCTCGCGGGGCTTCTCGCCTGGACGCTCATCAATGCGCTGGGCGTTTACGCGGCGATGCGCGCGCTCTTCGGGAAGTGCCAGGCGACGGCGGCGACGCTGATCGTCTTTCCGTCGCTAGTCGCCGCCGTGCAAAGCACGTCGAGTAACGGGCTCGTTGCCGCGCTGATGGTCGGTGCGTTCGTCGCGCTCGAAGCGGGCGACCATTGGAAGGCCGCCGGAGCGATCGCGTCGGGAATGTTGATGAAGCTCTTTCCGGCAGCACTGCTGCCGATGCTGCTCATCCGGCGCGACCGGACGCGGCTCGTCGGTGCGTTCGCTCTCGTCCTCGTCGCCCTGCTCGCGATGCCGCTGCTCGTGACGTCGTCGGAGCTGCTCGTCACGCAGTACAAATCGTGGGGCTCGCTACTCCTCGCCGACGAAGGCGATCTGACCTTCGCGCGCAGCATCATGGTCGTCATTCGTAACTGGACGGGCGAGCCGATCGCCAACTGGGCGCTGCAGGCGATCGCCACCACGATGCTGCTCGCGCCGCTCGTTCTGCGACGCTCGGCGTGGACCGACCCGGATTTCCGCCGCGACTTTTTCGCGTCGTTGATGGTCTTTGTGGTGATCTTCAATCATCAGGCGGAGAACGCTTCGTATGTCATCGCCGCCGTCGGACTCGCGATCTGGTTTCTCTCGGCGAAAGCGACGCCGGCGCGGGTCGCGCTACTGATTGCGTGCATGGCCGGGCTCGAGGCGGTGCCGTATTTCTTTGTTTGGGGCTGGATGCAGTATGAGCTACTCGAGGCGAGCCGGTTGTTCGGACGAGTGCGAGTGGCGGAGTCGGCGGTAGTGGACGAACCAATGCCGGAATACGATGCGGCGGCGGCGTAGAGCAGTGGGAGTGGGAGGACAGTGCGAGTGCGAGAACCGTGCGAGTGCGAGAACAGTGTGAGTGCGAGCGGTGAGTAGTAGATGGAGTGCGTAATGCAAAGGAAAGCGCGACCGGACTTTGTCCGGTCGCGCTTATTCCGTTGCGGTCCACTCGCACTCCGTCTACTACTCGCCGCTCGCACTTTCACTGTTCTCACACTCGCACGGTTCTCGCACTCGCACTGTTCTCCCATTCCCACTGCTATCCAACAAACGTATAAGTAAACCCATGCTCCTGCGCCCGGCTCACGACTACCACCCCGGCTGGCACGATCCTCGCCTGCGCGACAACGAGATTCGCTTTCAACTCCTTCTCGATATCCGCCGCACTACCACCCTTCTTCGCGATTTCACCAGCAAAAAATGTCGTCGCAAGTCCGCAGACTGCAAGCTGAATGCCACGGCCGGCGAGTTCCTTCGCCTCGCCAGCGTGCAGATTCTTCACCGGCGCCTTCGACGTCGCGGGATCCGTCAGCTTGACCATCTCGCCGAGCGGATACTTCGCCCACATCGCGTCGTTGTAGCCATACACGGTCGAGAAGTGACGAACCGAGACGACGACACTGCAGTCGCTGTCCTTCATTTTGTAGCCGAGGGCGTTCGCGGTGAGGAAATTCCGCGCGTAGAACCAGGCGTTGAAGCCGCTCTCGGCGGTGGTGCTGTCGTAAATGAGCTTGTGCATGCCTTTGAGATCATCGAGCCACGCATCTTCGGGATGACCGCTGCTGCGACGCGGCGGCTCGGCGTTCGCGCTCGCGGGAAGCGCAAAAGTGCTGCCGAATGCGGCGGCGCCGAGTGCGAGACGGCTAAGGAAACTGCGACGTTCGAGCGGCGTCTTTGACGGCATATCTGACCTCCCTGAGGGTTGGAAACGATCAGTTATCGTACGTCACGCAGACGCGGACCGCCAGCGCAGACGGTTACTGCGCGACAGGCCGGGCGCGCGGCAAGAACGTCACAGCGAGCAGGCCGCTGACGGCGAGTGCCAGCAATAGCAGGGTCGAACCATCGATCTGCGGACCGGGATGGTACGGGCCTCCCATTTCCCGAATCGCCGCGCGCCGCATGTAGTCGTTGAGCGGCAGCCCCATCGCCGCCTCGAACGCCTCTGGAAACGGGAGCGGTGACCGCCACAGTTTCCCGAATCGCTCGGCGCCGAACTCGGAGTACAAGTCGCCGGGCCCGCGATTCAGATCGATACCGAAACTCGTTTGCAGGGAGACCACGCCGTAGCGGTCGCGGAGCGATCCGCCGAACCGCGTCCACTGCCACAACGCGGGATCGGTCTCGAGCTTGCCGCAACTGTCGCCGCCGCGCGCGACGCACACGGCGAGTTGTAGCGACGCACCGCTCAGCATGAGCATCTCGGCGTTTGCGCGTGCCATTCCGACGTACGTGAGGGCCCACGTGCGCCTCGCCTCGCGGTTGCCGCGCTCGATGCCGCTGATCTGGCCGCTGCCCCGATGTCTCGTTTCGCTGAGCCACTCGCGTGCGGCGCGGCCCGGCATGCCGAATGCGCCGTACCAGAAGCACGGCCCGAACGCATTGCCGCGATGCGCGTACGACCGCAGTGCTGAGGCGGCAGCCACCACAACGCACGTCGAGCCGTCGAGTCGCTCGGGCAACACCGCCCAGGCTGCGGCGTCTCGGATCGCGCCGCCCGGTGGCGTCCCAATGATCGAGACTGCGAAACCGATATCACCGAGCGAGCCCGTTGCGAAACGCGCGCGCAGCGATTCGATCGAGTCGCGAGTGGCGGACAACCGCGTCCACGCCATCGTATCGCGCGTCGTCTCGCCCACAGCAAGCGCAGCGCGTGACGGTATGACCGGCGCGCCCGGTTTCGTTTGCGCCGCCACGGGAGCCGCGAGTTCGCGCCGCCAGTCAGCGGAGGAGCGGCTGACCGTTCTCGACGCGCGGAGAAATCGCCTGTCCAGATCGATCGACGCTTTCCTTTCGACGTTGGCGCGACGCGGATCAGGCCCGTCGGTAATGGCCACGGTCGGCGCAGCGGCGATCGCACCGCCGCCGCCGATGATCACGGCGATGAGCAACCAGCGGAACGGTGTCAGCTGCACGAGGGCCTCCGGTTCGTCGCGAGCAGGAGCAGGGCGGTCAAAGCGAGCGCGGCAAACGGTACGCTCGCCGTCGACCGCGAACTGTCATTGACGCGCTGAATCCACAGTCGCGTCAGCGAGTCGGTAGGGATTCCGGCCGCGGCGGCGAGGTGTTCGCGCACGCCGCCTTTCGCCTCCTGAAGCCGCGAAAAAGCGTGCGGTCCGCCCGTTTCCAGAGCGAGACTGATCACCGAGGCGCGCACCGATCGCGGCACCGACGAGTTGAGCGTCAGTCGCTGCACGAACTCACTGCACGCAGTGGCGTCGTCGCTCATGATGCAGCG
>JAYVPN010000151.1:0-4548 GCA_043757365.1 Gemmatimonadota bacterium | reverse complement strand
CGCGGCGCCGTGTCGATGCGCACCGACTTGTAGAGCTCGAGATCGTAGAGGTCGCGCTGACTCTCGCTCACGAGCCGCGGGTTGTAGCGCGCGCCGCTGTGAATGCGCAGTGTCCGCGCGATCGTCGCCTCGGAGAGCGCCGGCTTTTTCCCCGACGGCGTGATCGCGACGTCGATCGTACCGAAGTAGTTGCGATTGCCCGGACGGAAGGTGATCGCGATCGTTCCGCGCCGCTTCGTCGTGTCGGACTTGCTCGAATCGATCCATCGAAGCGCCCGCGCGTAACCGGCGATGCGAATCTGCAACTGAATGGAATCAGCGAGAATCGTGTAGAGCGAATCGTCGAACGGTCCGCGCAGCAACCGTTCTTCGAATCGCGACACGTTGACGCGCGGGGGAATCCCCGTGTAGCGCACCGTGTCGATGATGATCGGCGTCCCTTCCTCGATCGTGAAGAGCACTTGCGCGCGATTCTTTCCCTTGCGCGTCACCGACGACTTCACGATCGCCGCTGGATAGCCACGGTCGCCGTAGAGTTCGTGAATGCGGACGGCATCGACTCGCAGTTCGGCGGAGTCGAGACAGGTGAGGGGGCCGCTGTTCCATCCGAACCAACGGCGCCAGAGTCCGGTGCGCTCGGTCGCGATGATCGGCGCGATGTCGCTCGTCAGTACGGCACGGTTGCCCTTGAACTTCACCGCGTCCACCATCGGTCGGCGCGGCGTGCACGTCGCCTGGGCGCCAGCGACTGACGCGCCGGCACACGCACTCAGCGCGACGAGCACGATCAGTTGCCGGGCGCGGCATCGGGCCGGCTGAAGTGGGACGGGTACTCTCATTATAGAAGTAAACTACCCGCCCGTCGTGAAGCCGGACAACCGCCGGCTACGTCCCTCGCGGCTTTGTCCGCCGCGTCGGTTCCGCTTCGAGCGGATTCTCCGGCCAGTAGTGCTTGGGATACCGTCCACGCATCTCCTTGCGAACCTCGAAATAACTGCCGGTCCAGAAGCCGCCGAGGTCGCGCGTCACCTGAACGGGGCGGTGCGCCGGCGAGAGCAAATGGAGTGTGAGCGGCACACGCCCCTGCGCAATGCGAGGCGTCTCCGTCGCACCGTACATTTCTTGCAGTCGCACTGCGAGAACCGGCGATTCCGGAGCGGAATAGTCGATCGGAATGCGTGACCCGGTCGGCACCTCGAGGTGCGTCGGCGCGAAGTCGTCGAGCGCCGCACGCTGTTTCCAGTCGAGTCGGTTGAGCAACAGTCCGCCGAGGTCGAGTTTCGCGAGGCCGGACGTCCGTGTGATGCCGTCGAGGCTCGGTGCGAGCCACTCGTCGAGCGAGGAAATGAGTGTGCCATCGCTCACACTCGGCCAACTGGCATCGGCCGAATGAGCGAACGCGAGCCGTTGGCGCGTGCGCTTTGCACTCTCGCTCCAGGGGAGCGACGCGATGCCGTCACGGCGGATCGCGTTGAGGAGCACGTTTGCGACGAGCAATGCGTCCGTCCGTTCCACGGTCTTTTCCGACAGCACCAACGCGCCCAGCAGTTCGCGAACGAGGGCGCGCACGACACCGTTCGATTCATCGAGTTCGACCGTTTCTTCACGACGGATCTCGCTCGCGAAGAGCGATGTGATCGTCGTGCGGTCAATCGTGGCGGCAAGATAGACGCGCGACTCGCCGGCCGCGCCGTCCGTTTCCGCGATGGCGATCGCGTGAGCGCCGGCAAGCGAGGCGGCATCGTTCACGCGGGCCCCGCAGCCATTGCGCATCACGAAGCGCCCGCGGTCGCCACGCGCCAACGCGACGCGATCGGGATATGCGAGCGCGACGAGCGCGCCGATCTGATCGAAATCCGGTGCCGCGTCCACGATGCGCCGTTCACGGCGCAGTCGCTTCGCTTCGTCGCGCAGTTGAAAGACGCGCCCGCGATCGGCCCGCGGATCGTTGGCGCCACCGGGCGCGCGGAGAATCTCGACGCGCGTGCGGACGTCGACGTCGGGCGAGTTCCAGTCGTGCCGAACGAGATCGCGTTCCGCGAGCAGCACCGCGAGATCGACGGCGAGCGCGCCGTGGCCCATCGCCTCGCCGCGCAGCACGAGCTGAGCGAGTCGCGGATGCAATCCCGCCTCGGCCATGCGCGCGCCGTGCGGCGTGAGCTTGCCCGGTGCATCGAGCGCTCCGAGAATGGTCAGTAGCTCGCGCGCCTGCGCGAACGCGCCGGCCGGCGGCAGCGTGAGCCAGCGCAAGCTCGACGGATCACTGATCCCTGCGGCGGCGAGTTCGAGCGCGAGCGGTGCGAGATCGGCGTCGAGAATTTCTGGAGTTCTGTGCGCCAACAGTTGCGTCTGCTCTGCGGCGTCCCACACGCGGTAACAGATTCCCTCGGCGATGCGGCCGGCGCGGCCCCGACGTTGATCGGCGGCATCCTGCGAAACGCGAACCGTTTCGAGCCGGGCCATGCCGGAGCTCGGCGAGAACCGCGGCACCCGTGCCAAACCGCAATCGATCACGACGCGCACGCCTTCGATCGTCAGACTCGTCTCGGCCACCGACGTCGAGAGCACGACTTTGCGCGTCCCGGCCGGGCTCGGCGCGATCGCCCTGTCTTGTTCCTCCAGCGGCATCGAGCCCATCAGCTGAAAGACGGTCGTGCGCGGCGGGAACGTGCGCTCGGCGAGCTGCGAGGCAACGCGCCGGATTTCCGCGACGCCCGGTAGAAATACCAGGATGTCGCCCTCGTCGTCGCGAAGGGCGCGATCGATCACTGCGGTCACGGCACCTTCGATTCGCTGGTTGTCGCGCCGCGGAACCCACCGGGTTTCCACCGGGAACACCCGTCCTTCGGAGGTGATGATCGGCGCATCGCCGAGCAGCGAAGCGACGGCAGCGCCGTCGAGCGTCGCCGACATCACGAGAATGCGGAGGTCGGGGCGCAGCAGTTCGGCGCTCTGCAACGATAGCGCGAGCCCCAGATCGGCGACGAGGTTCCGCTCGTGGAATTCGTCGAAAATAACGAGCCCGATCCCTTCAAGCGACGGATCGTCCTGAATGATCCGCGTGAGCACCCCTTCGGTGACGACTTCGATGCGCGTACGCGCGCTGACCCGCGAATCGCCGCGCACCCGATAGCCGATCGTGCCACCCGCCGATTCGCCCAGTTCGGCGCTCATCCGGTGTGCCGCCGCCCGGGCGGCGAGCCGCCGCGGCTCGAGCATGACGATCCGGCCGCCACCCAGCCATGGAGCGTCAAGCAGAGCCGGCGGCACCCGGGTAGTTTTCCCAGCGCCGGGTGGTGCTTGCAGCACCGCGCGCGTCCCCGCGGTCAGTGCGTCGCGCAGGGCCGGCAGTGCATCGTCTATGGGAAGATCGGTGTATCGCACACAGGGAAACTTAGCGCACAACGCCACGGACGACTGATGACCTCGATACCTCCGACTTCCGCTTCCTCGAACGGCCTTGCCCGCCGCGACCTCTGGTTCTGGTCGCTCTTTGGCAGCATCGTCGTCGTCGATTTTATCACGAAGCGCATCGCCGAAGACAAACTGGCGCTGCACGTCGCGAAGCCCGTCGTCGGTGATTTCCTGCGCTGGACGCTCACCTACAACACCGGCGCGGCCATGAACATGTCGCTCGGCGATGCGTCGCGGTGGGCCTTTGCGGCGATCGCGTGTGTGATGCTGGTGGTGATCTACCGGATGTATCGCCAGACGGACGCCGCCGACCGATGGCAGGCGATGGCGCTCGGGATGATCGCCGGTGGCGCGCTCGGGAATCTCATCGACCGATTCCGCTCGGTGAAGGGCGTCGTCGATTTCATCGACGTTGGCATTCATAGCTCGCGTTTCTATGTGTTTAACGTCGCCGACTCCGGCGTAACCATCGGCGCGATTCTACTGGCCCTGTTGTTGTGGCGCACGCCCGAGGCGAAGAACGCATCATCGGACGCGCCGCCGCTCGTCTAACGACCACTGCACCGAGGAGAGCTCGACGTGAACCACCGCACCGACCAGGCGCCCGTTCGTTCGACGAACCGTCGCGGATTTATTGCCGCTGTCGCCGGCGGAACCGCCGCGCTCGCCGCCACCGGCGTCACGGCCCGCGAGCTGCTCGCGCAGGGCGGTGGTTTCCCGAGCTATCCGGCGCCTCAGGGCGGCTGGGATGTGTCGTGGGTCGAGAAGATCGAACGTGCCAAGCACCGGATGGTTTTCGATATGCCGCAGATCGAGAGCGGCATGGCCTTCACGAACGCGCTCACGTACATGAAGGGCTACGGCGAAGTCTATAAAACGCCGGACGCCGAGTTCGGTCTCGTCATCGTCTGCCGCCACGCGGCGCTGCCGGCGGTGCTCAATGATGCGATGTGGGCGACGCTGAAATACGGCGAGAAGAACAAGATCAACGACCCAGCGACCGGCGCGCCGACGCTGCGTAATCCTTATTCGAAGGCTGCGGACGCGCCCGGGACGAACTCCGAGCTGTCGATCGAAGCGCTCATCGCCCGCGGTGTGATCGTGCTCGCCTGCAATCTCTCGATGATGCGCAAC
>JAYVPN010000150.1:0-17347 GCA_043757365.1 Gemmatimonadota bacterium | reverse complement strand
TCAACGGCCGGACGACGGCGCAGTGGGGGGCGGCACACGCGGTGCCGGCGAACCACTGGACCTTCCAGCGTGAGTACCGCTCGACCTATCGCGATTCGATGGTGCCGACGGAAAAGCTGATCGCCGGCAAGTGGTTCGGCGGTACGGCGATTGCCGATTCACTCACCGAACTTTCGCTCGACAAGGATGTCGCCGAGCAGATGAAGGTCAAAGTCGGCGACGTGATCACGTGGGATGTGCAGGGCGTGCGCGTGCCGACGAAGCTGACGAGCACGCGCGAGATCAACTGGGGCCGGTTCGAGCCGAACTTCTTCGCGGTGCTGCAGGAGAAGGCGCTGAAGGATGCACCCAAACAGTTCGCGGCGGTCGCGGCGATTGCGTCCGATACGACCGTCGCGCGCCTGCAGCGTCAGTCCGTCACGCGGTACCCAAACATCTCGAGCCTCGATCTCTCGCTCGTGCGCAAGACCGTAACCGATATCATCGGCAAGGTGAGCATCGCGGTCCGGTTCCTCGCGTTGTTCAGTCTCGCGATGGCGATTCCGGTGCTCTTCAGCGCCGTCGCGGCGACGCGGCGCGATCGGCTTCGTGAGGGCGTACTGCTTAAGACGCTGGGCGCGACGCGCGCCCAGATCGGGCGCATTCTCCTCTCGGAATACGCGCTGCTCGGCGCACTCGGCGCGCTCGCCGGCATGGCGCTGTCGTTCGGCGGCGCGTGGGGACTCGTGCGATTCGTCTTCGACGGCCACTTCGCGCCGGCCTACGGACCGGCGCTCGGCATTGCCGCGGCGATGATGTCGCTGGCTGTTGGCATCGGTCTCGCGACTGGGCGGGACGTCTTCCGCGGAACGCCGATGGCGGCGCTGCGGGAGAACTAGCGCGGCGCGTTCATGCCCGCGCGCTACTGCAGGCGGACGATCGCGAGGCGGACCGTCGACGCCGGATCGCCGCCCGTGAAGGCGCGAAGCTCGATGAGCTGCTTTGCGGTTTGCGGACCGCTGATTTCGAAGTAGCTCACACCGCCGCCGACGAGTGACGGAATCGTCGTCGAGAAGTTGCCGAAGACAGCGAGGCGCGGCGAATACGGGCTTGCCGACGGATAGAGTTGCTGCGGATTACTCGTCGTGGTGCACGGACCAAGATCCGCGCACATCCCGGCATACATGTCGGTGAGATTGTAGCTCGGGAAAACGAGGCGCGCGTTGTTCAGCGACGTGAAGCCGGCGCGGCGGCCGAGGTACATCGCCAGCGACCACTCACCCATCGATTCTTCCCACGGGCGCCCGGTGCGAGCCTCGATATTCTGCGGTCCGGTGGTGCTGCTCGTCGTAAAATCTTTGAGGAATTGCGCTTCGCTCGTCCCGAACTGGTCGTTGGCCCATCGTTCGACCGACCACGCCGTTCCATAAAAAGTCGGATCGCTCGAGAATGGACGCCCGAGCGGCGTCAGCACCTCGGAGTTCGTGGCGTAGTTGTAGAGATTGTCGAAGTGCCGTAGCATCAGCACTGGGCGGTTCAGGCACTGCGGCAGCGACGTCGAGGTGTAGCGAATGTCGCAGAAGAGGCTCTGCTGATAGGTGACATTCCCCTTCTGCGCCGTGCCGTAAAAAGTGCGCGCGTAGAGTTCCTCGGCGTTGCGGGCCATTCCCTCTTCCCACGACACCTCTTCGAAGCCGAGACTTCTGCTCTGATGCTCGGCGAATGAGGTGATGTGTTTGACCTCATGGATCACCGTGGCGCGCATCACGCGCAGCCAGGAATCCCGCGTCTCGAGATTGGAATACGCCGGCGCTGAGCTCGTTGGAACGACGGCGTACAAGTACTCGCCGAAGTTGCTCGACGGAAACTGCGCCACCGGCTGGAAGTCGCAGCTGACGACGTAGCCGAGGACCCCGCCCCCCTGCTGCTGGTTGATCCGCGGGGAGAAGACCATGACGATCTTGCCCGTGTTGCTCAGTAGCGCATCCATCGCCAGCGGATTGCCAAAGTTGGTCGTGAGCAGCGGCCACATCACCGTATCGAACTCCTGGCCGAGCTGCGCGAAGTAGGCATTCATCTGCCCTTGCAGCGTCGTCTTGCCGGCGAAGACGCTGACGGTATCCTCGACGATGATCGCGCGCTGACCGACGTACACGGTGCGCACATTGATCGGGATGTTGTTGACGCAGACGTTTCCCGCGTCAAGGTTCGGAATCTTGACGCTCGTGATCGCGCCAACGGTCGCGACCTGCGCGACGACGGCATCGGAACGCGCGCCCGGCACGAGTGCGCCGCGCGCACGGTTCAGCGTCCGCGCGGCGGCGAGATTTGCATTGAGCGCCGGGCCTTCGCGTCGTAGCAGGTTCGTATTGAATTCGAGCAGCCGCGCGTGCACGACGTCCCGTTCGCGCGACCGCCGCATCTGTTCGGCGATATCGAATGCCGGGGTGCCGATGCGCGGCACATTCGAAACGAATGCCGGGGCGCGCGCGGCAGCCGGTGCCGCCGACGGTGCGATCGCGGTGCTCGAGCCGACCGCCGCCGTTGCGATCGCGCCGCGGACAATCAATGATGTCGACGCCGTTGCGTTCGCATTGACCGTCGGCCGCGACGCGTTGTAGATGCTCACGAGGTATTTCCCACCAGTGAGCGCGAGTTCGTTGCAGCGCACCTCGCTCTGTGCGGTGACGACGACACTTTGACCGACGGCGAGGGTCCGCGTGTTCGCGGTCTGGAGCGTCGCTGGCCCGCCACCGATCTGACCGTTCGCGTTGATCTGCAGGAAGACCGCATGCGTCGGATCGCAATTGAAACCCGCGGTCGGCAGCGTGATGCTCATCTGCGTGGTCGTCGCGGCGCTGACCGTCGCGGCGACGCCGTCGATCAGTACGATGTTGTTGGCCGCCGAGGCGGCGAAGTTCGTGCCCGTGACGACGTACGACGCGCCCGGACGCAGCACGTTCGACGGCACGATCGACGTGATCGACGCGGCTGTGGCGCTTGGCGTCGCCTTCACGGTGACGGTGAGCGTCGCCGTCTGTCCGTCGGTCGACGCACGCACGATCGTCGTGCCGACGGCGACGGCGGTGATCAAGCCCGTGGCGCTGACCGTGGCGATGAGGGGCGAGGCCGACTGCCAGAAAAGTGCCGGGTTCTGAATCAATGTCCCGGCGGCGTCTTTGACCGTCGCCAGAATCTGGACGGCGCCGTTGGGGATCGTGACCGTCGCGGTATCGCGATTGAACACGATCGACGCGGCGACCGGATTGCTGACGCTCACCTGCACTTCGCCGGCGACGGTTCCCGACGACGCACGGATCGTGGCGACGCCGGCGGCGAGGCCGGTCACGAGTCCGCTCGTGGAGACGCTGGCGATCGTCGGCGACAGCGACGTCCATGTGGGAAGGCGGTCGGTGACGGCGACGCCGCTGGCGTCGAGCAACAGCGCCGATGCCTGTGTCTGCTCGCCGACTGCGATAGCCGAGTTCACGACGCTCACGGCCACCGTCTTCACGAGAGAAACCGCGATCGGTTTCTCTCCCCCGCTGCACGCCGCAGCGGCCGCCATGAACAGCCAGAGACGCTTCACAATCTTTATTGTATCATGCGGCTCGGATGAGGGGGAGGGTGGGTAGCGGAGCGCTTATCGACGATGCGTAATTCTACCAATGGACAGCGAACAGACTGTAGCTGCGCAACTCGACGACTGGTGCGCCGGACGCGACTGGCGCTGGCGCGCGGCGCTGCTCGCACTCCTCTCGTGGCAGGCAATGCGTCCGCTCGGCGACAACGCGTCGTTCCATTTATTCCGCGGCATCACATTCGGCGCCCATGAATTCGGGCACCTGTTCTTCTCGTTCGGCGGCGAGTGGATGACAATCGCCGGCGGTAGCCTCATGCAGCTCATCGTGCCGATCGGCGCCGCGGCCGCGATGGTCGGCACCGCCCGCGACTGGTTCGCCGCCGGCGCCTGCGGCACCTGGCTTGCGGCGAGCCTCGGCGATCTCGCACCGTACATCGCCGACGCGCGGGCGATGCAGATGGATCTCGTCAGCTTCTCGCCAGACGGTGGCGAGCACGACTGGAACTATCTGCTCTCGCACGCGGGGATGCTCCATTCCGATCTCGCGCTGGCGCGGTTCGTACGGTTCCTGTCGGTGCTGGTGTTGTTGGTGTCGGTGCTGTTCTCTCTTTCCCTATTCGTGCGGATGGCACGCAATCCAGTGGCGCGTGAATCCGAGTAGGACGGGCTCAACGACGCCGCGGATTTTCGCGGATGAGTGGGAGATGACTGCAACAGCGGCCGCGGATTACGCGGTAACGCGCGGATACTGCAAGAACAACAACGGGGGAACAACTCTCTGGCCGCGAGTTGTTCCCCCGTTTTTGCAGTGGCCGTTGCCGTATCCCTGTTTCCGCGAAATCCGCGGCCGCAGTTTGCCTCCCACTGCCTAATCCGCGTGCATTCGAGGCGTTGTTAAGCTTCCGAGCGCGCCAACTCTTCCCGCAGCGCCGATTCGAGCACACCGATCTCATCAATCGTGTTGTAGTAGTGCGGCGACACCCGGAGCGAAGACGTCTCGCCGTGTCGCGCGAAGTCAATCGGGGCATCGGCTTTCGTGTGCGCCGATGTGTTGAGGCCGCGTTGGCGAAGTGTTTGGACCATCTCGGGCGCCGAGCGACCACCGAGCGAAAACGTCGCGATCGCCGAGAGTCGGGCGCCGTGATCGAGGGCGCGAACGCCCGGGATCGCACCGAGCCGGCGACGCGCCTCGGCCGCGAGCGCGTGGGCGCGATACGAAATACCGTCGATGCCAGCGTCGATCGCATAGCGAACCGCGGCGCCCATGCCAAGCACAAGCGCGTGGGGGAACTCCCATTCCTCGAATCGACGGGCGCCGTCGAAGAGACGGTAGCTGTCGCCCCCGGTCCATTCGGCGCCGCGCATATCGATCAGCAGCGGGTGTGCGCCGCGCGCAAGGGCCGCGTCGGAGACGTACAGGAAGCCGATCCCTCGCGGGCCGCGGAGAAACTTTCGTGCCGTTGCCGCGAGGAAGTCGCACTTGATGCGGGCGACGTCGATCGGTAGTTGTCCGACCGCCTGACAGGCGTCGAGGAGATACGGCACGCCGAACGCTTCGCAGATCGCACCGACATCGGCCGCCGGCTGCACGAGTCCGCTGTTCGTCGGAATCCAGGTGAGCGCCACGAGTTTTGGTCGATGCCGCTCGACGAGCGTTCGCAGCGACTCCGGATCGATCCCGCCCTCGGGCGCGTCCTCCGCGCGTACGACGCGCACCCCCTGGCGCGCGGCGAGGGAAAGAAACATCAACTGATTCGAAATATAATCATTCAGTGATGTAACGATCACATCGCCGGGCGCGAAATCGAACGACGCGAGCGCCGATTGATAAGCCGAGGTCGCGCTGGAGCGGACGGCGATGTTGTGAGGCCGCGCGCCAATCAGCTCGGCGATCGCCGCGTACGTGGCCGCCGTCGCCGGAGTGGCCGCCGCCGCCGCTTCATAGCCGCCGATCTGCGATTCGAGCGCGATGTGGCCGGTGATCGCGTCAATCACCGGCTGCGGCATGAGTGCGGCGCCGGCGTTATTCAGATGCGTGCGCTTGACGCAGCCCGGCGTGACGCGGCGCCAGGCCGCCACATCTTCGTCGGCGATCGGTCGCGTCAGTTGGACGATCCCAGCCACTCGCTGGCCGAGAGTGCGAACCGCGGAATCGTCGCGTCGAATCGCGTCGTGTCGGCGCGCACGAAGCGGTACTCCCCTTCCATGAAACCGGTCGCCGATTTCAGCACACAGAAGCTCTGGTACTCGTGCACGCCGCCGGGAATCAAGAGTGGCTGCTCGCCGACCACGCCATCGCCCGCGACTTCGGTGTCTTCGCCGATCGAATCGTGGATGCGCCAGCGGCGCGACAACAACTGCGCCGACTGTGACCCGACGTTCTCGACGCGCACGAAATACGCAAAGACGAACTGCTGCTGCTCCGGGATCGACTGCTCCGGGAGATAGGCGGGGCGCACGGAGACCCGTATACCATCGGTCATCCGGTAAAAGAAGGGAGCGCTCGAGGGCATCTCGCGGGGGCAGCGTGTCGGTTAGACTTCGGGAATGTCGCGCTTCACAAGATACGCTTGGACCGTCCTCGGCATCAACCTCGCCGTCATACTTTGGGGCGCGTATGTTCGAGCGTCCGGGTCGGGAGCGGGGTGCGGCGCCCACTGGCCACTGTGCAACGGCGTCGTGCTTCCGCGCGCGCCCGCCATCGCCACCATTATCGAGATGACGCATCGACTGACCTCGGGGCTGGCCCTGCTCGCGGTCGTCGGACTCGTAGTCTGGGCGATGAGAACGCTCCCGAAAGGCCACGCCGCTCGCCGCGCCGCCTACGCGTCGATGTTCTTCATGCTGACCGAAGCGCTCGTCGGTGCCGGGCTCGTACTCTTCGAGATGGTCGCCCACAACGCGAGCCTCGCCCGCGGCTGGTGGATCTCGGCCCATCTCATCAACACGTTCCTGCTGCTCGCCTCGCTCTCGCTGACCGCGTGGTACGCGTCCGGCGAACCCGCGCCGGCTTCGCGGCGTGTCGGCGGAGCGGGGATCGCGTGCATCGTGCTTGCGCTCGTTGCGCTGGCGCTCGGCGTCAGCGGCGGCATCACGGCGCTCGGCGACACCCTCTTTCCGGTGAATTCATTCGCCGAGGGGCTCGCGCAGGATGCGGATAACGGATCGCACCTGTTTGTGCGATTGCGCGTTTGGCATCCCACGCTCGCGGTCATCTTCGCGATTGGCGCTATCATTGCCGCGCGGCAGATCGCGCGCGGGCTCGCCGATGCGCGTGTGAAGGCGCTCGCCGGCGCAGTCACGGGCGTCCTGCTGTTGCAGCTTGTGGTCGGCGCGATGAACACGGTGCTGCTCGCGCCGATTCCGCTGCAGCTCGCTCACTTGCTGCTGGCCGACGCCGTCTGGATTGCACTCGTGCTGTTCAGCGCGAGCGCGATGGCGCTTACTTCGCGCCGCCCGTCGGATTGATCCGCATGCTGCCCGGGAGCGCGTCGAGCAGCGCTTTCAGGTCGCCCGCTTTTTCGAGTGTCGTGACGAACGTCAGCCCCGGTAGCGACACAACCAACAGTTTGTTGACACCGTAGAGGACGACGGTGCCGGCTTCGGTGTGGACGACGTTCGACGTCGCATCGACAAACTCGACCTGACCGAGCGCGCCGTTGCCGTCGTCGTCGAGATCGCGGGCACGGCGCAGACTGCCCCACGTGCCGATGTCATCCCATGCAAAATCCCCGAGCATCACGAGCAGTCGGTTCGCTCGCTCGAGGAGACCGCGCTCGAGACTAACCGATTGGATCATCCCGACGAACGCCGGAAGATTACCCGCGTTCAGCGCCTCGAACCCCGGCGCAATTTCGGTGGTGTAGCGCTCGAGTTCATCGAGCAGCACCTCGGCCGACGAGATGATGATCCCGGAATGCCACAGCGCGCCGTTGTTGAGCAGGGCGCTCGCTTCCGCTTCGGTCGGCTTCTCGATGAACTCCGTGACTTGATGCGCGCCGCCTTCGTGGAGCGCGAGATCCGGATCGAGTGCAGAGCCGACGCGGATGTAGCCGAACTGCGGCTCGGCGCGCGTCGGACGCGTGCCGATCGTCACGATCGCTTTTTCGCGGTGCGCGAGCGAGGCGGCGCGACGCAACGATTCCCGAAAGGCGCCGGGAAAGCCGACCGCAAGATCGCAGTGAACCGCGACCATCGAGGTATTCGGTCCGGCCCGGCGCGCCACTTCGCGCGCCCCCCATGCCAGCGCCGCTGACGTCCCGAGTGGGCGCGGCTCGATGAGGATGTTCTCTTCGGGAATATCGGCGATCGCCGTGCGAATCGCCGGCGCGATGTCGCGGCTCGTGACGACGAGGACGCGCTCGGGCGGAATCAGCGGCTGGAAACGGCCGACGCTGTCCTGCAACAACGAGTTGCCCGTGACGAGTGCGAGCAGCGGCTTCGGGCGGGCGGGCGTCGAGAGCGGCCAGAACCGCGAACCGATGCCGCCGGCAAAGACGACGGCCCACATTGCGAGGTCGGTGAACTGTCCGTCGACCGGCTGCATTTGTTCTGCAGGGAGCGTCCCGACAGCCGATTCGGACGCGAAGTCCCCCGCCGGCTTTTCTGGCGCGGCTGTGTCGCGATCCTTCGGTGAGCGGGGAGATTCGTCGTGGGCGGGAGTCGGCATCGCACGGTAAGATATACTGACAAATGACGACGCGCCTCCGCGACCTCGATCTCGACCGCCATCTCGCCGATCCGGCGATCAAACAGCAGTTCGTGACGCCGATGTTCGATCTCATCGCGCCGAGCTACGACCGGTTCACCCGGCTCTTCTCGTACGGGATGGACGCGGGGTGGAAGCGCACGCTCCTCGCCGAGGCGCGTGCAGTGTCACCAGCGGGAACGTCGGCGCTCGATCTCGCCTGCGGCACGGGGGACATCGCGGTCGCGATCGCGTCGGGGATTCCCACCGCGACGGTTCGCGGGATCGACGCCTCGGCGGAAATGATCGCGCTCGCCGACCGTCGGCTCGCGGAGCGACCGGCACCCGGTGTCGCCTTCACCGTCGGAGATATGGGCGCCCTCGCCGCGGGCACCGCCTCCGTCGACTTGATCACTGCCGGCTACGGCTATCGCAATGTGCCCGACCATCGCGCGGCGTTGCGCGAAGCGGCGCGGGCGCTGAAACCCGGCGGCACGCTAGTGACACTGGATTTCTACCGACCCGAGTTCGGCATCTGGCGTGCGCTGTTTTTGTGGTACCTGCGGACCACCGGGAACATCGTCGGATGGCTCTGGCACCGGGAGCCGGTGGCGTACGGTTATATCGGGCCGTCGATCAATTCATTTGTGAGTTGGCGCACGTTCAATCGCGATCTCGAACATGCCGGATTCACGGTCGTAAGAGTCCATCGCTATTTGTTCGGCGCCGTCGCCATTCACGTCGCTACCTTACGACCGAAATCAGACTAGTTTCCGTGATGCGCAAAATCGTCACCGGTCTCGTTCTCACGTTCGCGCTCGGCACGCGACTCGAAGCCCAGGCGTGTGTTCCCGCCCGCACTGCCCTCGTCCTCGCCGGCGGCGGCGCGAAAGGATTCGCCCACGTCGGCGTGATCCAGGTGTTGGACAGCCTCGGGCTCAAACCGGATTTTATTGTCGGCACCAGCATCGGCGCGATCATCGGCGCGCTCTACGCGTCGGGCTGGAGCGGCAATCAGATCGACTCGATCACGAAGGCGCTGCCGATCGACAAGGTGATTCGGCGCTACGAGCCGGCGGTATCGTCGTCGCTCGGCGTCTTGCGGCCGATCGCGGTCTGGGAGCGCGGGCAGACGGGCTACGTGCTGCAAAGCGGCGCGGTGCGCGAGGCGGAGGTCAACGCCTTCGTTTCGATGCTCATGCTGCGCGGCAATCTCATGGCGCGGGGCAATTTCGATTCGCTGGCGATTCCGTTCCGCGCCGTAGCGACGGACATTGATACGCGCGCGCCGGTCGTCCTCGGCAAGGGCGACCTCGCGCTGGCGGTGCGCGCGAGCATGGCGATTCCCGTGGTGCTGCGTCCGGTGCGGATCGGCGAACAGTGGCTCACCGACGGCGGCATCGCCGAAAACGCACCAATAAAGATCGCCCGTTCGATGGGCGCGGTTCGCACCTGGACGTCGCTGTTGCCGTACGAAGCACCGAATCCTTCGACCTACGACAACCCGCTGGCGATCACCGCGGTGCTGCTCAACTCGCTGTTCGAGCAGGAGGAGGCTTCGCCGGAGCGGCGCGATGTGACCATCGAGAATCAAACGAAGACATTTGAGAATCTCGATTTTTCGCGCGCGACGACCGACTCACTCATCGCCGTGGGCAAGCGCGCGGCGATCGCGGCGTTCGGTGCCGCCCCCTGCCTGAGCCCGCTCAACGGCAACGTGCGCGCCGTGTCGCCGACGCACGTGAAGAACGTCGGCTTCGCCGGCAGCGCGAAGGGCGACGGCGACAACCTGATGAGCGATCTCGGCCTCGAGGCGGGCGGTGCGCTGGATCGGAGCCGCTTGCAGTCCGGGCTGCGCGAGCTCGGGCGTTCCGAGCGATATCGCGCGGTGTGGCTCAATCCGGAAGGCAGCGGCAACGACGTGTCGTTTAATGTGAAGTTTGAGCAGGCACCACAGCGTGCCTTCGGCGCCGGCTTCGCCTTCGATCAATTCATGTCGGGCCGCCTCTGGATCGGTGGTGTGGACCGCACGCTGTTCAAGGGCGACGCCGAAGGCGTCGGACTGCTGAAGCTCGGCGCGTACGAGCAGGACGGCCTCTTCTTCATCCGCCGTCGAGCGCTCATCCGCAAGACGTATCTGCCGGTGTCGTTCGGTGTGTATGTCGCGCACGAGAGTGTTCGGATCTTCGACGGCGCCAACGAGAAACCGTCCGCGGAGACGCAGGAGGTTTCAGGGTTCTGGGGCTTGAAGCAGGACCCGATCATCGGGCGCTGGCAAGGGGAAATCGGGCTCGCTGAATACCTGTGGCGCGAGCCGGGTCGCGGCACGCGAGGTTCGTTCGGCATGCGCGCGGCGATTTTCCGGGCGCGCAATGACGCAGACCTCGGCAACCTGATCGAAGTGATCGGACTCGGGGATTATCAACGCGGGCGGCTCGATCTGAGCCGTGTGGTTGAGATCGGTGGCGTCGAGATTCGCCCGCGCATTCGCGTCGGCTGGGGCAGACGTCTTCCCATTCAGCACACGTTCACGCTCGGCGGTGACGACGGCTTCGCCGGCTACCGGATCACGGAGCTCCGCGGCTCGCAGGAAGTATTCGGCAGCCTCCTGCTCCGTCGCCGCTTGAACGGCATCGTCAAGGCACGGCTCGAAGGAATGATCGGCAGCATCGGTGACGGCGATGGCTTTCTCACGAAGCGGACCGATACGTATTTCGGCGCGGTGAAAACGGGCCTTCGAATCGGCGTCGAAGCGGCGACGCCGCTCGGGCCGATCCGCGCCGAGGAAGGTTTCAGTGGTGACGGACACCGGGCTCTTTTAGTCCGGTTCGGTTACTGGTTTTAGCATTCGCGCCAACGGGAAACGACGGATTCCCGTAATTCGGGCATATGAGAATCCTGTTTTCCGCTTTGCTTCTCGCCGCTACCGTCATCGCCGCACCGGTCGACGCGCAGGAGAATTATGAGATCCAGGTGTATCCGTCGAAGACCGCCGACAAGGGGACGACGCTGTTCGAGCTGCACTCGAACTTCACGTCGGCGGGGAGTCAGCATACGGTCGGGAGCATGCTCCCGACGAACGGTGCGCTTCACGAAACGCTCGAGATCACGCACGGCTTCAGCGATATTTTCGAGCTCGGCTTCTACGTGTTCACGAGCGAAGGAGCGGGCACTGGCTGGCGGGTCGTCGGCTCGCACATCCGTCCGCGCATTCGCGCGCCGGAGTCGTGGGGACTGCCGGTCGGACTGAGTCTTTCGACGGAGTTCGGCCCCGCCGACAAGAAGTACGACTCGAACGAATTCGGGATCGAGCTTCGGCCGATTATCGATCAACAAATCGGCGCCTTTTACTGGGCCTTCAATCCGACGATCGGCTGGTCGCTCAAGGGCCCCGACGCCGGCGCTGGCGCGACAGGGATGTCGTTCAGCCCCAATATCAAGCTCGCATGGACGCTCAACCCAAAGATCGCGGCCGGCATTGAGTACTATGGGGCGACGGGCTCGATCGTGAAGCTGGCGCCGAGCGCCGAACAGCAGCACATGATCTACCCGTCGATCGATCTGTTCATCTCACGCGACTGGGAGTTCAACGCGGGCTACGGTATCCAACTCGCGGGACGTGGCGACCACAACATTCTCAAGGTGATCGTCGGGCGGCGCTTCCCTTGGTAGCTACTCCGCGGACGAGCACTACTTCAGTTCTCGACCGCCGCGCCGATCGTCGCGAACGAACCGGTCCGCAGACGACATCTTCACCGCGGTGAGTGATTTCGCGTCGGCACTGTCGTTGCAGCGCGCGTGCGAGCCGGTGAGCGGTGCCGACGTCGCCTTGAGTCCGTCATTCTGATGGCAGCTCGTACAGCGCAAGCTCGATGTCGCGTACTTCGGCAAACTCTCCGGCGTGAAGCGGAGCAGATACAGGCCACGCCGGATCGACGCGCTCATCGAGTCGGCGGGAAGTTCGGCCTTGGGTGAGAGGCTTCCACGCCGACTCGTTGAACGAGCCGACGGCGGCGTGGAACGCCGGATTTTCATTGCGCATCGGTCACGCGCCCGGGCACTGCTCACCGCACTCGCAGCTGCGAGTGCGGTGAGCAGTGCCCGGGCGCGCATCAGACCAGCGTCGAGTGCAATACTTCGAGCGCCTTCTTCATTTCGGGCATCGTGCCGATCGAGATGCGCAGGTGCGTATTCAGCGGCGGGAACGGACGGCCGACCGCGACGTTCTTCTTGATCAACTCGGCCTTCAGCGCGCGGATGTCACGCTTGACATTCACCATGAGGAAGTTGCCCTCGGCGCCGGCGACAGTGTAACCCGCATCCGTGAAAAACTTCTTCGTAAAGTCGCGCGCTTCGGCGTTGCGCTTCACCTCGGCGGCAATGTGCTGGCTGTCTCCGATCGTCATCGTCGCCGCCGCAAGGGCGAGCGCATTGACGTTCGAGCCGAGCATCCAGGGGCGCATCTTGTCGAGCGTCGCCTTCTGGCCGATCGCATAGCCAACGCGTAGACCGGCCATGCCGAAGACCTTCGAGAAGGTGCGCAGGACGAAGACGCGCGGGTTGGCGATCGCGATCGGCACCGAAGTCGCGTATCCCGGTTCGGCGACGTATTCGTGATAGGCTTCGTCGACGAGGATCGTCGTCTCGGGCGAACGCTTGTTCACGTCGGCGATATACGATGTGACTTCGGCCTTCGTGTGCACGGTCGACGTCGGATTGTTCGGATTGCAGAAGTAGACGAGCCCGGCGCCGCGCGCCGCGTCGCTCATCGCCTGGAGGTCGAACTTGAGCGATGCGTCGAGCCCGGGTTCGATGAGCTTCGAACCAATGAAACGCGCGAAGCCTGCCGACGATTCAAAGGTCGGCGCCGGCGAGACGAGCGCGCGGTCGGCCGAGGTGAACGCCTGCACCGATGCGCGCAGCAATTCACCGGAGCCGCAGCCAAGCAGCACATTCTCGGGCTTCACGCCGTGACTGCGGGCGATCGCGTCGATGAGGTCGTCTTCGGACTGCGTCGGATACCGGTTGGACGTCCCGAGCGCGCCCTTGATCGCGTCGTACACGCCAGCTCCCGGACCATTCGGATTTTCGTTGCTGTCGATGCGTATCATCCCCGCGCGCGCCGCCATCAAGCGGTCGGCGCGCCGTGCGGCGGTCCCCGACGTCCCCTGCACCTGCTGGAAGGCGTACAGCGACTCGCGTCCTCGTGACGTCACGAGCGGAAGCGCCAGCACACCGGCGCCACCGACGCCAAGCGAAGCAATGAAGTTGCGACGTGAAACGGACATCAGCGCGCTCCGAGTTGAGGTCAACACGCCGAACATAGCGCGTCGAGCAGACTTCGTCCACGAGCCGAGTCTAAAAACGCCTCGGATACACGCGGAGTATTAAAAGAGTCCAATCCGCGTAGATCCGTGGCCTCGTTCAGCTCGCCCCACAGCACAGCGTGCGTTGCGGCAACACCGGTTTCGGAAAATGAAGCCGTGACATGCGATTGCGCCCAAACGCGTTAGACATAGAACACGCAGAACCGTCAGTGTCGCTCCAGTCGCGCCAGGCCTGAGAGGCTATCAAAAAACGCGCCGGGGAGCTCAATAGCGCCTTTCGACCGCTTTGTCCCGGCTATCACTGGCAGACTACACCACTCCGGTCGTATGCTTGAAGGTTGCCTGCATCACTATTCCTGCAGATCCGACCCATTGAGGACGTTCTCCCATGATCAGCCGTCTGTCGCGCACCGCGGTTCTACTCGCGCTTTCCACGCTCGGCGCTGCGGCGCTCGGCGCCCAGGGCACTCCCGCCAGCGGTGCTGCTGCCGCCGCGGCGAACACGCTGCCGCTCAAGGCGACGCGCACCCATTCGTTCACCACCACGAAGGGCACTTGGCTCTCGCTCGACGTCTCGCCCGACGGCCAGACGATCATCTTCGACATGCTCGGCCAGCTCTACACGCTGCCGATCGCCGGCGGCAAGGCCACGGCGATCACGAGCGGGCTCGCCTACAGCACGCAGGCGCGCTTCTCTCCTGACGGCCGGAAGATCGTCTATGTCTCCGATCGGAGCGGCGGCGATAACGTGTGGATCATGTCGATGGACATGAAAGACACCGTGCAGGTCACGAAAGGTAATGACAACGGCTACATCTCCCCCGAGTGGACGCCCGACGGCAAGTATGTCGTTGCGTCGAAGTCGGGCGGGCTCGGCGGCGCCTCGAAGATCTGGATGTACAACGTCGACGGCGGCAACGGCCTCAATCTGATGACGGCGGCACCGCCGATGCTGAAGACCGTCGGCGCCGCGTTCGGCAAGGACGCGCGCTACATGTGGTACGCCGCGCGGATCGGCGACTGGCAGTACAACGCGGTCGGGCCGCAGTACCAGCTCTACGTGTACGACCGCGAGAACGGCAAGACGTCGCAGATGTCGACGCGTTTCGGTTCGGCGTTCCGTCCGGCGATCTCGCCCGACGGCAAGCTCCTCGTGTACGCGACGCGCTACAACACGAAGACCGGCCTCCGCGTTCGTAATCTCGAGACGCAGGGCGAAGAGTGGCTCGCCTTCCCCGTGCAGCGCGATGAGACGGAGTCCCGTGCGCCATTGGATGCGTATCCGGGCTACTCGTTCACGCCGGACAGCAAGGCGATCGTCGTCTCCTATGGCGGTGAAATCTGGCGCGTGCCGGTCGATCGCAGCGCCGCCGCGAAGATTCCCTTCTCCGCCGACGTGAAGATGGCGATGGGGCCGGAAGTGAAGTTCACGTATCGCGTGGATACGAGTGCGAGCTTCACGTCACACCAGATTCGCGACGTCGCGCCGTCGCCGGACGGCAAGCAGCTCGCCTTCACCTCGCTCGATCGCCTCTACGTGATGGATTTGCCGAGCGGAAAGCCGGTGCGCGTGAGCGGCAATGAGATCGGCGAATACGGGCCGACGTGGGCGCCCGATTCGAAGTCGCTCGCGTATGTCACGTGGAACGACGAGAAGGGCGGACAGATCATGCGTGCCACGTTCGCGCCGAAGACGGCAAAGGCGACGATCTCACAGCTGACGACGTCGCCCGGCCTGTACATGGAAGTCGCGTGGGCGCCGGCCGGCGACAAGATCGTCGCGCAGCGGGCGGCGGCTCGCGAACTGCAGGAAGCTGGCGCCGCGTTCTTTGGTCCGGCCGCTTCGGATTTCGTCTGGGTGTCGGCAACGGGTGGTGCGGCGACGCTCATCATTCCGTCGAGCGGGATGGGGACGTTGCACTTCACCTCCGATCCGAACCGCATCTTCGCCTACGGCCGTCGCGACGGTCTGGTGTCGTTCCGTTGGGACGGCACGGATATGAAGTCGCATCTGAAGGTCACTGGCCCGATGCCGCCGATGGCCGGTGTTGAGGGCAGCGCAGGCTCCAACAACAACGGCGTGACGACGCTCGACGCCGGCCTCGTGGTGCGCGACGCGCGTCACTCGATCGGCGGCCGCGCGGCGAACATGTTTTTGGGCGACGACGATCTCGAACCGACTCTCCCGACGGCCCCGGCGGCGGCAATCGTCGTGATGGCGCCGAAAGGTGATCAAGCGCTCGCGATGGTCGGTATGGACATCTACACGATCACCGTGCCGCAGGTTGGCGCGACGGCGCCGACGGTGTCGGTCGCCGCTCCGGCCGCTGCGGCGGTGCCGGTGAAGAAGCTGAACGACGTTGGCGGTGAGTTCCCGACGTGGAGCAGCGACGGCCGCAAGGTGTCGTGGGCCCTCGCGAACGCGCTCTGGACGTACGATCTCGACCGCGCGAAGGTCGTCGAAGATTCGCTGAAGGCCGACGTGAAGGCGAAGGCCCAGGCGAAGCGCGACAGCGTCGCGGCGGCCGCTCCGCCGGGCGCTGCGCCCGTTGCCCCTGCGGTCGCCGCGCGCCCGGACTCGGCTGCCAAGGCCGACTCGGCCAAGAAAGACAAGCCGGGCTACAAGCCGGCAGAGCAGCGCATCGTCGTCAGTGCCGTGCGCGACACGCCGCGGAGTACGGTCGTACTTCGTGGCGGCCGCGCGATCACGATGAAGGGTAAGGAAATCATCGAGAATGCTGACGTGCTGGTGAAGGACAACCGCATCGTTGCCGTGGGAGCACGGGGCAGCGTCAGTGTTCCACAAGACGCGAAGATCATCGACGTCACTGGCAAGACCGTGATGCCGGGCTTCGTCGACACGCATTATCACCCGCAGTGGCTCACGCCGTCGGTGCACACGAATCAGGTGTGGCAGTATCTCGCGACGCTCGCCTTCGGCACGACGACGACGCGCGATCCGCAGACGGCGACGACCGACTTCCTCTCGTACGGCGATCGCGTTGAAACGGGTGACGTCGTCGGACCGCGCATTTACACGACGGGTCCCGGCGTCTTCATCGGCGAGAACATCAAGGACCTCGAGCAGGCGCGCACGATCCTCAAGAAGTACGCGACCTACTACGATACCAAGACGCTCAAGATGTACATGACGGGCAACCGTCAGCAGCGTCAGTGGGTCATCATGGCGTCGAAGGAACTCGGGCTGATGCCAACGACCGAAGGAGGTCTCGACTTCAAACTCGACATCACGCACGGCCTCGACGGCTATCCAGGCATCGAGCACACCCTTCCGATCACGCCGAAGTACAGCGACGTCTTCGCGTGGTATACGGGAACGCAGCTTACGAACTCGCCGACGCTGATCGTCGAGTACGGCGGCCCGTTCGGTGAAGGTTGGTTCTACCAGACGGAAAATCTCTTCGCCGATCAGAAGCTCGTGCACTTCACGCACCCGGTCGATCTCGACACAAAGCTCCGCCGCCGCGGTCAGGGCAACGCCCCCGGACCGGCGGGATTCGCGCTCAAGGAAGAGTACGCGATGTGGCAGCACGCCGAAGACGTCGCCAAGACGGTCGAAGCGGGCGGACGCATCGGCGTCGGAAGCCATGGCCAGCTTCAAGGCCTCGGTATGCATTGGGAAATTTGGCTGCTCCAGAGCGGCGGCCTCTCGCAGCACGACGCGCTACGCGCCGCGACGATCGTCGGCGCCGAGGCGATCGGCCTCGCGACTGACATCGGCTCGCTCGAGCCGGGCAAACTCGCCGACGT